>CAMCYN010000175.1 GCA_945883955.1 Akkermansia muciniphila
TGATTTCGTAGCCGGTATGGATGCGAACGACCGATCCCCGCCGATGTGTTACCTCTAGCGGGTCAGCCATAATTATTCCTCCCTTTATGAAAATCCTCCCGTTTCTCTGTCCCTTGGTGTGTTGCGTGGCCGTTTATGCCGCCGAAAACCCGTTGCCAGACGGATTCGTGCCTTTCTTTAACGGTAGGGATCTCTCCGGGTGGGTACCTGTTAATGTGGCACCCGACACCTTTACCGTCCGGGACGGGATGGTCGTCATCAGCGGAGTGCCTACGGGGTACATGCGCAGCGAGCGGATGTACGAAAACTTCGTCCTCGAATGCGACTGGCAACACATGAAGTCGGGGGGGAACAGCGGGATTTTTGTCTGGGGTGATGGGATCCCGGCTATGGGGACTGGTTACACCCGGGGCATCGAAGTGCAGGTGCTCGATAACGGGTACAACGCAAAGGGGAAAAACGAATGGTACACCACCCACGGGGATCTCTTCTCGATCTGGGGCGCGACAATGACGGCGGTGGGACGTCCCGGCACTCGCAGCTTCCCATCCGAGGAACGCAGTAAAAGTTCGCCCGAATGGAATCATTACCGCCTTACGGGCAATAACGGCGAATTACGTCTGGAAGTGAACGGCAAAGAAGTGACCGTGGCTAAGGACTGTGTTCCTCGGAAGGGGTTTATTTCGTTGGAGAGCGAAGGCAGCGAATGCCGCTTCAAAAACCTGATTATAAAAGAACTTCCTTCCACCCAGGCGCCCGCAGAGCAGACAGCTAATCCTTATGAGGGGTTTGTTTCGTTATTTAGCGGGGTTAATTTTGATGGATGGAAAGTGCCTCAGGGCGATAATGGACATTGGAAGGCAAGTGGCGGATTTATAGATTATGATGCCTTAAGCGAGGCCTCAGGAGACAAGAGTCTGTGGACTGAGAAGGAATATGCGAATTATACGTTGATTGTGGATTGGCGTATTAAGGAGGCCGCTTTTTTGAACCCGAATACGCGCCAGATTTTACCCGACGGCTCTGAAGTTTCCGGGCCCGATGGGAAACCGATGGGAATACCACTTCCGGACGCTGATTCGGGCATTTTATTAAATGGAAGCGTAAAGCATCAGGTGAATATCTGGTGCTGGCCGGTGGGCTCAGGCGAAATGTACGGTGTGCGGCGGGATACCGCTATGCCGGCAGAAGTGAAGGCCGCAGCGACCCCCATAGTAAAAGCCGATAACGCCGTGGGCAAATGGAACCGTTTTGAAATTACCGTCCTGAAAGGGAGGGTAACGGTGGTCTTAAATGGGAAAACAGTTCTGCCAGGCGTCCAGATTCCGGGGTTTCCCGAGAAGGGACCGATCGGATTTCAGCATCACGGTAGTCAAAAGGACGGTCAGTGGACAGGGGCGCCGTCGCTTGTGCAGTTCCGGAATATCTTTATTAAGGAACTGCATCCTCAGTAAAATCGGTGTTTGGCCAGTTTCAGGGAGGGCGCAGAAAGGCAAAAGCCAGGGCCCCAGTTCTGCGTCCGGTCTCCTGTTTTTTGAAGGGCTAGCTGGCTTTACTTTCCCGGATTGGTTGGTGCTGGTCGGTGCCGTCTGGGGAATGGCTCTCTGGGAGCCCCAGCAGGCGCCTTTGCCAGACGTAACGCCGGAGCAGCACCTTCAGCGTTGCGGTCAGGGGCACGGCCAAAATGGTGCCCAGAAGTCCGCCGATAATTAAACTCCAGACAAACAGGGAAACAATCACGGTAAGCGGATGTAAGCCGACCGTACTGGCTACCACACGGGGCGTGATGTAAAAGCTGTCGAATTTTTGCACCACCACGAAGATGCCGGTCACGACAGTGGGGAATAGCCAGCCGGGATCGCCTGGAATCCAGGTGCCGACGTCGCCCTGCACGGTGGCGATAATGAGTGCTGGAATCCAGCAGATCAGAATCCCCATGTAAGGAATTAGTCCGAGGACACAGAGGACCAGTCCAATCAGCAGGCCGAAATCCAGTCCAATAATAACCAGACCCATCGCGGTAGCTGTTCCGTTAATAAGGCTCACCAGCAGCTGTCCACGGAAGAAAGCGATTACGTAGCCATTAATCTCTGTGAGGGTGGAGACGAGCTCGTCCTTGAACTTCGAGGCTCGAACCGGCAGATAATCCTGCCATGAATTCGAAATCGTTCTCGCATCGATCAAGAAATAATAGAGGTAAATAGGAATGATAATAAGCGAGAGAAGGAATCCGAAAACGCTCAGGAACCCGCCCACACTGCTCCGAACCATCCTAATCGAATTGTTTATTAGAAGGATAATGGAGTTTTTAAGCCAGTCCCCCTTCAGGATCTTTTGAACATCGACGAGTTCTTCGAGGGTTCCGGGAATCTTCGGGCTTGTGGCTGTTTTATTCGGGTCCGCCGTGGCCGTTTTATTTCCTTCGACTGCGGGCGTTTTAGGGTCGTCGACCTTGTTGTCGTCTTCGGTAGTCTCCGTAAGCGAGGGAAGGACATCAAATCCGTATTTTTGCCGAATCGAGTGAGCAAAGCTTGTGACATGGGTCCGCGTCGTGCGGGTATAATCATCCACCTTATGCAGCAAGTTAACCGTCTGATGTGTCACCGCTGGAACAAACCAAATGGCGCCCCATAACAACAGGGCCGATACCAATGCGAAAACCGTTAGTACGGAAAACTGGCGAGGAACTCCCCAGGCTAACATGCGGGTAACGACCGGATCGAGCAGGTAGGCCAGGACTCCGGCTACGGCAAAAGGAATGAGGATAGGCTGGAGAAAGCTCAAGATCTGGGCGATCAGCCAGACTCCGCCGACTCCAATTCCTCCTATGGTAACAACCCCCACAGCTGTTAACGCGCTCCAGAGTACTTTCTTTTGCCACGGGGTAGGATAACGGTCGTTTTTCATGGGCAGGCCACTTTATACGCAGAATGGGTGTTTATAGGGGGGTTTCCAAGCGGGGATCTGTCTCTTTTTATGCGGCCAAGTCGAAATATCGCCTCCGCTCAGAGGAGGTGTGAAAAGGGGGGGGCTTGGGGAGTTCGGCGCACCCGCCGCACAAATTGTTCCGGAGAAGCCCCGTAAACTCGTTTAAAAGAGCGCGAAAAATGAAAGGGATCTGAAAACCCCAGTTCCTCGGCGACTTCCTGTACTTTCATATTGGCGTCGAGAAGCAGTTCGGCGGCGCGTCCCATTTTGATCCGGGTTAGAAAACGATAGGGCGTGGTGTGCCCGAATTTGCGGAAGAGCCGGCTCAGATATTCCTGGGTCATCCCGCAGGCCGCGGCTGCCTGCTCGGCACTTTGCCAGAGCAGGGCGTTTTGTTCGAGTAACCCCCGGGCACGCCGGTAGGTGGCGAGGGCTCGGGGCTCGGCCACTGGGGCGGGGATGGCTCGTTCCCTGAGCTTCAAAAGCAGTAGTTGCAGCAGGGTCAGGCACACCTCGGACGCTATGGGGTGTTCGCTGGCGGAGTCTCGTTGAAGATTCTCAAAAAGATCCACAATCTCCTCCACCGGAGACACGTGAATGGAAAGGCCCGGGCCGAGTCCGCTGGCCGTTAAAAGTGCCTCGGCCTGTCTGCCCGTGAAATCGACGTAGTACTTTAACATCGGCTTCTCGGGGGAAGTCCGGATGGTGTGCTGGATGCCGGGCCCATAGGCAAAGGCTACCCCGGGATAGAGAGCGCGCCGGACGCCGTTTAGGATAACTTCCCCTTCGCCTTCGACAATGAGCTCCACGCAGAAGAACGGAAAGTCGGTCCGTTGGACCAGATAATCGGGGTTAAGCCGTTCGCGACCTCCGCACACCAGAGCGAGCGGCACTTCGGGCTGGGGGCTCAGATCCAGAAAATAGCGCCGGGCCTGTTGGACTTGATTGGAAACAAAGTGGGGGAGCGACATGGAGAAGTAGAAAGGTCAAGAATTGGCATGGAGAGGTCAAATGGCAACCTTCCCTGAACGCGATCTTTAACGCAGTATTTGTCTCATGCCGGAGCTGGCTGAGGAGCCGCTGCGCCAACAACCCCAACTGCTTCCCAAGAACGCCCTGCTTTTGCCCTTTATGTCTAACCTCCCTCAACCTTCCCTCCTTGGACTTCGTTCTTCTTTCGGATTTGGCGACCGTCTCGGTCTGGCCACCCCCGGACACCTGGCCGCTCTGCGCCACGGCAATCTTCTCCCCATTCTCGCCCAACAATCCGTGCGTGAACTCAGCCGTACCCAGCGGACCCCGCAGGAGGTTCTCGCCGCAGCCCAGCGCGGTATTGTCGCCAGTGGTTACAAGGGTGTTTGGGGGGCAGACGCCGACCATCTCAAAACCAAGGAGGACGTGGATAGTCTGGCCGCCGGCGGGTTCACCTTCTTCACCGTCGACCCGTCCGCTTACGTTCAAAATCGGGCCGACACTCTGACTGGGGATGATCTGGGTGCTGCCGCCCTGGAGGTGATTGCCGGAGGCGCTTTTGAGTCACTTACCCAGGTCGAATCGCTCTATTTCGGCAAACGCTTCGAAATCGGAGGCGGCATCACGCTGGCGTTTGAGGACCGAGGGGCCTTGCTGCGGGCCGTGGTAAAATACGGAGCCGCCATTGCGTATGCCGCCCAGATGGCGGTCTGGATCGAGGCGGCCCGCCACGGGCTTGGGGCCGACATCGAGGTGTCGGTCGATGAAACCGATTCCCCCACCACACCGCTCGAACATCTCTTTATCGGATTGGAACTCAAACGGCGCGGCGCTAAGGCCACCTCGGTGGCGCCCCGGTTCATCGGCGAATTTGAAAAGGGAATCGATTACAAGGGCGACCTGGTTCGCTTTGAGGAAGAACTGAAGGTGCATGCGGCGATCGCCCAGTTTTGCGGGCCGTCCCAGATCAGTGTTCATAGCGGCTCGGACAAATTCAGCATCTATCCTGCGGTGGGCCGGGTTTGCGGAAACTTCCTGCACGTGAAAACTGCGGGCACAAGCTACCTGGAGGCTCTAAGGGTGGTGGCCAGATGCGCGCCGGGCCTTTTCTCCGAAATCGTCGGGTATTCCCGCGACCGGTTCGAACTCGACCGGGCCAGCTATCACATCTCCGCCACACTGGCCGACGCGGCTACCCCTAAGGGACTGGACGCCAAAACGGCCGAGCGGATTTACCTCGATGAAGTCGCCGGACGCCAGATCCTGCACGTCACGTTTGGATCGGTGCTGACGATTGGAAAGACCGAAGGCGGGCGGCTATTCAAGGAAGGCATCCTCGAAACCCTCCAGGCCAACGCCGATCTGCACAGCGAAGTGCTCGAAGCGCACCTTGGAAAACACATCCGTTTGCTCTGCCAGGGCTAATTCCTTATGCGCTCTGCAATCACGGTTTCTTTGGTGCCGGAGGCAAATGGGGGTCCGTTTGTGTTCTGGAACGGGTTCGAAGACGCTTTTAAACAGTCGGCGGCACTCGGATTTGACGCGGTGGAGATTTTTCCGCCGGGAGTAGAGGCCCTGGACGTGACTGCGATCCGGGCGCTCCAAAACTCGACTGGGCTGGCTGTGGCCGCCGTGGGAACGGGGGCGGGTTGGGTCAAACACAAACTCCACCTGTGTCATCCCGACAAGAGTGTGCGCGAGCAGGCCCGCGGATTTATTGGCTCGATCATCCGGTGCGCCGCTGAGTTGGGGGCGCCGGCGATTCTCGGTTCCATGCAAGGTCGGGTGGAACCCGGGGTGGAAAGAGCCCAGGCCATGGACTGGCTGGCCGAAGCCCTGAGGGACGCCGGAGCATTGGCTCAAGAACTCGGTCAGGTGTTTCTCTATGAACCGCTCAACCGCTACGAAACCAATCTCCTGAACCGCCAGGCTGATGCCGGGGCTTTTATTGAAGAGCGCAGCCTGGGTGGAGTGAAGATCCTCGCGGATTTGTTCCACATGAACATCGAGGAAACCAATCTCGCGGAAGCGGTTTTGGCAATTGGAAGCCATCTCGGCCATGTCCACTTTGCCGACTCTACGCGGCGTGCCGTTGGGTTTGGTCACACCGATGTGCGGCCCATCTACGCGGCGCTTCAGACGATCGGCTACCAAGGCTACCTCTCGGCGGAAGTCTTACCGCTGCCCAGTTCGCAGCTTGCGGCCGAACGCACCATTGCCAGTTTCCGCGCCCTCACAAACCCATAGTTCCCTCTCCTTATGCTTAAACATCAGCTGCTTCATCCCAAGATCACTGAAGTACTCGCCCGGGCGGGTCACCACTCCAAGATCCTCATAGCGGACGGAAACTATCCGGCTTCCACTAAAAAGGGGCCCAATGCCGAAGTCGTCAGCCTGGCCCTGAGTCCGGGTCTCGTGAATTGCACCCAGACCTTGCAGGCGATTCTGAGTGCGGTGGCCGTCGATGCCGTCCACACGATGGGGATTCCTCCCGACGATTCGTACGCCCAGGAAGGCGAACCGCCCGTGTGGGCCAGCTACCGCAAAACTATCCAGGAAGCCGGTTTGTCGCTGGGGTTGGAGCCGATCCAGAAGTGGGAATTCTATGATGCAGTGAATTCGCCCGACCATGTGCTGACCATCCAGACTGCCGACCAGTCGCTCTGGGCCAATATCCTCATCGTTATGGGGTGCCGTACGACCTGACTCCGATGGCCCGGAGTCGAGTGTTCCGGGACGTTTTTCTTAATCAATTCCCCGTCAGAGCGGGTACTCGCCGTCCGAGGCGTCGCCCTCCTCTTCCAAACCCTCCTAATTCAGACACCCCCGTATTTTTATGGAAACCCGTACGCTTGGCAAAACCGGCCTCCAAGTTCCTATCCTATCCTTTGGCGCGAGTTCGCTCGGCCAGGAGTTTCGCAAGGTCAACCTTGATGAAGCCCTTAAGAGTGTCCACGTGGCGCTCGAGTGTGGCTTGAACCTGATCGATACCTCGCCGTTTTACGGACGCGGCATGAGCGAAGTGCTGCTCGGGTCGGCTCTGCGCGGCATTTCCCGCGACAGCTACACGTTGTGCACCAAACTCGGGCGTTACGATCTCGCCCACTTTGATTTTTCCTTCAAACGGGTGCTCGAAAGTGTGGACGTGAGTTTGCACCGGCTCGGGACCGGGCATCTGGATATCCTTTTGGCGCATGATATTGAGTTTGTGGATATTGATCAGATTATCCATGAAACCATCCCCGCGATGAAACAGATGCAGGCGGCCGGGAAGGTGAAATACATCGGGGTGTCGTGTTACCCGATGAAAGCGTTCCATCGGGCGCTGCAGGA
>CAMCYN010000176.1 GCA_945883955.1 Akkermansia muciniphila
CAGGCTCGCGGCTACCAGTCCTGGGCCCGGACCGCCCGCGAAGGAAAGCTCACCCCCGCCACCTCCATGTTCTGGGGAGAGAAACCGTCCGAGGAATTATACGACACCCTCGCCGACCCCGATAACGTCCGCAATCTGGCCGCAAATCCGGCCCACCGCGAAACGTTAGAACGCATGCGGGCCGCCCTCAAAAAACACACCCTGGAGATCGTCGACAACGGGTTCGTCCCGGAGGGCTCGGCATTGGAAGGGTACGAGAATTCGAGGCGACTAGGCGCCTACCCTCTGGAACAAATCTACGAACTAGCCCTGCTGGCCTCCGCTCGGTCCGCAGACAATCTGCCCAAACTCATCGCGGCGCTCGAAGATCCGAACGAAGCGATGCGCTGGTGGGCGGCCCAGGGATGCGTCATGCTCGGCAAAAAGGCGGCTCAAGCCAGCCCCTCGCTCCAGAAACACCTGGATGATTCCTCGGCGGCCGTCCGGATTACCGTAGCCGACGCCCTGATGCGTCTTGAACAGCGCGACATTGCCCTGCCCGCCCTCGAGCGCAGCCTCGCCGACGAGGACCTTGTGGGACTCACATTGGTGGCCAATGTCTTCGCGCATCTCGGAGACGAAGTTCGCCCGCTGCTCCCGAGCATGAAAACAACCCTGGCCAGGCTTGAATCCCTCAAGCCGAGCAAGGACAGGGCAGAGCAGTACGCCCAGCGTTATCCAAAGGACCTCCTGACAAAGACCATCTCGGTGCTGGAAGGCAAAACTGAAGCGCTCGTTTATCCCGCCCCAATCCCGACTCCGTAGCATAACGGCCATCGGGTTTTGGCGGGTGTTCCGGCAGCGGGCAACAGGACGCCCAGGGCCACGTGGCTCGCTAAAAAATCGACTCTGTACGCGCTTCTACCGATACCGGATTCTTACGGCTCCCACTAATCTTCACCCAAACATGCGATACCCTCGCCGACCTCCGGCCGGCATAGTTATCAAGGTCCTCCTACCCCCTCTCTCGTTTCTCTTCCCCTATGAATAAGAACCTCGTCACTCTTGCGGCATTTGCCGGACTGCCCATCGCGTTGCTCGCGCAAACCATGAATTCGGCGCCCAAAAACGCCCCGCACGCGAGTATGCCGATCCCGGAACCGGCCACGGCGAAACGTCCGCAGGCCGTCGCCGCTCCCGAAAAAGGCGAGCGCATTGTGCTGATCGGAAACGGGCTCGCTGAACGCGACGTTTACTACAGCCGCCTCGAAACCGAACTGCACCTCCGCTACCCGCAGAGTGAATTGTTTGTACGCAACATGGGGCATGTCGGCGACACGCCGGGGTTTCGCCCCCATCCTTCGCGCGTCTCGCAGTGGGCGTTTCCGGGCGCAGAGAAATTTCATCCGGACCTCAAGACGCACAATGGAAAAGGGTTCTTCCCGACTCCAGACGAGTGGCTGGCCTTTCTCAAAGCCGACACCATCATCGCTTTTTTTGGATATAATGAATCGTTCGAAGGCCCGGAGCGGGTAGCGAACTTTGAGGCGGAACTGGACGCCTGGGTCGAACACACCCTGAGCAAGGCCTACAACACCAAGGCGGCGCCAAGGCTCGTATTAGCCTCGCCGATCGCCTTCGAAAACCAGTCCGCCAAGCGGGATCTGCCCAACGGCGAAAAGGAAAACGCCAACATCAGCCTTTACGCCTCGGCCATACAAACCGTGGCAAAGAAACATGGCCTGACATTTGTCGACCTCTTTAACCCAACCAAGGCCTTGTACGCCAAGGCGCAGACTCCGCTTACAACGAGCGGTTTCATCCCAACGGAAGAGGGCTACAGACAGATCGGGGAAATCCTCGCCAACGCTGTCTTCGGCAAACAGAACCGGGTTTCCAAAGCCAACCCCGACACCCTGCATCAGGCCGTAAAACAGAAGGACTGGTTCTGGAACAACGATTACAACATCCTCAATGGCGTTCACACTCACGGACAGCGTTACAACCCGTTTGGACCGCAGAATTACCCGGACGAAGTTCAGAAGAGTCGCGAGATGGCCGCGCTGCGCGACACCTTGATCCATGAGGTGGCCGCTTCGAAAAAGACAACCCTCGAAGTAGATGACAGCAAAACACACGTCCTTCCACCCGTCCCGACCAACTATCAGCAGAGCGTCAAAAACGGCAGCGACAAGTACCTGTACGACGAGGATGCGGTCAAGAGCCTGACCGTTCCGGAAGGTTATAAAGCACAACTATTTGCGAGCGAGAAGGAGTTCCCGAACCTCGCAAACCCGATCCAGATTTCCTTTGATAACAAAGGTCGTCTCTGGGTCGCCGTCGCCCCCACCTACCCGCATTACCGGCCCGGCGACGCCATGCCCAATGACAAGATCCTCATTTACGAGGACACCGACGGCGACGGAAAAGCGGACAAAGAAATCGTCTTTGCCGATCACATCCATCTCCCCATCGGTTTCGAGCTGGCGCCCGAAGGTGTGTACCTCTCGCAGGAACCAAACCTGGTGCTGCTCCGCGATACCAATGGCGACGACAAGGCCGACTCCAGCGAGATCATCCTGGGTGGCTTTGACACCCACGACACGCATCACGCCATCAGCGCTTACGCGGCGGATCCGAGCGGTGCGTTTATGTTGTGCGAAGGGGTGTTTCTTCACTCCAACGTCGAAACGGCTTACGGCCCCATCCGCTGTGTCGACGGCGGATTCCTGCGTTACAATCCGCAGCGCGGCCATCTGGAACGTACCGCACAACTCTCCATTCCCAACCCCTGGGGTGTTGTTTTTGATGCCTGGGGCCAGGACTTCTTCCTGCACACCAGCGGCCCCAGCATGAACTGGATGCTCCCCGTTTCCGTCAAACCCACCTTCGGCAGCAAAACACCTTCGACCCCCGACCTCGTTCCTGAAGGGCAGAAAGTACGGCCAACCTCCGGACTGGAAGTGGTTTCCTCGCGGCACTTTCCCGATGAAGTGCAGGGTGACCTGATCCTCTGTAATGCCATCGGCTTCCTCGGCATCAAACAGCACAAAATCGAAGACGATGGCACGGGTTGGAAGACGAGTTTCCGGCACGACCTGCTCAAGAGCACCGACGGAAACTTCCGTCCGGTCGACCTTGAATTCGCCCCGGATGGGTCCCTGTACGTGATCGACTGGCACAATCCGCTGATCGGACACATGCAGCACAATGCCCGGGATCCTCTTCGCGATCACGTCCACGGCCGTATTTACCGCATCACCTATCCATCGCGTCCGTTGGTGAAACCGGCGCAGATCGCCGGGGCAAGCGTGAGCACGTTGCTGGAGAATTTGAAACAACCGGAACTGCGTACCCGTTACCGGACACGCCGCGAACTGCGTGCGCATCCGGCCAGCGAAGTGTTGCCCGCACTCAAGAGCTGGGTAGCCGCTCTGGATAAAAACGACGCCCAATACGAACACCACACTCTGGAAGCACTCTGGACCACCTGGGGGTTGAATCAGACCGATGAAGGTCTGCTGCGCCAACTGCTTGAAACTAAAGACTTCCACGCCCGCGCTGCCGCCGTCCGTGTGTTGCGTTACAACATGCACCGCATTGCCGATCACGCCAAGTTGCTGGAAAAAGCCGCAGCAGACGAACATGGCCGGGTTCGCCTCGAGGCGCTCGTAGCCGCCTCCTGGATGCCCGACACGGTCGCTGGGGCCAAAATCGTCAGCATTGCCTCCGGCAAGCCGCTGGATCAGTGGAGCCAAAACGCCGCGAGAACTGCAGCCACCCGTCTGGCGGGTAAAGTGGAAAAAGAAGTGGCCGACCACAAGGAACTCGCCGCTCCAGCCCATCTGGACGCCGGGGCCAAAGCGCAGTTCCTCGCGGGACAGAAGATCTACTTCCGCGAAGGGCATTGCGTCACCTGCCACCAGCCCAACGGGAAAGGACTCGATCCGGCTTTCCCATCCCTGGAAAAGAGCCAGTGGGTCACAGGCGATAACACACGCCTCATCAAACTCTCCTTGTACGGCCTCATGGGGCCGCTGGAGCTCAACGGCAAGAAATACGACGGACAGGTACCGATGACACCTTTCGGCGGGATGTTGAACGATACGGAAATGGCCGCGGTGCTGACGTTCGTGCGTAACAGCTTCGGCAATCAAGCCGCTCCGATCGATCCAGCCGAAGTCCAAAAAGTGCGCGCGGCGTATCCGGGCCGCGTGAATTTCTTCACCACCGAAGAGTTGCTCAAGGAGCATCCGCTCACGAAGTAACAGCCGCCGAAGCAACGACCGCGCAAGGTCCGGGGAGACTGGTTTTCCCCGGGCCTTTTCGTTTTCCCAGGGGCGAAAAGTGGGCGAGTGGACCTTCGCCAGAAAGCGGAGTGTGGGAATTGGACTGGAAGTGAAAACAAGCGCGAGGCGCGTCAGCAGGCCTGTCGGCGGTCATGGCGCCGGCTCGATTTCTCGACGCAACCGCCCGTCCCGATTACGATTCCCCCCTATGCAGATCCCACAGGTTACCCCCACCGAGAAGGAACGCATTGCGCTGCTCCGCGGTTGCGGGATTCTGGATACTGCGCCGGATTCAGATTTTGACGGCCTCGCCAGTCTGGCCGCGTCCATTGCCGAAACACCCATAGCGCTCGTATCGCTAGTGGATGAGGAACGCCAATGGTTCAAAGCACACCACGGCCTGGACGCTACCGAGACGCCGCGCGAAATGGCATTTTGCGCTCACGCCATTCTCGATCCCAACAACCCTTTTGTCGTGCCCGACGCCCGGCTCGATCCCCGGTTTTCCGATAACCCTCTCGTCACCGGCCGGCCTCATGTAATCTTTTACGTAGGTATACCGCTCCTGGTCGGTTCGAACCGGCTCCCGTTAGGCACGCTTTGTGTGATCGCTCCGGAAGCCCGGCAAATCCCTCCCGCGAAACTGGCCCAGCTCCAGTTGCTCGCCCGACAGGCGGAACAGCTCCTCGAATTACGCCTCCAGCAAAAGCAAATCGAAGCGCATCTTCTGGCCCAACAGCAGAGCGCCACCCAGCTGGGCGCCGTCATTTCGGCCATGAACGAGGGCCTTGTAGTGCAGGACCGACAGTCCCGGATCCTTTCGTGTAATCCCGCCGCAGAAAGAATCCTGGGCCTGAGTGCCGACCAGATCTGCGGTCGCTCCTCCTTAGACCCCAGTTGGCAGGCGGTCAGGAAGGATGGCAGCCCTTTTCCCGGCGAAGACCACCCGGCTATGGTGACGTTGCGGACTGGGCGTGCCGTCAGCGGAGTGGTCATGGGGGTGGGCCTCGCGGGGAAAGAACGCCGCTGGATCCTCATCAACGCCCAACCCGTTCAAATGGGTGCCGATGGATTGCCAGACACCTGTGTGGCCACCTTCACCGACATCACCAACTTGCGCCGGGAAGAAGAAGAGCGCCAGCGGGCACAAGGCCAGGTAGACCGCTTTTTCTCCATCTCGCTGGAGTTGTTATGTATTGCGGGAATGGATGGGAGGTTTCAGCGCCTCAATCCGGCGTGGACCTCGCTGCTGGGCTGGTCGGAGGAAGAGCTTGCCGGCCGGCCATTTATCGACTTTGTTCATCCCGAAGACGTTTCGTCCACTTTGGCAGAAGCGGCCCGCATTTCTGAGGGTGGCACCACCACACATTTTGAAAACCGCTACCGGTGCAGCAATGGCACGTACCGGGTCATCCAGTGGTCGGTGGTGGGGGTGCCCAAGGAAGGCATTATGATGGCCGCCGCCCGGGACATCACCGAGGAACGGCAGCATCGAGCGAAGCTGAAAGAAGCGGCCGAGGCCGCAGAGGCTGCCAACCTTGCGAAGTCCGCATTTTTGGCGACGATGAGCCATGAGATTCGCACTCCGCTCAATGGCGTTCTGGGCCTGGCGGAACTGCTGGCACTCACACCGCTGGATTCACATCAGAGCGAATTGCTCGAAACGATTCGTTCCAGCGGCCAACTGCTGCTGCGTGTCATCAACGACGTTCTCGACTGGTCCAAAATCCAGGCCGGCGGGATGGAGGTTTTTCCCGAAAAAGTATCGCTGTCCGCCGTCGCCAAAGAAGCGCTGGATTCTTTACGACCCAACGCTCTCAAAAAAGGCCTCTCCCTCTCCCTCGTCGATCACACGACGGAATGCAGTGTCCTTGCCGATCCCCAACGGCTTCGCCAAATCCTCGGTAACCTCCTCGGCAACGCCATCAAGTTTACCGATCACGGCAGCGTGACTCTGCAGATTTCGAGGAGTTCGGCCGGTCAAGTGGTGGTGGAAGTCCGCGATAGCGGCATTGGGATTGCCACAGAGGATCTCCCGCATTTGTTCACTTCGTTTACGCAAATTAACACGGAGAAGAACCGCCAGTTTGGCGGCACCGGGCTGGGCCTGGCCGTGAGCCTGAAGCTGGCGCAGGCCATGGACGGCGACATTAAAGTAAGAAGCACGTTAGGCCTCGGAAGCACGTTCACGCTCACTTTGCCGGCGGCCCCCACGGCCACTGCGCCACTTTCCCATTCCCAGCCCCTCGCTGTGCCAGACTCGCCCCGACCGAACAACCAACCCCTGCGTATCCTCCTGGTCGAAGATAATCCCACCAATCAGATCGTGGCCGCCGGGATGCTTCACAACCTGGGCCATTCCGTGGAGATCCTGTGCAATGGAGCCCAGGCGGTTCAGACCGACCTGAGCGAATTCGATGTCGTGCTTATGGATATTCAAATGCCTGTGATGGATGGGCTTGAAGCCACAAAACAGATCCGTTCCATACAAAGTCTCCAGGGGACTCGGCGCCTGCCCATCGTAGCCTTAACCGCTTCCGCCTTACACGAACAACGCCAAGCGTGCTTTGACGCTGACATGGACGGGGTCATCACCAAACCGGTTACGCGCAAAAGTTTAGCAGAGGCTCTGGCCAGCATCGTCCCAATGTCCCGGCCTGACCGTGGCTAACCGATTTAGAAAAACAATCGGCGTAGAACTGCCCTCGAAGCCTTACGCCGAAAACTGACTCGCGAATTTGAGGCCCAACATTTAGGCGCCTGTTTCAAAACAATCCCCCCATGAAACTCAAACACACAGACAGCTTCCGTTCGAACCCGTTGACAGGTTTGCCACTCCCGATGGTTCGGCGTTTTTGGTTGCCGAAACCCTCCCACATGGTCGCTTCACTTTTGGGGTGTCTGAGTACGCTCGGGGCAGGGTTTGTGGCGGAGGCTTCCAGCGGCCCGG
>CAMCYN010000177.1 GCA_945883955.1 Akkermansia muciniphila
AAGTCTCCAATCTCTGTGCAGAACTCGACCCTGAGTTCGAAAAATGGCGCTCCCGTCCGCTCCCAGATATTTCCCATCTGTTTATAGACGCCACCTACTATACCGTCCGTATCGATGGCATCGTCAGGGACTGCGCCACTCTTATTGCCATCGGTATCCGCAGGGATAACGGAAAACGCTCTATTCTCGGTGTATCCTGCGCTCTCTCAGAAGCCGAAGTGCATTGGCGCAGCTTCCTCACCAGTCTCAAAGAACGTGGCATCGGACTCCCGGACAGCATCACTTCCGATGCTCACGAGGGACTCCGGGCCGCCTTACGCGCCACCCTTAACTCCTGCCCCTGGCTACGCTGCCAGTTCCATCTCCAACAAAACGCTCAGGCTTACGTCCCTACCAAAGAACTTAAACAAATAGTCGCCGATGACATTCGCCGCATATTCGACGCCGACGACCGAGTTCATGCCGACACAAGGCTCTTAGATTTTGTAAAAACTTACGAAAAGAGCGCCCCAAAACTCGCTGCTTGGGCGGAGGAAAACATCCCTGAAGGCCTCTCCGTCTTCAAATTCCCCAAAGCAGACCGAAAGCGCCTTCGCACCTCAAACATGTGCGAAACCCTCAACTCCCAAATCAAACGCCGGACTCGCGTGGTTGGCCTCTTTCCAAACGAATCTTCCTTACTCCGCCTCGTCACCGGAGTCCTCATCGAAATCTCCGACGAATGGGAAATCGGCAAAATTTATCTCAAGTCCGTCAGCAAGAATACAACCACCTAAACCAATCAAATCCTTCCGCTTTCAAATCTTCAGTTAGACACTTTTACAGAAAAATATTTGCGCGGCCCAGGCTGATCCTCGGACAACTGGTTCCATCCGTTGTGGGTCAGGTTCCCCAGAACTCCAAAGAGGGCGAAATCTGCATACACGGGTGTTGCCCCTAGAAGAAAAGGAGAATGTGCCAAGGTCGCCTCACATCGGGAAAGCAACCCGTCCAGTTCAGAGCGGATGGATACAGCGTCCCTGGTCCACTGATCGACACAACCTCTCCCAAACTTTCGCTCCTTGTGCCGAACCACCATCGTACGCGCAACGGTGTCCGCAATGGCTGGGACGTAATGAATATCTGCGAGTTTGAAGGTGCGCGCCTCCACGGCGTCCTCGATCCATTCGGTAAGACAAAGATTAGCGGCGGCAATGGCCTCAGGAAAGAGCCTCCCATTGCACCAGGTGGCATCTACATACCGCGCCACATCCAACGTATCCCCTCCACTTTCAAAAATGGCCCGTCCGTCATGAACCAAGAGTGGGATCTGATAATAAGCTCCCCCTGTGAGCCTGATGATTTCACCCCGATCCCAATTCGGCACGTCATGGGTTTCATGGGCTACCCCACAAGCGATCAGCGATTGCCGAATCGGGATAGCGTACGGGCTGTGAGGCATCTGGTAGAAAATAACACTCATGCAAAAAGTATGCCGTGGCTGATTTTAGGTTCAAGGCGTTCAGCTAATCGACCCAAAGCCCAGATTGCTTCCGCCAAGCAACTGCTCGCTACCGGCGTCCCGCCTCGGGATGTGGCCCAGAACCTTGGCGTATCCGTGCCGACTCTCTACCGCTGGATTCCTGCATCCTCGCGTCAGGAATAGCTCTATAACCTTCGGCGTGTCCTATAATGGTGTTGAGTAGCAACGGATTGCACCACGCTTCGGTTAAAAATGCCATTGTGGATAGACCAGAAACGGTGGCGTTGCATTGACACCACCCTCCGCTTAAATTCTGCCAACGTGTACACGGACACTTTAGCGCATCGACTGGGCACCACCGTACATTTCTCACCGCTCCTGAGAAAGGCGCGAAGGTTGGGTCTGGCCACATCTGAAGATCTGTGGACCCTCGCCGTTCAACGAGGGTGTCGCCACTACTGGCAAGGCACCGAGCCAAAGGGCGAGCTCGTTCCTTCCAGTTTATTCTCAAACGAAGAGCTTTCGATCGCGTTGCTTAACTGTGCCACCCAGTACAGTCCACATAGCATCCGATGCGGTGCCGCTATGCTCGGGGCTGTGGGCAATAACCCGGTACTGATTGCGCAGCTAGCGGTCAGGGAACGAAGCCAGTCTGTCGTCCGATATGTGGCGGAATGTGGACGTAAATTTGAACCTGACAACGGGTACTGGTCCCAACTCCTCATCCTATTGCCAGATTGTCAGCCCGTGAAACAGGGCGTGATGCCCCACCCTACCCGGTTCGTAACAATGAACGGGTATGAGCGCGGTATCGGGAAAAAGATTTCTACGCAGTGGCAACGCCCACAAACCGCAGCGGCATGACACACGCGGAGATCATTGCCACCACTTTGGACGGCTTGCTCGATCATGAAGTTTCGTTGGTCGTTTAAAGACGCGCCTCCCTTGCCTTGGGGTTCGACAATGTTCCAGAGGCGGTCGGACACTCTCTGGATTTAGACGTCATTCTGCGCTTTTCAGAGATCCAAAGACTCGAGAATGATGACCAGTTTTGGGAAGCTCAACAGCAACTCAACAAAACACTTGTGACCTCTGGACTGTACATGACTCACCTGTTTCAGGAGGATCAGGTTTTCCTACGCCCCGAGTGGGAGAAATACATTCAGCCCGCACTCAGACCATCCACCCGGTGGCTCAAATTTTTTCGCCCAGACACCGTTGACCTCATTCTGACGAAGATGATGCGCGGGACAGACGCCCAAGACATGGAGGATGTGGAGTTTCTCGTGCGGCAGGGAAACATCACAAGGGCCCAAATGGAGCAGGCCTTTGCGACGGTTCGGATTCCGGATGTCGAAGAATTGCATGCCGCATTTCAAGAAGCGTTACACAAAGTACGCCAAACTCTGACCTCTCGCTGATGGTGACGAGTTAGCCGATTTTGCGTTCCAGTCGTTCCTTTTCCGCTTCGGTGCGTTGCTCTGCGGTTTTGCTGCCCTGATCCTGCTCGAACACCTCCACCGCGCCCTGGAGCATCTGTGTTTTCCACTGGGTGATCTGCGTGGGTTGGACGTGGTCCTCGTTTGCTCAGAGGTGGCGCGGGATAAAGGGCAGGGAACTATTTTTGGGCAGTAAAATGTTCCCGCAGAAAACCCTCAAACACAGCCAGCCGAGCGCCAAGTGTGTCGCTGCGCATGAAATCAAAGAGCCGCTTCTGCGAGCCTGGATTCGATGCGATAGCCGAAATGAGATCGGCCCGGGACGCGGGCTCGTCAATCAATCGCAGGTAAAGATCCGCAAGATGGAGGGCAGCGTCCAAATGGAGATCGAGATGAGTCGGATCGTCCAGAGTTGCCACCAAACCATTGAGGGCGGGCTGCCACTTGGCGTCGGCCAAGTGAACGGCCGCTCTCCACAGACGCATTTCGGCCTGATAACGGCCCTTAGGGAATTCCTTTTCATAACGGTCCAAAGCGGAATGGAGCATTTTTGCGGTACATTCCCGCCGACCGCTGGGTTCGATTGTTTTATACCCGCGAAGCTTGGGAGCTTCGGGCCATGTGCTGCTCACAACCCCCGTATGTCCCAGATACTCGCGAATGGTAGAAATGGACCACCGCGCCAACGCCGCCTCCCTCTTCTTGCTGCGCGGAAACTCCTTCAAAAATTGCGCCATGCGTTCACTCATGGGACGACGACTTTCTTCGCCGGTTGTCGGGTTTATCGGGCCACGTTCTCGAACGAGGGCGATAAAAGTAAGGTAATCCCGATAAGGCTGCGTCTCTGAATCGTTCAGATTTGGAGCACTTTCACTCAGCCGAACCTGAAAATACCGTTCACGCGACGAAGGCGTAAGTCCCGGTTCCTGCAGAAAAAGGGAAAGATCGTCGATGTGATTGATCACCCAGGAATAGTTCGCACTGGTATGGGTGGGGAGAAATTCCTTTCGGATAGCTGCGAGTTCAGCCTTCAACGCAGACACTTCGAGCGTTTTGGCCTGCGCCCCGAGTTGCTTGAGGCGTTCGCGAAAAGCGTCCAGGCCTCGATTGGACTCGTAGTCGTCCAAAGCCGGAATACTGGGACTGAAAACCTTGCCAATAGCGACTTCCACCGCGTGATTTCCGCGATCGGCAGGCATCCACTTTGTTTCCAGAGCCGGAGCAAAACTCCACCAAACGCTCTTTTGTTTGGCCTCCTGTGAGTTGGGACATTCCTTCAAGAGGCGTTCATGTAATTGACGCGATTGCGTCGAAACCTTCGTTTCAAATGCGCGCGCCATTCCCCAGGGAGATAATTCCGCAATTTGCCGAAGGCTCTCATTAGCTCGCCAAAGGGCATGTGCGGCAAGGGTTGAGCCGGGCCACGCGTCGGCGGCCCGAATATAATAGGCGAACGCGTGACGTTGTTCGTCCCAACCTTCCATTTCAGCGGATGCAGCCTCGGGGGTATGCCCTGCCGTTTGGGCATTTTGAAGACGCACCCGCCAGCTTTGATAAAGGTCGCTAGAGAAAACATCCCCTCCCTCTTCCGCCAGCGGCAGGCAAAGGTTACCGCGCTGGGACGCCCAGGCTTCTGCCAGAGCAAGTGCCTTCTCCGCCCGAAGCTGAGGAGTCGGAGCGGCCCGGAGCTCTTCTGTAAGGTTCTTCAATTCTAACCCCACATTCTCCCCAGTTTGCTCAAACCGTGCAGCCTCGATGAAGTTTTCCTGCGCGAGATAACGCATCTTGAGGACATTCCTGACCCTTTCGGCTCGTTCTGCAGGCAGGCTTTTCGACAAAGCAGCTTCCAGTTCTTTCAACGGCGAGAACTTCAAAAGCACGTCAATCCACTGCTGCACCTCCGCTCTTTCATGCAAATAAGTGGGCTCCTCCGGTAAAACCCCGCCGCCCCGCTGTTGGACACCATTCTGTAACTCAGCGAGTATCGATTGGGCGCGCGTCTCCTGCCCCGCATCAATCTGCATAAAATCCACAACGGCAAATCCCGCCTGATGTTGGTCTCGTAAGGCAGTGGCAATGCGAAAATCCACCTCGGCTGTCAGGGGACTTTGGGGAAAAACGTTTTTGAGCTTCTGATAGCCCAGGATGGCCTCTGCCAATTCACCAGAACGCTGCAACGCCACAGCCCGAGCAAAAAGAAGGTCGTCACTATCACTCAACAGTGGCCCCGCCAGCTCACAGATTCGAACGGCCTCCTGATGGGATCCGCTCTGGCTGGCCGCCCAAGCCAGCACCGCCAGATATTTGGGACGCCACACCCGCCCTTCGTAATTCGCTTTGTTAGCCACCACCGCTCGGGCCAAGGCCGGCAGAATCACCCTTCCGATTCGGCGCAATTGAAGAACAGGACGGATTAAATCGTGGTCCGATTCGCCCAAATCGGGGTCCGCTCCGAATAAAGCCCGTCGGGTATTTTGATCTCGAGAATCCAGGAAATGATAAACAAGCGCCATTGCGGCCAAAGGACGTTTGGCAATTTCGGCGATAGGCAGGACTGAAACTGGGTCATTCGAACTGTTTTCGAGCCACTGATTTTCAATCTGTTCCAGACACACTTCACATTGCTTCAAGGCTCCTCGAACGACCTCGGGATGTCCCTTGGTATCCGTTTGCTGTAGAAAAAGGCTAATCGCCTGTGCCCACCATCCGCTTTCGCGGGCCAGCCCACCCTTCCATCCAGGAATATCGATCGCAAACCGACCTTTCGGATAAACTGCCAGATAGGCATCCAGAGCGTCTTCTGCAGTCTTATAGAGTTTACGCAGCTCCTCGGTCTCAGCCTGTTCTCTTCGTCCCCCATTCCAGTCGGCCTTTGTCTTGGCCGCTCTCCACTGTTCGATTCGCACGCGGGCCAGCATTAGCAACGCCACTTCGGCGCGCGGATGCCTGGGAGTCTCCACTCCGATTCGCTCGAAAGAACGCGCTGCAGCATCCCAGTCACGATGATTGAAAGCCCAGGCTCCGATAAGAATTTGCCAATGGGGCTTTAATCCCGGGCTGGCCTTTTCGTCGGCCCCCATCAGGTCCGCCGTCGTCTTCTCCTGGCGTTCTTCCCAGGACGCTTGTTCAGCCGCCAACCTCTCTTCCGACCAATCCGCTTCACCTTTTGGCGGCCTGGAAAACAGTCCATTGTCCCACTCCATGGCATCGAGACGCCACTGGCAGTATTGCTTGATCTCGGCTGCCGGAATGCCGGGTTGAGAGAGCAGATCTCGAAAGTCGTACAAACAGTTTGCGAACCGCTTCCGGTACTCACCCTCCCGGTTGCGACTGAGTCCGCGTTCGATCCGGCGCACCAGTTCTTTTCGAGGAAACACCGTGAAATTCAGACCTATCTGGCGAATTTCTTCGAGAAGCTGCTCGAACCCAGCGGGGTTCGCTACCGGCGGCTGCGTTTCACGCAAGATTACACGCATGGATTTTCCCGGAAGACGTTCCGGGTACAAATCCAACGTAGGTGGCGCTTCATAAAACGATCCGCCACAGGCAAGCACTACGGAAGGAATCCAGAGCCAGAGTAAAGGAGAGCGTTTCATTCGAGAGGTTGCCAATGGGAGTTGCTGGAGGATTGCGGGATGCGCCAGCGTAAGGCTGAACGATTGGCATTTCGGGACAGTTGCACCAAGCCGCTTTGAAGGGATTTTCCGGCACGTAGTTCAGCGAACCGAAAGGTTAACCGATTGGCCACCTGTACAGGAACGGTCGTCGCCTCCAAAGCCTCAGGGCTAGCATGAGCATAGACACTTGTGAATTCACCGGAACTGGCTTCGCGAAAAATAGCCCCTTCGCTCGATTCCACTTCGAGCTGCCAACCTCGGTCCTGTGATTGCGAGGAGCCACTCAGGCGTGGTGCCAGATCAGAACCGGAAGCGTTAACGAGCTCGAAGCCGTAATCAGTTTGTTTCAAACTAAAAGAGGCCTCTCCTGCTTTTCCCGTGGCAAAAAGGGTTTCGAGTTGGCGCAAAGACCAAGCCCCCTGAACTCCTTGTCCGGGAAGACGAAACAAGGCAATGCCAGCCGCACCTGCAGCCTCGGCGGCTTTGTATGCCGCAGCGAGTTCACTCAATGCCGGCCACCGGCAGGCAAGCAGCTCGCCTGCAAACACCGGAGTGTCGGCTACCACAGTACTCCCCTCAACGTGGAGGAGTGTTCTTCCCAGACCGGCCTGGGAACGATG
>CAMCYN010000178.1 GCA_945883955.1 Akkermansia muciniphila
TCTTCCCGACTCTGTCGACATCGTCCTTTCCGGGATCGCTGACGATATGCAGATCTCGCGGGAAGAACTCATCACGCTGGCGTTAAATTCCTACATCAAGGCCAACCGCCTTATCCGCCCTGAAGCCATTGCTTCGCTCAAGGACGCCAAGCGGCCCATGCACGACGGAGCCTGGGACATGGCCTGGTTTGCGTTTCTTTCTGAAGTCGAGGAAGCCGAGATCCGGCAACGTCTGGCCGTGGCCAAAGCCCGCCAGGCCGCTAAGCCCCCAGCTCCCGGGCCGTCGCCTCAGCCGTAGGCCCTCAGGCACGGATGTTATAAAAAATCAGCCCCGCCTCGCCGCGGGGCTTTTTTTTCGGCCGTAAGGCCCTGGGATCGAGAAGGCTTCTAACCTGCGGCACCCGAGATTTTTTCGGTGGGGCCCTGTTCGCTTTGTAGCCGCCTGGAGTGACCACCCAAACATGCGATACCCGCCTAAGTCATCGTTGTTTAGTGTGGCCGAAGATGAAGCCGTCCTCCTCCTCCCCCGGATCCAGTGCGACCAGTGCCCTTGGCGCCACGTTTTCTGCCATCCTCCTTCTGGGTCTTCCCCAGGGAGCTCAGGGGGCTGAGAAGCTCCGTTTTAATCGCGATATCCGCCCCATCCTGTCGGACCTTTGTTTTACCTGTCACGGTCCCGATAACGACAAACGCAAAGGAGATATGCGTTTGGACTTGCGCGAAACTGCTCTTAAAGGCGGCAAATCCGAGACACCGACCATCCTTCCCGGCAAGGACACCGAAAGTGAGCTCATCAAGCGGATCCTCACCGACGACGACGACGAACACATGCCTCCCAAGAAGGGCGCCAAACAAGTCAGCCCCGAACAACTTGCCCTGCTCCGCCGCTGGATCCAGGAAGGCGCGGAATACGAAGGCCACTGGTCGTTTTCCAAAATCCAGCGTCCGCCCGTCCCGGGCACTGCCGCCAGTGCCAATCCGGTCGACGCCTTTATCGCCGAACGTCTGGCCAAAAGCTCCCTGTCCCTGTCGCCCGAAGCGGACAAAGCCACACTCCTGCGCCGGGTTTCACTCGACCTGACCGGGATTCCCCCCACCCCGCAGGAACTCGACAGCTTTCTGGCCGATACGGCTCCGAACGCCTACGAACGGGTCGTCGACCGGCTCCTGAGCTCGGCTCATTACGGGGAGCGGATGGCCATGCAGTGGCTGGATTTCGCCCGGTACGCCGATAGCAACGGGTTCCAAAGTGACGGCAGCCGCCAGATGTCGATCTGGAGGGATTGGGTTATCAAAGCGTTTAACCGCAACCTCCCCTTCAACCAGTTCACCATCGATCAACTCGCGGGCGATCTCGTTCCCAACGCCACCGAGGAACAGGTCGTCGCCACCGGATTCAACCGCAACCACCGCCTCAACGGCGAAGGCGGCCGGATCGAAGCAGAATGGCTGGCCGAAACGGTGATCGACCGCGTTGAAACCACGGGCAGCACCTGGCTGGCACTCACCGTCGGATGCGCCCGCTGTCACGACCACAAATTCGATCCCCTGACGCAGAAGGAGTTTTACCAGTTGTTCGCCATCTTTAATTCCGGCGAAGACACCGGAGTCCTCGGCGGCGACCAGTACACCGTCAACACCAAGCCCCTGCTGTCTTTCGCGACGCCCGAGCAAACCGCCCGAATCGCCGACTTCGACAAGCAACTCGTCGACGCCCGAAAAGCGCTCAAGGAAGCCGAGGCCAATGAAGCCTCCAGCCAGCGCCAGCGTGAAAAGGACATCCTGGCCGAGGCGCCTACTTGGCACCCCCTTCAACCCGGCGAACTCAAATCCAGTAACGGCGTCACGCTCGAACTCGAACCCGACGGCGCGATCTTCTCCTCGGGCACACAGCCTCCCAAGGACACCTACACCCTTACCGCCGACGTGGCCCCCGGTGAAATCACCGGCATCCGGCTCGAACTCCTGCCCGACGACCGGCTCCCCTCCAAAGGCCCCGGACGTCACGCCAACGGCAACCCGATCATTAGCGAGTTCCGGCTGAGCTCGATCAACAAGGCCGACGGCCAGCAGCGAGACGCCGCCTTCCGCGATCCGAGCGCCGACTTTAACCAGAAGGGTTACGAAGTGGACAAAGCCGTGGACGGTAAACCCAACACCGGCTGGGCCATTCATCCGCAATCCGGCAAAGCGCACGCGGCGGTGTTTGTGTTGCGGGAACCGTTGAAGCTGAGCGACGGAGGCACTCTGATCGTGCAGATTGAGCAGAATTACGGATCGGGCGCGCTGCTTGGAAAGTTCCGGCTTTCGGTGAGTAACATGGCCATTCCCGTGCCGGCGTCCCCGGAGATTGTGGAGATCTTAAAAACGACTCCAGGCAAACGCACCGACGCGCAGAAGAAGAAACTCGTGGAATTCCACAAGGAACGCGGCGGTCCCGCCGCAGCCGCCAAAGCCAAGGTGGAAGAAATCACCAAGGCCCGCGGCAATTTTGAAAAGACCATCCCCTCCACGATGGTCATGAAGGAAAGGACCGAACCGCGAAAGGCCCACATCCTCATTCGCGGCCAATACGACATACTCGGAGAAGAAGTGCCCCGGGGCTTACCCGCCGCGCTGCCTCCTTTACCGCCCGGCGCTCCGATGAACCGGCTCGGTCTGGCGCAATGGATGGTTTCCGACGAACACCCGCTTACTTCCCGGGTTTGGGTCAACCGCGCCTGGGAACATTTCTTCGGCATGGGAATCGTCAAGAGCAGCGAAAACTTCGGGTCCCAGGCCGACTGGCCCAGCCACCCCGAGCTGCTCGACTGGCTCGCCTCAGAATTTATGCACCCCTCGGCCGGCACCCAGGTCAACGGGATCCCGGCGCAATCCTGGGACATGAAGGCCCTCCAAAAGCTCATCGTCACCAGCGCCACCTACCGGCAATCGGCCCGGGTCACGCCCGAGCTTCTGGAAAAAGATCCCGACAACCGGCTTCTGGCCCGCGGCCCGCGTTTTCGCCTGACGGCTGAACTCATCCGCGACTCGGCGCTGGCGGTGAGTGGCCTACTCTCGGACAAAGTCGGCGGTCCCAGTATCCGTCCCTACATGCCAAAGGGCGTCTGGGACGAAACGAGCGTTTATGGCGATTTGCTCAACTATAAACCCGGCAAGGCGGACGAACTTTACCGGCGCACATTGTACACGATCTGGAAACGCACAGCCGCACCACCCACGGCTATGCTCTTCGACGCCCCCAGTCGCGAGATTTGCACCGTGAAACGTTCCCGGACCAATACGCCGCTGCAGGCGCTGGCGTTGCTTAACGAGGTCACCTACGTCGAAGCCGCCCGGAAACTGGCCGAACGGATGATAGTCGAAGGTGGCACCACACCGGCCGAACGGCTGACCTGGGCGTTCCGGCGAGTCACGTGCCGGTTACCCAACGCCACGGAACTTGGGGTGCTTGAAAAAGGGCTGGAGAAACAACTGGCGCATTTTGGGAAAGAATCCAAAGCGGCGGAGGACTTGGTGAGTTTCGGCGACTCCAAGCGGGCCGAGGGTGTTTCAGCTCCCGAACTGGCCGCCTACACCGTCAGCGCCAACGTTCTTCTAAACTTGGACGAGTTCATCGCCCGCTAATCCCTCACCGCCCCCGAACAAAGAACCCGGAACCCGGAACCTCCCCCCTTCTCCCCTCCCCTTTATGAACTGCAACGATTCCCTTTTTCTCAACCTCTCTCAGGCCGAACGGGTCAATGTGACCCGTCGCACGTTTCTGGAAAGCTCCGCCGCCGGGATCGGTCTGGCAGCCCTCGGCACACTCGCCGCCAGCCCGTCGGTGTTCGGGGCGGCCAAATCCGGGGCGGCCGCCGGCGGACTGCCCGGGTTCCCCAACTTCGCGCCCAAAGCGAAACGGATCATTTACCTGTTCCAAAGCGGCGCTCCCTCCCAGATGGATCTGTTCGATCCCAAACCGACCATGGAGGAACAACGCGGCAAAGATTTGCCCGACAGTATCCGCCAAGGTCAGCGTCTGACCGGAATGACCTCAGGCCAAAAGAATTTCCCGGTTGCCCCGAGTGCTTTCAAGTTTGCCCAACATGGCCAAAGCGGCATGTGGTTGGGCGAAACGCTGCCTCACATGGCCAAGATCGCCGACGAACTGTGCATGATCCGTTCGATGCACACCGAGGCCATCAACCATGACCCGGCCATCACGTTTTTCCAGACTGGCTCGCAACTGGCTGGCCGACCCAGCATCGGCGCCTGGGTCAGCTACGGTCTTGGGAGCGAGAACAAGGATCTGCCGTCCTACGTGGTGCTGACTTCGTTCGGGACGGGTCGAAAATCCGATCAACCCCTGTACGACCGGCTCTGGAACGCGGGTTTTTTGCCTTCCAAATATCAGGGGGTGAAGTTCCGCAACAGCGGCGACCCCGTTTTATACCTGTCCAACCCTCCCGGCATGGATCCGGCCACACGACGGGGCAGCCTTGACCAGATCTCGGCACTCAACCAAAGCCAGTTTCAGGCGCTTGGAGATCCCGAAATCCAGACCCGGATCGCCCAGTACGAGATGGCATTCCGGATGCAGGCCAGTGTGCCCGAACTCTCGGACGTTTCCAGTGAACCGGCCAGCGTGCTCGAAGCCTACGGACCCGATGTGAAAAAACCCGGGACCTACGCCGCCAACTGTCTGCTCGCCCGGCGTCTGGCCGAACGCGACGTACGGTTTATCCAGTTGTTCCACATGGGCTGGGATCATCACGGCGGGCTGCCTCCGGCGACCCGTCTTCAGTGCCAGGACACCGACCAGCCCACGGCCGCCCTCATCAACGACCTCAAACAACGCGGGCTGCTCGAGGACACGCTTATTGTGTGGGGCGGCGAATTTGGCCGGACCATTTATTCGCAGGGCGCCCTGACTCCCGACAATTACGGGCGCGACCATCATCCGCGTTGTTTCACTACGTTACTGGCCGGAGCGGGCGTCAAAAAAGGGCTCACCTACGGCGCCACGGACGACTTCTGTTACAACATCACGGAGAACCCCGTGCACGTACACGATCTCAACGCCACGATCATGCATCTGCTCGGCATCGATCACGAACGGCTCACGTTCCGTTTCCAGGGACGCGATTTCCGGCTCACCGACGTCGAAGGCAAAATCGTGCACGACATTCTGGCGTAGAGAGCGGGGGCGGAGAAAAAGAGCGCTTGCTTTGAAGCTTTGCGCCTTTGTGCGCTGCGAATGGGCCCTTGGCCTCAGTTGGGCAAAACCTGCGATCCAAAGTCGGGCGGGACCTGCTGCGAAGCCCAACAAGGCAGTAGAGCCAACGACCATACATGGCGCGGCTCACTTTTGACGTTATGTCCAAGAAAGATGGAGAAATGAAGAGTATTTGCGTGAACTGCGGGTCAAGTCCAGGCTTTGACGCGTGCTACATGTCAATGGCCCGGCAACTTGGCCAGGCATTGGCTAATGGGAACTATGAACTTATTTACGGTGGCGCTGATGTCGGGCTCATGGGCGAAGTTGCCAACACCGTCCTGAAAGCCGGAGGTGTAGTTCGCGGGATCATCCCGGAATCATTCGCCCACAAAGTATCGCATCAAGGGCTTACGGAACTTCGTGTTGTCGGTTCCATGCATGAGCGAAAGATGATGATGTTCGACCTCTCGGATGCCTTTGTTGCTTTGCCGGGCGGATTTGGGACAATTGAAGAATTCACAGAAATCCTTACGTGGTCGCAACTTGGCCTCCACACGAAGCCGTGCGGCTTGATCAACGTGGATGGTTATTTCGACCCCTTCTTTTCGTTCTTGGACAACGCCGTGTCGCGGGGGTTCATGAAGCCCGAGCATCGAAAGATGCTTCTTGTCTCGAACGAACCAGACGGTTTGATAAATCAGATGGCTTCCTACAAAGCACCAGTGGTTGAGAAATGGGTAGGAGTCAAAACAAGGACATAACAAAAGGCTGCAGCGGACGGAGTTCCGCCGCTGAGCCTCGGCTTTATGCCATGGGAAAAAGCCAGCCATCGTCGATGGCGGCTCAAGTGAGTCTGCTTCAAACAAGCGACTTGTCCAAGGTAACGGCGACTTGCCTATGAATACGTACGATGACGACACAGCACCCCCGCCCTCCGCAATTCCAACACCTGGGAATGACGGTCCAGCGTGCGGTGGCGGTACGCTTCGAGCAACATGCCCGGCAACGTATTTCGTTTGTTTCAGCAACGTAGCGTCGCGGTTCGTCGCTGTGTATCTGGCGTACAGAGGTCTTTTTTTCAGCTTGGGCGACTACGTCCCCTTCGTCGGGCCGTTCTCAGGCCTGCTAGCCTGGTTCGTCTGGGCCGCCAAAGCCGTGGAATGGTGGGTGGCCACGACCGCCGCGGGGGTTGTGTTGCCGTCTGGCGTCGCATGGCCGTCCCTGGTACCGGCGCGGTATTCCGACGTAGTCCGGTCCGCTGCGATCGCGCTGGCCATTTCCGTGGCTTGGGCGTTGGCGGTGGGCTGCAGGCCGCTCGGGGCGAAAACCTCCGACGGCATTCGAACCATCGTGCGGTATGCGCTCGCCTTTTTGACGCTCTTTTACGGCTTCAACAAGGTCTTTCCCAACCAATTCAGCGACCCCGGGCCACACAAACTGATGCAGCCTTTCGGTGAAGCAAGCCCCGTGGCGCTTCTCTGGACGTTTATGGGCTACTCGCCGGTCTACACGATGTTCGCTGGCTGGCTGGAGGTGATCGGCGGCATGCTGCTTTTCTGGCGGCGGACGACCCTCTTGGGGGCGCTCGTGCTCGTGGGCGTACTCATGAACGTCGTGATGCTCAATTTCTGCTACGACGTGGGCGTGGAAGTGCGCGCGGTGCATTATCTGCTCATGGCGGCCTTTCTGATCGCCCCTGACAGCCGCCGGTTGCTGGATCTCCTTGTGCTCAACCGTCCCGCTCCAGCGGCGGTTCTCCAGCCGTGTGCAATCGCGGATCGTCGCCTCCGCGGTGGGCTTATGGCCGTCAAGGCCGTCCTGATAGCCGCGGTGATCTCCC
>CAMCYN010000179.1 GCA_945883955.1 Akkermansia muciniphila
AGCGGCGGCGTGAGCAACATCAGCTTCAGCTTCCGCGGCAACAACAAGATCCGCGAGGCCATGCACAGCGCCTTCCTGTACCACGCCATCAAGGCCGGAATGGACATGGGGATCGTCAACGCCGGGATGCTCGAGGTTTACGAAGACATACCCGCCGATCTGCTGGTCAAAGTGGAGGACGTGCTCCTCAACCGAAGACCGGACGCGACGGAAATTCTGGTCGAGTACGCCGAACAGTTCAAAGGCCAGGCCGCCGGAAAGAAGGCGGAAGCGGATCTCTCCTGGCGCGAAGTCAGCGTGGAAAAACGCCTCGAATACGCCCTCTTACGCGGAATCACCGACTTTATTGTTCCGGACACCGAGGAGGCTCTCGCGAAATACGGCGTGCCGCTCAAGGTGATCGAAGGACCGTTGATGGACGGAATGAAGGTCGTGGGCGATCTCTTCGGAGAGGGCAAAATGTTTCTACCGCAGGTGGTCAAATCAGCCCGCGTGATGAAGCAGAGCGTGGCGGTGCTGACTCCGGCGATGGAGGCGGAAAAAGCGCTCAACCCGAACCAGAAAAGCGGCGGCAGATTTCTGATCGCAACGGTGAAGGGCGACGTTCATGACATCGGCAAGAACATCGTCGGTGTGGTGTTGTCCTGTAATGGTTTTGAAGTCACCGACATGGGTGTGATGGTTTCGTGCGAGAAAATCCTCAACAAGGCGCGCGAAATCGGAGCCGACGTCATCGGCCTGAGCGGCCTGATCACACCGTCCCTGGACGAAATGATGCACGTGGCCTCGGAAATGGAACGACTCGGATTCACGGTGCCTCTGCTTATTGGCGGAGCGACCACGAGTGCGGCGCATACCGCCATCAAGATTGCGCCGCATTATCCGAGCGGCAGCGTCGTGCATGTGCTCGATGCGTCGCGAAGTGTCCCGGTGACGACGTCGCTGATTAGCGAAGAACATCGCGCGGCATTTGTGGAGGCGAACGAAGAGCGGCATGTCGAGATGCGCGCCAAGTATGGCCAGAAGAAGACACGCGACATTTTGAGTCTGGAAGCCGCACGGGCCAACGCCTTCGCTTCCGACTGGCTTGGGGTGGACATTGCGCGGCCCTCGGTGCTGGGTGTCCAGAAAGTCCTGCCCTCCGGCGGTGATCTGGAGGTGAGTCTGGAACTGTTGCGTCCCTATATTGACTGGTCGCCGTTTTTCCACACTTGGGAACTGCGAGGCCGGTGGCTGGTGGCCGAACAACGTTTCTCAAGCGCCTGGGACGAAGCCGACAAAAAAGCACACGCGGAAAGCGAAGCGGCCAAGCTTTATCGCGATGCCAATGCCTTGCTCGACCGGATAATCGCCGAGAAACGCTTCACCCCAAAAGGGGTCTTCGGTTATTTCGAAGCCAACAGTATCGGCGACGACATCGCGCTCAAAGACTGCAGGACCTTCCATTCCCTGCGCCAGCAACAGATTAAAAAAGACACCCCCAACTACGCGCTCTCCGATTACATTGCGCCGGCGAGTTCGGGGCGGACCGATTATCTGGGCGGCTTTGCCGTCACCATTCATGGTGGGGACGAGTTCGCGCACTCCTTTGACGAAGCGCACGACCCGTATTCGAGTATTATTGTCAAAGCGCTCGCGGACCGCTTTGCGGAGGCCTTTGCCGAATGGCTACACCAGCAGGCCCGCTTTCAGTGTGGCATCGAAAAACCCGGCGATCTGAGCAACGAGGAACTCATTCGCGAAAAATATCGCGGGATCCGGCCGGCTCCGGGTTATCCGGCCCAACCGGATCATACGGAAAAGCCGGCTCTATTCGAGTTGCTTGGGGCCACAGCGGTGACCGGATGCGAGCTCACCGAAAGCTGCGCGATGCACCCGGGGGCGAGTGTGAGCGGTTTTTACTTCAACCACCCGCAGTCGCGTTACTTCGGGATCTCGACCGACCTCGGGCGAGACCAGATCGAGGACTACGCTCAGCGCAAAGGACGGACGGTGGCCGAGATGGAGAAGTGGCTCAACCCGTGGCTCGGGTATTAGACAGCGCCAGCGAGCGGCGCTTTCATGACGAATGCGTAAGGTAATCGGCAAGGATCGGGTTCTTCGGCGCTGAAAGAAGCGCCTTCGTGGCACCGTGTTCGAGGATTTCTCCGGCACCATCCTGGATGGCCACGAAGGCGAGTGAGTTCGTAACCCGGCGCGCCTGGGTGATGTTGTGCGTTACGATGACGATCGTATGACGGGTTTTAAGGCGAAGCAGTAGCTCCTCAATCGCCGCGGTGCTGCGCGGATCGAGGGCACTCGTGGGTTCGTCCATGAGGAGGACTTCCGGTTGCACAGCAAGGGCTCGGGCCAGGCAAAGTCGTTGTTGTTGGCCAACGGACAAAGCGCTGGCCGGTTGCTGCAGCCGATCTTTGACCTCGTCCCAAAGGGAGGATTCGCGCAGGGCGGATTCAACCCGGACCGTTTGCTCGACCTTCCCAAGTGCGAGGACACGTTTGGCTCCAAATAGCACATTTTCGCGAATGGTTGTCGGGAAAATCACGGGTTGCTGGAAGAGCATCCCGATCCGTGTGCGGATCGAGTTCACGTCCGTGTCGCGGGCATACACGGACTGTCCCCGGAGTAGAACGTCGCCTTTGACGTATAATCCTGGGAGCAGGTCGTTGAGACGGTTGAGGGAGCGCAGCAGGGTGCTTTTTCCTGCACCGGAGGGGCCGATGAGTCCGAAGATTTCTCCTTCGAAGATGCTCAGGGTTATGTTGCGCAGGAGAAGACGTGCGTGGGTGCGGACTTCGAGTTTCTGGATTTGGAGAATGGGCGGCACCTCAGACATTGGACTCCTCATGTTGACGCAAACGGGCGGGGAGTGCCGCAAGAGTGAATGAAAAAACGAGCCCGAGAAGCACCAGGGCAGCGCCCCAGAGTTTGGTGCCCACTGCGGGAGCAAACGAGTCCTGAGCCAGTATGAAAATGTGGTAGGAAAGGGTCAGGACGGGACTTTCCACAACGGCCCTGGGGAAGGTTGCTCCGGCGAAGATGGTGGCGGTGAACATGATTGGAGCGGTTTCACCGGCCGCTCTGGCCAGACCGAGGAGCGAGCCAGAGATCAGGCCGCCCCAAGATTGCCGCATAAGAACGGCCCAGACAATTTGCGTCCGGTTGAGTCCCAGCGCAGCCGCAGCCTCGACATAGCGGGTGGGGATGGCCGCGATTCGTTCGAGCAGGACGATGGTTACGGTTGGTAACATGGACATTGCGAGCACCAGTCCGCCTGCAAGCCATGACTTGCCCCAACCGCACCATTGGACAAAGACGATGAAGCCGAAGATTCCAAACACGATGCTGGGCAGGCCGTTAATCGTGTAGAGGGCAAGTCGCAGGAGGCGGCGTAGTTGCGGTGAGCGCAGCCATACACGTTCCAGAAGCGCGAGTGACACGGCACAGGGGGCACTGGCAAGGAGTGCGGTGACCAGCAGGATTCCGGTGCCGATCAAATTCCAGAAGATCCCGCCATCGGCTCCGACGAGCCGGATTTGTTCCGTGAAAAAGGACACGCTGATGGCAGGCCAGCCCCGGTGGACAATCGCAAATACCAGTCCCCCGACGATGGCGAGTGTAGCGAGCAGACAGGCGCCGAGCAGTGTGCCCAGGAGTAGATCTTTGGCCTTACGCATTTCGTTCCCTTCGCACGGTGCCGAGTAATGTCGCCGCGCCGGTGAGGATCAGGAGAATCAAGCCCAGTCCCATGATCGCGCTCCAGTGAAGCGGATCTCCGTAGGCGATGTTGGTTTCTGCGCCCCCGAGTTTGCTGGTCAGCGTCTGGCCCGCCTGAAGCAGTGGAGCGGGGGAAAGCCAGGAATGCGGCACGTTGTTATCCTGCCGTCCCACTACCAGGAAGATGGCTACGGTCTCGCCCAGGGAACGTCCAAGGGCGAGCAGAAAGGCCGAGGTGATTCCGCGACGGGCTTGTGGCAGGCAGACGCTCCAGATCGTTTCCGCGCGGGTTAATCCCAGAGCCCGCGCCGCCCGGCGTTGACTCGCGGGAACGGCGCGCAACGCGTCTTCGGAAAGGCTCACGACAGTGGGCAGTAGCATGATGGCAAGGAGGATACCTGCGGTCAGGAGGGTGTCTCCGCTGAGAGGTTCGAAGCGTTCGAACGTTTCATAAACCCAGCCGCGCAGCAGCAGAATCCCAAGCAGGCCGTACACGACGGACGGAATCCCTGCCAGGAGCTCGATGAGGCTTTTCAACACCAGCCTCGTTTTTTGAGGCAAATATTCTGCGATAAACAGAGCCGCCCCCAAACCCAGTGGGCCCGCGAGCAGAAGGGCCATTGAGGAAACCACAATGGAACCGTAGAGGAGCGAAAACGCTCCGAACTGCTGCTGGCGATAAAACCAGCTATGACCGGTGACATAGGCGATGCCATCCCGTTGCCATATCACCGAGCTCTGCCAGGTGAACACGCCGACGAGCAGAACCAGGCTCGCGAGAGCCGTTAGCGAAAGGATCCAGGACAGGGCGCGAGTCATCTCGATGCGCTATTTCGCAAGTGCCTTCAGCGGAAGGTAGCCGTGTTTTTCAACCAGCTTCTGTCCGCGCGGGCTGAGCAGAAAATCCACCGTGGTTTTGGCGTCCCCGACGGGCGCTCCGTTTGTGAGAACAAAGAGTGGACGGCTCATCGGGTATTTATGAGTGGCAATGTGGTTGGGGGTAGGTTCCACCGGCTGGCCATCGTCCCCGCTCACGGCCAGGGCGAAGACGGTTTTGCCATCAGCCCAGGAGGCGGAGAGTTGCGAAATTGCACCACGAGTGCTGCCGACTTTGTTGCGGGTTTCCTCATTTCCGCCGACTTCAGGAAAGTTTACCTGGGGTGCCAGTTTGGGGCTGCCGTACAGCCAGTGGACAAAAACCTCCCAGGTGCCGCGGCCGGGTTCCTTGTTGAAGAATACGATCCGCTGCGACTTCACCCCCCCGAGGTCCCTCCAGTTGGTCACTTTACCTCCGTAGAGGTCTTTGATCTGGGCCTTGTTCAGCTCATGGACTCCGCTCTCCCACACGTCCTTAGACACAATCAAGGCTACGGCATCCTCGCCGATGCGAGTTTCGTGAAAATCGCACTGCGGATATTTTTTGCGGTCATCCTCGCTGACCGGTTTCGAGGACATGCCCATTTGCACCAGTCCGTCTCCGAGCATGGAGATGCCGCCGCCGCTGCCTCCCTGGGTGTCCACCTGGATATCGAGTTTGTTCTCAGCGCGCAGGATTTCTGCAGCTTCCGCAACGGGCAGGTTCACGGTAGTGGAACCGTTGATTTTGAGGGGGGCGGCGGAAACGAATCCGGCAGTTGCCAAGTATAGTCCAAGGGTAAGAATGGGCCGCATATGTGCCCCGAGTGGCATATTCGGTTCGTTTACCGGGCGCAAATGGAAAGCGAATCAGTCGGCGAGACGATCCATTCGGAAGGTGCAACACCCGAAGTCTAGGACGTAGCCTTCCTTTTCGATCCGGCGTCGGAAGGTGGTAGCCACAAAATATTCGCGCCGCTGACCGATTGCCCGCACATCGACGATCCCAGCATCCTTGAGGATTCGCAGATGTTTAGACGTATTGTACTGAGTGATTTCCAAACGCTCGGACAGTTCGTTGACTCCGAGATCCGTGGCGAGCAGCGCCTTGACGATTCGCTGGCGGGTACGGTCGGCGAGAGACTTTAGGATGTCGGTGCAATCGTTGGTGCTCACTGGCCGGGATTGTACTTCTAAAACAGGGTGGACAGCAATGGGCCAAGAGACATGCGACAAGGCGCAGATATGGAGCACTCATGTCCCCTCTCTTTTCGTCCACAGGGACGACATTCATCTTGGGGAAAAGCCGGCCGAGGATAGGCCATTGAAGAAGGACTTTTTCGGATCAGACAATCAAAGCTGCGAACGGATAAGAGCTCACAGAAGGCTGCGCGATGCACCCGGCAGCGAGTGTGCGCGGTTTTTAATTCAACCATCCCGAAGCGCGGCATTTCGGGATTTCGACCGACCTCGGGCGAGACCAGGTCGAGGACTACGCTCAGCGCAAAGGACGGACGGTGGCCGAGATGGAGAAATGGCTCAACCCGTGGCTGAGCTACTAAAAAACAAAGACAAGCGCGGACCCTCGCCCCGTTCTCACGGACAGGGCGGGATTTGCAGCGCGGCAATTCTGGCCATGACCGCTTCGCTGATTCGCCGGTAAACCTCCTTGGGTTCACCCGCGATGTCCTCGGGCGCGAAAAACATCGGTTTGCCAATCACGATGGTGATGGGCGAGAGATGTAGTTTCCGGGCATGGGCCGGGAACGCTTCAAACGCGCCGAATATCCGCATCGGCACCACGGGCACCCGGGTTTTGCTTACGATCAGCCCCAATCCGGACTGGGCGGGTTGAAGTTTGCCGTCCCTGCTACGGGTTCCCTCGGGGAAAATCACCGTGCCGTTTCCATCTTTGACCAGGCGAATGACCGTCTTGAGAGCACTCATATCCCCTCCCTTTTCGTCTACAGGGACGACATTCATCTTGGGAAAAAGCCGCCCGAGGATAGGCCATTGGAGAAGGCTTTTCCGGGCCAGATAATAAATCTCCCGATCACAGGCGATACCCGCCAGAGGTGGATCGAGGAAACTTTCGTGGTTCATGGCGAGAATCACCCCGCCTTCGTGTGGAATGTTCTCCCGGCCAATAACCCGGTAATCAAAGCAGCAGTTCGCTACAGCGCGACTGAGATAATATCCTATCTGATAGGCCAATCCCATAAACCGAACGCTTAGAATTCCGTTGGAAGAAGCCCTTTAATTTTCAATCGACCGATAATCTCGCCAACCACGCCGTCAACGGTCAGGTGCGAACTGTCGATGACGTGGGCGTCCTCGGCAATTACCAGGGGCGAAGTGCGCCGGGTCGAATCCAGTTTATCCCGCTGAGTGATGGAATCCTGAAGCC
>CAMCYN010000180.1 GCA_945883955.1 Akkermansia muciniphila
TGATCCAATTACAGGGGCAATGTGGAAGCTGGATGAAAGTTATACCGTCAGCCTGCCTCCGGTTACCGCTGCAAATAATAAGGAAGGACGTGGATTACGAATCGCGCATATCGATGAAGTCCCGTTGCATCTGCGAACCCATCTTGTCAGCATGAATTAAATGCGCTAAATCCCGCAGATTGCCTTTATTCAAAGGCAAACCCTTAGCTGGGTTATCGGGGTGAGTTCTTTGTGTTATAAGCCCGCAATAGCTTTAAGATGCACGGTGCTCTTCTCGGGAAGCTTTAGATAATTAACTATCGGGCTTCCCGGGGCGTTCGGGAGGCCTATAATCCGTTATAAGAGACGCGTATTATCCCCTGAGACAAGTTTGCAACAATGTCTTCACAAGGTTGCAAAGTCGATTCGCTTGTATGGGCGAAGGTGAACGCAAGGGGAGAGTATTTGTCGCCGGAAGTGAGGCTCGTCGCGGAGTGCGACGGACACTCACGAGCAAAAGTCTCTCAGGAGCTTGAGGGGGTTGAGCGACATCAAAACGCCTTGGTAACGGATCACCGGAATCCTTCGCCAAGGCGTGCTTAAGTGGGATGGGGGGCTATTGTATTAGCGACGTTTGGCTCCCTTGCGGGCACCAAAGCTGTAGCCTTTCAGGGTGCGGCCGCCCTTGGCATTTCCGCCCTGTGGAATGGCGCTCTCGTTGGTGAAAAGCGTGGTGTACAGGTAGGGGAATCCCTCGAGTTTCTGCCGGGGGATTTTTGTTTCAATATAGCGTTCAATGGCCCGGACTGTGTCCAGTTCCTCGGCGGTAAACAAAGTGAAGGCATCGCCTTCCTGTTGGGCGCGTCCGGTACGGCCAATCCGGTGGACGTAATCTTCGGGATGCCCGGGCACATCGTAGTTAATCACGTGCGACACACTGGCGACGTCGAGGCCCCTGGCCGCGACATCCGTGGCGACGAGAACCTGATACTTGCCCGACTTAAATCCTTCCAGCGCTTCGGTGCGCTCGTTCTGGCTTCGGTCGGCGTGCATAACGGCAACCGGTTGTTGGATTTCTCGGAGTTTGGACGCAACCCGATCTGCCATGACCTTGGTGCTGGTGAAAACAATACAGCTGTGGAACGCGGTTTTTTCCAGAAGGGCCAGTAGCAGTTCAAACTTCTGATCCTTGGCCACTGGATACAGAGCGTGGGTCACTGTTTCGGCAGGTGAACGCCGTCCGCCGATCGAGATAATCTCCGGTTCCTTCAACGCCCATTTGGTCAGGCTTTCAATTTCCGGAGGAAGCGTGGCGGAGAAAAACAGGGTCTGGCGTGCCGTCGGACAAGCCTGAACGACGCGTCTAACCTGAGGCAGAAAGCCCATGTCTAGCATTCTATCCACTTCGTCCAAAACGAGATGTTTGATTGAGTCGAGGCGGATCGTGCCGTCTTCCATAAAATCCAGAAGGCGTCCGGGTGTGGCGACTAGAACGTCGATACCTCGCTGGAGCATCTCGCGTTGTGGACCGTAGCCGACGCCGCCATGAACCATGCCGACCTCGACTTCAAAGAAGCGTGAATAGTCGCGGAGGGCGGTTTCGACCTGCGCTGCGAGCTCACGGGTGGGCTCGAGGATGAGACAGCGCATTTTGCCGCGTGTCTTTAACATGGAGAGGAGAGGGAGAGCAAAAGCTGCCGTTTTTCCTGTCCCGGTCTGAGCGGACCCCATGATGTCGCGGCCGCTGAGGATGATGGGGATGGCGCGTTCCTGAATGGGAGTCGCCTCGGAGTAACCCATTGACTGTACGCCGTGCACAACCGCTTCGTGCAGGCCAAATTGCTGAAAATCCATGTTGATTAAGTAGATGCCTTAGGGGCAGGTGCCGGTTTCTGAAACCAGCCGATTGATTTGAGTGGCGGCGTAGGCGGCTCCGAAGCCGTTGTCGATATTGACGACTGTGACGCCACTTCCGCAGCTATTAAGCATGCCGAGCAGAGCTGCCAGTCCACCAAGACTGGCACCATACCCTACACTGGTGGGGACTGCTATCACTGGTTTGGTCACTAACCCGGCAACCGCACTCGGAAGGGCGCCTTCCATACCCGCTACCACGATCAAAACTGCGCACGCCTCGAGTTGTTCCCTCACGGCCAAAAGTCGGTGTACTCCGGCGACGCCCACGTCGGTAATCCGCTGGATCCGGTTGCCAAACAGCTCCAGTGTCAGCGCGGCTTCCTCGGCCACAGGCAAATCGGACGTGCCGGCACACACGACTCCAACGGTGCCGCCGCGTTTGGGAAGGGGGGTTCTTTCGATGCTGATACAGTGTGCCCTTGCATGCCATTTTGCATCGGGAAAAGCGTCGAAGACTGCACGATAGTGCTCTTCGGTAACACGGCTTGCGAGCAGGATTCCATGGTGAAGGAGAATAACTTCTGCGATCCGTGTAACTTCCTCAGGAGTTTTTCCGGCCCCAAAGATCACTTCGGGAAATCCACACCGCCGTTCGCGGTCGGTGTCGACGCGAGCAAATCCAAGATCCACGAAACTCATGGGTTCAGGGTGCTTGAGTGCCGGCGTCTGCACAAAGAACCAGCCGCATGGGCATCATTTTGGATTCAAAGAAACCGTGCTTTTTATAAAAACGATGGGCGTCTGCGTTTAACCGGTCTGTCAGGAGTGTGATTCGTTTAAAGTCTTTTTTACGAGCGTATTCCAAGGCGTGCTCCAGCAGGAGGCTCCCTAAACCGTGGCTGCGGTAATCGTTCTTGATGATGAGATCTTCGAGAAGAATCACAAATCCACCTTCTGCTGTGGAAATGGTAAAGAGCAGGTTGATCATACCCAGAATCAATCCGTTCTGTTTGATGACAAAGATCCGACCCCGGTTGGGTTGTTCCAACAGGAGGCGTAAGCCGCGCATCTGGCGGACAGGATCAGGCACAAAGTCGCCCTCATGATTAAAAAGATCCCTGAGCAGATCGGTGAGCTCAGGCATATCTTCCATTGTGGCTTGTTCGATGCGGAGACCTTCCATGGTGAGAGGAAGAAAAGCAGGGTAGGCACCAAACCGCAAGGCGTGCTCTTTGCGGGAAGCAAAGAGGTTAGGAGGGGATGTCTAATGAAGGCTTTTCGGAGGTTCGGTGAGATGTCTTACGGCGATCGAGTCGTGGCCGAGGCGCGTTTTTTCTGGGGAGAATAGACGCCGCCCGGATCCTCCGTAAAAATATGACAAAAACGGCTTGCCGGAATCCCGAAGCCAAGTGAATCTTCCTCCCCCTTTCCAAAAAAAGCTCGGATGGTGAAATGGCAGACACGTACGTTTGAGGGGCGTATGCCGTAAGGCGTGGGGGTTCAAGTCCCCCTCCGAGCACTTTTGGAAACGTGTGTCAGGCTGGATACAATTTCTGCGGAGTCACCTCCACGGATTGCTTCTCATCGCTCACCCAAATCGCTCCATCCTGCACGCTAACATGCAGTTGCATGGTCCTTTGGGCCATCCGGGCAAGGGCCTCGCTTTGTTCGCTAGGTATTTGCCAAACCGTCAAGTTACGCGCCCGGGTCATCTTCGAGGCGATGCCGCTCCACCAGATTGGCGTGCTGGAGTCATAACTATACACGCTAACCGCACTGGACCGGGCACTGACTCGAAGCAGTCGCTTGTCGTCCGGGCGGCCGACCTCCATCCAGTGGACAACCTGTCCGGTGAGGTCTTTTTGCCAGATGCAGGGCTCGTCGATATTCCAGAGGTCTTTAGCGAAGACGAGTTCGCCTTTGTCGTTGTCGGCCGGAGCATTAAGCACAAAGGCTAATAGTCGTACCAGAAGGCGTTCATCGGTTTCGGAAGGATGACGGGCGAGGGTGACGCTGTGATCCATGTAAACATTCCGGTCCATGTCAGCGAACTCGATGGTCGCTTTAAATATAGTAGCTTTCATCTGGCAAAAATTTCTCGGGATCCTCCAGCGTCAGCCTGACTGAATTGGAATCCGCGTTGGTTCCCCTGGGTGCCTATTGGTCCTGCTGTCGCTCGCGTTTTGGTAGAATCGCACACGCATCTTTGCATCCAAATACGCGGCTCAGAAGATATCGGTTGCGGCTAATCCATTTGTAGACGATTTCAGCCACCAATATGACCCCTGGTAGCCATAGCAGCAGGGTGAGCGGGAAAAGCAGAGGCAGGCGCATCCCGACAAAACGAAGGGCTCTGGCTCCGCGGTACACCCGTCCCTCGGGTGTGATGCAATGAATGGCTTCCTGAAGATCTTCCCGGGTGAGTTGTGGGGCGATTTGGGCGGCTTTGGGGTCGGATAAGGGAACGAGCGAGAGTTGGTTGTTCCAGTCCAGCCAGCTCAGCAGTCGCATCTGGAAGGTACAGAGCGAACACTCGTCGTCATAAAGAACGGTTTGTGGGTTCATGGAAATTAATCTGTTCCGGCGATGAAGTCGGCAGCACACGCACCTTCAAAAAGCCTCCCCAGAACAAGCTACTAAACAACAGAACCAACGCTTTGGATAGAAATGTCGACAGCAAGCGTGTGTTGGGCGTGACGAATTGCGCCGGTGGAGCGCGAGCGGATCCACCTTTTGGTTGAATGCAATGGGTTGCCGGAAAGGGGTAGATAGGCGTAGATTCAGCCCTTCCATGCCTTTCCTTCTCCTCCCATGAATTGGCTCCGTAAGCTTTTCCAGTTCCGTGAACAGTCCCAGGGTGATGTCGTAAAACCCTTTCTGGATCATCTTGAAGACCTCCGTTGGACGGCCGTGAAGATGGGGGTCTCGCTCGCCATCGCGATGATTCTGTCCTTCTTTTTTGTGAAGGACATCTCCGCCATTGTCCGCCAACCCCTGGAGGCCCTAAACGGGCACGAACCGCTGATTACTCTCGGGGTGACTGACGCTTTTATGATCTCGCTGCAACTCGCTTTCTACAGCGGGCTGGTGCTGAGTTTTCCGGCGCTTATCTATTTCCTTGCGGAATTTGTACTGCCGGCGTTGACCACCAAGGAACGGCGAATTCTGGTTCCTGCCATTTCGGCCGGGTTTGTTTTATTCGGCGCAGGCGCGCTCGTTAGCTACCAGTATATCCTGCCTATGACACTTAAGTGGTTTCGCGAATACGCCTTGTCTATGGGAATGGATCCAAGGTGGCAGGCGCGCGATTACTTCGGCTTTGTGACCCATCTCACAATTGCTTGCGGGTTGCTGTGTGAATTACCGGTGGGTGTGCTCGGCATGGCGGCCCTTCGGCTTGTGACCTACACCTTCCTCGCCAAAACACGTCCTTACGCCGTGACGGGTATTATGGTGCTTGTGGCTGTGATTTCTCCCACGCCGGACCCTCTGACTTTTGTGGCGCTTGCAACTCCGGTTGTGGCCATTTACGAGATCTGTATCTGGCTTGTCTGGTTTATGGACCGCCGCCGGGCTCAGGAAGAAGCTGGCGAGATAAGGCCTTTGGAATAAATCAAACGCGTGGCCGACTGGGGGGGGCGAATGCGGGTTCCCGGTCGCCCAAGTTCCTTCAAAATTCCGGCCGTCGCGGCGCTAGCGCACCCCAGCGCGCGTCTGAACATGACGCACAAAGCGGCCCAGAAACCGTTGGGCTTCTATGGAGATCGCTCCGTTTCGGCTGAGTAGTTGAAGGCTTTCTATCGCCTTCCCCGGTGCGGAATCGTCCGGAGTTTGGGTTTGGAGTTCGCGCAGGGCTGCGATCAGGTTGGTGAACACATGGGGATGCTCTCGCAATTCGCGTATCAGAGGGGCCGAGGAACCTGTGGAGTCGTCACTGATGAGCTCCAGAAATCCGGCAGCGGTCGTGTCCAGCGCTGGGCGGGTCATGTTCACGGTCGTATCGGAGCGGGTGGAGGTGGTGTTTGTGACGGCTTGGGGCTGTATGAGCGGCACTTGGCCTCCAGTGGGCACACCGTTGACGATCACAATCGGGGCTACGGAAATGGTTCTGCCGTTGCCGCGCTCGAAGAAGCTACCCGGTTGGGACGCCACCAGTCCGGTGGCCGGATCAATGACCTGCGGTACTATGCCCGTGACCGAATTGTATTCGGTACGGGACTGGTGGGTTTCCTTAGGGCGAAAGCTGACTTTGACGGGAATGGCGAGAAATTCCGCGTAAGGGTTGGCCTTGGGGGCGTCGGCTGCCAAAACGGTTTTTTCACCCGTAAGCAGCGCCTTCTGGCGGCTGCCCTCCAAATCGATATTCTGTTTTGCGAGGCGTTGTAAATCGATGTCCTGCCATTTCAACGTCATGGGTTTTGTGTCGCCGGGCCGCACAAAAGTGATGCCGTCGGCACTCACCACGGCTTGATCCGGGATAGGGAAGGAGCCTCCACGGTGGAGGGGAATGGTGCGGGCGGAGGCAAAACAGGTGAGCAGCAGAAAGCAGGGGAGAAAGACGGCGCGCTTCATGGGGGGAGGGGGGCTGAAGGTGGGAGTTTTAGAGCCACAGAAAGCCTTGCTGGTTTGTACTAACAATCAAGCGTCGGTAGTGAACACACCTCTGTAATGAGGCTTAACGACCAATCAAGGGCTCTGGTGGGAACTCCATGATGCTGCGCTAGGGCGATCCAGTCGGTGACGTAACGCGGATTGCGACGCAGGGACGGTATGGCTTCGCTTTGAAACATTCGCATCACCTGTTGCTCATAGGTTCTCCTGTCGGTCTCCGGACCTATACAACCATGGGCGGTCTGAAACAGGGACGGGATCAGTTGGATGTCTGCGCTTTGTCCCCTGAATAGCGGGCAGTATTAGATATGGTGGCTCTGCTGCGCGGATGGGTGTCCAGTCCGCATTAGCAGGCTGTAATCTTAACAAAATTCAATCTGACAAATTTAGGAGGCGGACCTGAGAAAGTCTCAGGCGACCCCGTAGACCCGTCGCTTGAAGCTGGAGCCAGTGGCGGGAATCGAACCCGCGACCTACTGATTACGAATCA
>CAMCYN010000181.1 GCA_945883955.1 Akkermansia muciniphila
TCCAAATGGAGATCTTTCAATAGATGGAAAAGATCCCCCAGACCGTCGTCGATCCTGCGGACACTCGTGGCGTGGCGCTTGTAGACATCGGGCCACGGCACCTCTGGGGTGGAGGCATCACGATCGTGGTCGTAGGTAGCCTGGGCGTAATCGGGATGAATCCAGGAATCCACCTCTCCCGAGGCGGTGTTGATCATGTGCCCGGGCGTGGCAAGCCACTGGATGCCGCCCTTTAAGCCACCCCCTTCCGGATAGGCCTGGGTGGGCAGCTCGAGCACGGCATGCGGGGTATCAAAGGCCAGGTACATGAAGAAGGGCTGCGCCTTTCCGGTCGTTTGATGGTCGAGAATCCATTTCTTGGCCCGGGCGGTGAAAAGATCCGTCGTATAGCATTTGTCCAGGGAATCGGTGATGGATTCCCGATTCTCCAGAAGCGGCACGGGCTTGCCGGCGTGGTGCACGGATTCCTTGGGGTAATGTTCATGCCCGTCCTTGTGCGCAATATAACCGAAATAATGGTCAAACCCCCGATTCAGTGGATGAGCGGGCCAGTCAGAAGTTGCCCCGTCTTTTTGGCCCTGGAGCCCCCATTTGCCTATGGCCACCGTCGCATAACCCTTGGCCTTCATCACGGAAGCAAGGGTGTGATTGGCTTCGAGCGCTTTATCAAACTGGTTATCGCGCACATTGGCGTGTCCCTGATGGACTCCGAGCAGAAGCGACGCCCGCGACGGAGCACACACCGGTGCGGGACAATAATGATGAGGCAACGTGGCACCCTGCTCCGCCATTCTGTCGATGTGAGGTGTCAGGTGCCAGGGTTCACTGCGCTCGTTTCGGGCTTTGCGCCCGTTTTGGAAAAGCACGCCGACGTCCCCCCAGCCGAGGTCGTCGGTTAGGATAAAAATGATGTTCGGAGGTTTGGTCGGTGCGGCAAAGCCGGTCGGAGGCGCGAAAGCCAAGAGGGAAACGCTCGTAAACAGAAGGGGGGAGAGGGTTCGCATGAGGATAAAATAAAGACGCCGAGCGGAGTTTGGAAAACGCTCTCTGCATTTCTCCAAGTGCGCGCATTTATGCAACGCGCACAAACAATCAATCCCATAACAGCCTCAAAATTAGCGCCTCTCGCCACGGAAAACACTCGGATTATCCGGCGCTGCACACGGCAATTGCGGTGCGTTATTTGGGCTCTGATTGCGCGCCCGAGTTTGAGCATCCCAGTATTCTCGAACGATCTCCCCGGGGTCTATGCGAACTTCGAGCGAGAACGGGACAGAGGTCGGAGAGGCTGGAAAAACTGTTGGCAATTTCCGAAAGGACGCTAGGATCTTTCTTCGCAAAGATGGTGGTCGTAGCTCAATGGTAGAGCTCCAGTTTGTGGTACTGGCTGTTGCGGGTTCGAGTCCCGTCGATCACCCCACCTTTCTGCTCGAGCGGGTACGAGGTTCTAAATTCTTCACCAAGAGGTTTGAGCTGACGTTTGCAGCCAGCCCACCGGTGCTAAAATGCGGCGTCTTGGCCCGAAGCGTTCGCCCATTGATAAGCGTCCAGGAGAGAGTCCGGGCCGGTCCATGCCGAGGCCACATACCGCGGACCAAGCCGTTGGAACAGTTCCTTAGTAAACGGGCGATCCTTGGCAAGTCTGCCCAGCGCAATCGCCTGGCTGAGCGTTTGCAAGGAGTCGGGATATTTTTGAGCCAGAACCAGCAGCCCTGCTCTAAAAATGCCCGCATGACTGGGGCTGGCCAAACCTGGCCCTGCCCTACCCTCAACGAAACCAGCCACCAAACAGGATCCCTTTCGGACAATTCACGCGCCTGTTCCAATGTTTGCTTTGCCGCCGCGAGCCGCATCCGGAAGGCCTCCGCCATGGACCGGTCCATCCCCTTTTCCAGGTTGAACCCGCTCGCCAAACCCGCATACGAAACTAGAAAATCAGCATACGCGATTCTTGCCGTAATGGATTCGGGCCGTGCCGCTATCCATTTTCGATGAATCTCCTCGTGGAGTTGCCACATACTTTCCGGTTCATCGTTACGGCAGGTGAAGGCCGCGTAAAATCGGACTATTTTCGGGGATCCCTCACTAAACGTGAGCGTCTGCGACCGAATAGCCTGAGCGCTTTTTTCCAGCGCATCAAAATCTCGCGCATTATAAAGACGGCGGGTATCGCTCAAAAAGGCGTTCACCTCTTTATTGAAAGAACTGTAGCGAACCGCGCCAGAAGGCCGGACAGCCACCGCCGGTTCCTGGGTTTTCGAGTCCCCCAGCTTCCACGACAACCAACACACGCCCGTCGCTAGCAACAGATAGAAAAAATAACGACGGAACATATTTATGGAGTTTAGGGAAATACAACACCACGACATCCCGGTTTTCCGACACCCAGATAGGCGGAACGAACCTAAAAGTTACGCCTCCATCATGAATGGCTAAAAAAGAAAAACGCCCCGGTCCGAAGACACGAGGCGTTTATTCAAAAAGGAATCGAAACGATTAGTAACGACGATTTCCACCGCCGCCGCCACCACCACCTCCACCGCCGCCGAAGCGACGTCCACCACCACCGCCACCGCCGCCTTCTTCACGAGGACGAGCTTCGTTGACGGTCAATTTGCGTCCATCGACATCTTTGCCGCTGAACTGCGAGATGGCTGCTTGTGCTTCGGCATCCGAAGACATGGTCACGAAGCCGAAGCCACGCGATTTACCAGTTTCACGATCCACCATAAGAGCGGCCTCGCTGACGGTACCTGCGGATGAGAAGAGGCCCTTGATGTCGGCTTCTGTTGTGTTGAAGGAAAGATTCCCCACGTAGAGTTTGCTACCCATAATTTTAGTGTTTGTTTTTGCAGGTGGAGTCTCTTCGCCTCGGCTTCCGGTCATCGGATTTAAAGCGCCGCAGGTCGGGTCACGGCCAAGGCCACTCCACAGACACTATCAGCTTCTACCTACAGACTAAAGGGGTTCTAAACTTGCTTATCGTAGCAAACCACGAATTTGGAGTTGCGCAACTCAAACCGGCAGGAAGTTGCGCGATCCGGCCGATGAGAGGCACCGGCAACCTCCGTCAGGACGGCTCCATTTAGAACTTCCCCCAATGGCCAGGACGCCGTTTCTTTGGTCGTTTCCACGAGATGCTCATTCGTTCCCGTACCGTTCTTCCGCTCACCTCGGCGCCCATTCAGCAGGGAGCGGTGCGGATCGTCGGAGAACGGATCGTAGAGCTGGGACGCGCATTTGAATTACCTCCCCTTGCGAATGAGCCGGTAGTGGATCTGGGGGATAGCGTGCTGCTTCCCGGACTGATTAACGCCCACTGCCATCTCGATTACTCCTCGCTGAAGAATTCAATTTCTCCACCCAAAAGCTTCACCGAGTGGGTGAAACGCCTCAATTCGGTCAAGCGGCAACTGTCCGGCGAGGATATCCTCAATTCCATCGCCCGCGGTTTCCAGGAGGCGCAACGGTACGGCACGACCACCGTGTGCAGCATGGTGGCGTTTCCCGAACTCATGAGCCAAATTCCACCGCCACCCATCCGGACGTGGTGGTTTTACGAGATGATCGATATCCGACATCGAATTACGTCGGAAGAAGTAGTGGCCGGGGCACTGTCCTTTTTTGAAGAATCCCGGGAGGACAAACGCCATTCGCTCGCGCAGTTTGGCTTGAACCCTCATGCCCCTTACACCGCCTCCCTGCTTCTGTACCGACTGGCGCGAGCATGTGCCGCCGGCAACCATATGTTGCTCACCACACATGTCAGCGAATCCGTGGAAGAAGCAGAAATGTTCCAGCACGCCTCCGGCGCCCTCTATGACTTTCTGTCGGGACTGGAGCGTCCAATGCATGACTGCGGCCTGGACACCCCCTTCGGTTGGCTGTGGAGAAATGGCGCCATAGGCCCCCAATGGATTCTGGCGCATCTCAATGAGTTGGAGGCTTCCGATTTTACCCTTCTTGGGGCCCTGACCCCAGAGCAACTGCCGCATGTAGTGCATTGCCCGGGAAGCCATCATTATTTCGGACACCGACCATTTCCTTTTACGAAGCTTGCCGGGATGGGAGTGAATGTCTGCATCGGGACCGACAGCCTTGCCAGTACGGACACATTGAGTCTCCTGGCGGAAGTTCGAAGGTTACAGGCGAACCATCCCAACCTCTCTGCCGAGGACCTGCTGAATACCATCACTCTGGCACCCGCACGGGCACTCCAGCAGGAAGGGCAACTGGGCTGCATTCGGACAAATGCGCTAGCCGACCTGATCGCCATACCCTACTCGGGGCCCTCCGAGGATGCCGCAGAGGCTGTTGTGGCGCATTCTTCTGCAATCCCCTGGATGATGGTGGGTGGAAATGTGGCGGCAGTTGGGGCAGATTAGAATCCAACACTCATGCGCTTTCGACGTTCGCTCCCTGTCTTGCTCTGTTTTCTTCTGCTCGCTCCGTCGGAACCCCTATTCGGCACGGAACGAAAGCGGGCAACTCCAAGTTCTTCGCGGAAACACTCCAAGCCGCGGCCATCCAGAACCCCAGCAGCCAAAACAGTCCCAGCCAAAACAGTGCCGGCCAAAACGGCCGATCCACAGCACGGATTACAACTGGCGGCCCGCGGGGCGATCGTGGTGGATGCCTGGAGCGGGGCGCCCCTTTACGAGAAAAATGCGGACACCCGCTTTTATCCCGCCAGTACCACCAAGATTATGACCGCCCTTTTGATCATCGAGACGGGGGCGTTGGAGCAGGAAGTGGAAATTACGTCTGAAGACGCGAGGGTGGGCGAAAGTAGCCTCTCCATTCATGCTGGGGAGCGCTTTTCTCGGCGGCAGATGATGTACGGGTTACTCCTTAAAAGCGCCAACGACGTCGCGTATGCTTTGGGGCGCGAGAATGCGGGCACCATGGAGGCTTTCGCCCAGAAAATGACTCAGAGGGCAAAGGAACTCGGGTGTACGGATACGCACTTCACAAATCCTCACGGTCTTCACAATCCCAACCATTATACTACCCCGCGCGACTTGGCTTTGATTACACGAGCCGCGATGAATCAACCCCTATTCCGTCAGATCGTGGCAACCCGGCAGGCCCCCTGGGAAGCTCCACGCGGACTCATTTCCCTGACAAATCACAACCGGCTGTTGGAGAAATTTCCGGGATGTATCGGGGTCAAAACAGGTTACACCATTCCCGCTCAACAAGTGCTGGCTAGCGCGGCACAAAAGGACGGAAAAGAAGCCATCGCCATTGTGATGCACACCAACAAACCCGGCATTTGGGAAGATAGTGCGAAGCTGCTGGAATACGCACTCCGGCGGCCCTGAGAGAAAAAAAGGGCTACTGGTTGCCTGAGCGGCTCGCCGGACCAAAAAACGGATTGTGCGCCGACTCCCATTCTAGCGTCGTCATGGGTCCGTGCCCGGGACAAATCACCGTTTGAGGTGGGAGCGTAAAAATCTCGGCTCGGTTGGTTTGGATCGCATCGATATAGGAAACCATCCCCCCGCCCATGGAACCACAAAAGAGCGCATCACCGACTATGGCAACCGGACGTTCCAACCCAGCAAGGAAGTAGGTCGTTCCGCCACGGGAATGGCCTCGGGTAAGACGAGATTCAATTCTGAGCCATCCGTAATCCCAGACACGACCGGCGACAAACGATTCCGCACCGCTCAAAGGTTCCAGCTCATTGACGAAGGCTGGTGAATGAGTTTTTTCACAAATTCTGTCGAGGTCAAAAATGTGATCTCCATGAGTGTGGGTCAAAAATAGGCCCACCAGCTTGAGGTCATGCTGATGCAGGAATTCTAGGAGTTCACTCGAATCCGCACCGGTGTCGAAAGCGACGGCTGAACGCGAGGTCGCATCCCATGCGAGGTAGGAATTCACAATCATATCTCCATACGGCGTGTGAAAAGCCTCCAAATTTGCGAGCTTCAGGGGTAGCGGGCGGGAACGGCCCGAAGCCAACTCCACCAAACCTTCGGTGTCCAAGCCGAGAACTGGGGCAATTCTACGGCCAATAGCTTCATCCCAGTGTCCCGCACGCAGGGCCGCAACCTTGTCTGGATCAGTCCCGGAACGGTCTGCGATACATTTATCCGTTAACAACAAGCCACGGGCTGCCTTGGAAACGACATCCGCGAAGGTATCTTCAAGGGCAATCGGGGTCATCTTTTCGAGGCTGCGATAGAGGCGTTTGGATCTACGTGGGTCGCGGGCATCTTAAGGAGAGCAACACACAGAAGAGACAGTGCTACAATACCGGCTCCACCGGTAAATGCGGCAAGGTATCCCTGGTGGACAGTGTCAACGACTTCGGGATCGAGGGGGCGGGACAGCAAAGAAAAATTCTGGGGTAAGGGAAGAACAGCGAGCGCCGGCCCTAAAAACCGGCCCAGACTGCCAGCGGAGGCCATCAGGCCCATAACCCGTCCCTGAGCCGAACCCGAGACACAGCGAGAGGCCATTCCCGTGAGAGTCGGTGTCAGCAATCCGTTTCCCAGAGCCATCAACGCGCAGCTCCCCAAAAAGGCACCGACTCCACTCACACGTGGTAACCAGAATAGGCTCACTGCCAACACGAGTGCACCGCAGACGGCTAACTCTTTCTCAATATTACGTTGTAACAGCCGCCGAAGGAGCCCGCCCTGAACCAACACAGCCAAGACTCCGACATAGGCAAAGGCGTAGCTGGTTTCCCGAAGTCCCCACTGGAATCTGTCCCCACAGAAGAGGGCGAACAGGACATGAATGAACGCAAAGCCCGTGGTCGAAAGTAATGCCGCCGCCAAGAGTAACCCGATAAAGCTCCCTTGCCCCCCTGAAAACACCTCACCCAACGCGACATTGCTTGCAGCCAGTTGACGCTTCTCGGCCGGATATGTTTCTGGAAGCCGTAGCCAGATCAGCGCGAC
>CAMCYN010000182.1 GCA_945883955.1 Akkermansia muciniphila
AAGGAAAACCGTCGGGGGGAGGGTGCGCAATAACCGGATCTGCCACCGCCGGCCGATGAGTACAGTGGCCGCTCCATAGTCCTCGGAGTCGGGGTTGGCGGCCAAACGTTCGGCGAGTTCACGCTGGATCGTGAAAACCATTCCACTCACCGGAGTGGCGTCTCCGGTGAAATTAAAAAGGATCTGGCTGGAGACGTAATACGGAAGATTTCCAAACACCTTCACCGGCCCCGCAGGGAAGAGATCGCGGACGTCAAAACGCGACGCGTCGCCGTGAACCACTGTTAGTTCGCCGAAATGGGTACGCAGATAAGGAATGAGACGATCATCTTTCTCAATGAGCGTGCCATGAGGGGAGCGCTGGCGGGCGACCTCCGTGAGTGAACCCAACCCCGGTCCGATCTCCAGCCACTGATCCCCTCGTTGAATTCCGAGTTGGTCGACAGTCCAGGCCGCCAGATTCTGGTCGTGAAGGAAGTTTTGTCCCAAGCTGCGAGTGGGCGTCGTATCCAGTTCCTGAAGAGCCGCCTGAAGTTGGGAGAGATTCATGGAAGGAGCGGCCTCAACTAGAGCGCAAAGAGGAGCAGGAGACCGATGATGATTCGGTAGATGCCAAAGCTGGAGAAGGAGTGGCTTTGAACAAAACGGAGCAGCCATTTTACCGAAACAAAGGAGACGATGGCCGCCACAATCGTAGCGATTGCCAGTAATCCCCAATCCTCTTGGGCCCCATGTTTAATAGCTTTGAAAATCTTGTATGCCCCCGCCGCCAGAAGTGTGGGGATGCCAACGAGAAAGGAGAACTCCGTGGCTGCCACTCGCTGGGTTCCAGTAAGCATCGAGGTAAGAATGGTCGTTCCGGAGCGCGATGAACCGGGGAAAACGGCGGCCACCAGTTGCGAAAAGCCAACGGAAATAGCTCCAAACCAACTATGGTTTTGGGTAAGTGCCCGAGATTTTAAGAGCCCTTCAACAACTAGAAATAGAATACCTCCAATGATCAGCGCCCAAGCCACTGGCTTGGGTTCTTCAGGGAGTTTGTAGTGAAATTTGTCGAGAATAAGGCCTCCGACTCCGGTGATTCCAAAGGCCGCGACGATCTGGAATATCAGAGTAGAGTTCTCCCTTTTTCGCCATTCGCAAAGGGCTCGAATCCGATGCCGGAATAAAGGCAACACTGCAAGGACGGCGCCCGATTGAATGACAATGTTGAAGAGGTCGCTTTGGCGGGGCAGCCAATGCTCTGCGATCAAGAGATGGCCGGTTGAAGAGACCGGAATAAACTCCGTTAACCCTTCTATCAATCCAAGCAGCGCGGCTACAATCCACGGAGGCAATTCCATATCACAGAGCATGAAACGAAAATCGCCTCGAAAGGTCGAGGCGATTGACGATCGAGTAAAAGGGAGGTTTGCCGCAAAACCTCCTCAAAATACGGTGCGGGGAAAGACTACACGGCTGCTTCGCCGTGCTCCTCAGTTCGAATGCGGATCGCTTCGTCAATCGGAAGGACGAAAACTTTGCCATCTCCGATTTTGCCTGTTCTGGCAGACTTTACGATGGCCTGTACAACGCGGTCGACCATGGCATCGGCCACGACGATTTCAAATTTCACCTTCGGCAGAAAGTCTACGGTGTATTCACTTCCGCGGTAAATCTCGGTGTGTCCTTTCTGACGGCCGAAGCCCTTGACCTCAGTCACGGTCATCCCTTCGACGCCTGCTTCCGTGAGAGCTTCCTTAACGTCCTCCATCTTGAAGGGCTTGATAATTGCTTCGACCTTTTTCATGAGCTATTTTCATAACCTTCAAGTTGCCAAACGGCAAGCGCCCATCCTGAGAGATCCTTACACTAACTGAGTTTAAAGCACGCGGTGCCCGCCAGAGTGCACCTTTAGCCGGTATCTTCCTCCGATCCTGCGGAGTTCCAAAGGGGTGTCAAAGACGCTCTCCAGTGCCGAGGTGCGGAGGGTCGACTCGATAGAACCGGAGGCCTCAACGCGTCCCCGTTTGAGAAGAAGCGCATGGGTGAACCCTGGGACGATTTCTTCGACATGGTGGGTCACAAGCACCACCGACGGGCCCCGCTGGCGACTGAGCATTCGCTCGAGGAATGTCAAAAATCCCTCCCTTGCAACGGGATCAAGACCCGCGCAGGGTTCATCCAGAATCAGGATGCGAGGCTTGGTAATGAGAGCCCGCGCGATAAGAACCCGCTGTTTTTCGCCCTGCGAAAGAACTTCCCATCGCCGGTCGGCCAGATGGACGGCTTCGACTTCATTTAAAAGATCCAAAGCGTCCTCGAGTTCCTCGCGGTTTGGTTTTCCCCAGAGGCCGAAGCCCGCATTCCGTCCGGTTAAAACGGCGTGGCTTGCAGTCTCCTCGGGGGGGACCATTCCTGCTACGGTGGCGGAGACGATGCCCAAATGGGTGCGTAGATCGCGCCAGTCGCTCTCTCCGTAGGTTTCGCCCAACACCCGGCAATCTCCGGAAGTTGGTGTTAGATAGCCTGCAAGCGCCGATAGAAGAGAGCTTTTACCAGACCCATTCGGCCCCAGAATCACCCAGTGTTGGCCGCGCTCGATCGACCACGACAGTCCGGTCAGAATTGGAATTCCCCCGCGGACTACGCTGAGGTCCGTGATTTTCAGAATCGGTGAAGATTGGCGTGCCATGGGTTTACGCGAATCCATTGGCGTAAGAGCGTCTTAAAATCAATGGTTGGTAATTGCGTGTGTTTTAATCGGTTTGGGTTCAGGCGGTAGGGCAAAATATCTAACGGGACGTTGACTCGCTTGCATGTGTGCTTAAATTGCCAATTCCGGTTCGGCCTGCCTTGGTGGCGACGCGCTTTGAACCGGATTACTCCAACCTTCTGTAACCTTGTTAACGGCACCGAAAGCGCCGTCATTTCTTAACCATGTCTGACCTTCCATCCTCCGCAAATACCAAGAACCTTCTCGCCGCCGACGTCGAGATCAAGGGGTCTTTGAAGTTCCAGAACGACCTCACTATCGATGGTAAAATCGAAGGTGAGATCTCGAGTCCTGGCGTCCTTACAGTGGGCGAAAACGCTGAGATTCGTGGTGAAATTAAGACCAAGAGCGTCACCGTTTACGGCAAGGTTCACGGGAATATCACGGTCGAAGAACGTTGTGAGCTGAAGGCTCGCGCGGTGCTTCAGGGGGACCTGAAAGCAGCCCGTTTGGTGATTGAAGATGGCGCTACCTTTGTTGGGAAGTCGGAAGTAACTCCGAATCGGATTGCTATGAAGCAGCCCGAAATCGTGCGTGCCCCAGGAAACCTGCCTGCGACGGGTGGCGTTGCCCCTCGCTAATCTTCTTAAGAGGCCTTTGTGGCCAACTCTCGAAAACAACCGCCCGATAAAATCGGGGCCGATTGTCCAAATTGCGGTTTCAGTCAGCTCGAACCTGTTAGTGCCAAGAGTACTTTTTGTCGGCAATGCGGTCAGCATTACTCGATCGAAAAGCTTCTAGCTAAAGAGGTTGCAAGCCTTAAGGAGCCCTCGTTTTTCGACAAGCTGAGCAAGCTGATCTCCCGGGAAACTACCCGTGAGGTCACTTGCTTTAGTTGTCGGGGAACCCACGAGGTTTCCAGTTCGGCCCAGTCGAGCCTCTGTCCGCAGTGTGGATCGTATATCGACATCCGGGACTTCCGGATTGCGGGCCCTTTTGCGCGCTCAGTCCAGACTCAGGGACTTTTGCATCTCTCTCCAGGAGCGGATGTTGCAAGTCACCGAATTTTGTGTGGAAGCGCTCGCCTGGAAGGGCGTTTCCGTGGGCGGATTGTTTGTACGGGAGAGGCTTCCGTACTCGTCGACGGCCATTATGAGGGAGAGATCGATGCCGGAAAGCTCATCATTCATAAGAAGGCCAACGTGGAGTTTCATGCGCCGGTTTACGCTCGCACTGTAGAAGTGAACGGAAAAACCCGCGCAACCGTTGTGTGTGACGGGCAGGTTGTGATTAACAAGAAAGGGGTTCTTGAGGGCACGATTTACGCCCGCTCCATCCTCGTTGAAAAGGGTGGGATTTTTTCAGGGTCTCTCATCATCGGCGCCGAGCCGCCTGCGGAGTTGCGTCGCGCTGACGAAAGGACCTGGTTTGCTGGTGGTGGAAGTTCGGGGTTACCCCTTGTCTCGGGAGACTTCGGGGATTTGCCTCCAAGTATTGGAGGAGGCGGAACAAGTGAGTTTGAAGAGGAACCTCTGCACCAGCCTCAGTTGGATTTGCAGCCGCGCCGTCCACGGCGTCGGAGCCTGTAATCGCAAAGAAAAGGCGATCGTTCCGAAATGGAGGATCGCCTTTCTTTACGGAAGAATTCGAGCCGGTTATGGCTTCGGCTCTGACGTCGGGGTTGCAGGGAGGGGCTCTTGTGGGACGATCGCAGGCGCGGGTATTTCTGCTGTTTTTGGAATCAATTCCTGCGCTTCCAGCAGAGCATCGCTCGCAAAAACCGATTTCGGAAACTGAGCTTGCAGAGATTCATAAGCCGCTTTGGCCTCTTCGTTTTTTCCTTGGACCTTGAGGAGGCGTGCTATGCGCAGCCAGGCTACAGGAGTAGCAAATCCGCGTAGATCGGTCGTGACAAGGTTCCGGTAGGCGGCGACTGCTTCTTCCGTTTTACCCAGTTGTTCTAAGTTAGCAGCAATCCCTAGGTAAGCTGCTCCGGCTAGCGGATGCGTTGGGGACTTCGAGAGGAAACTCCGGAGAGTCTTGATAGATTCGTCGAACTTCTTCTCGGTTCGCAGCTTTTCCGAAAGCAGCAGCGCCGCGTTTCCCGCGAGAGGAATATCGGCGTTGCTACCAATAAAAGCGGATAGCTGTTCGGGCGTTTTTGCGACCGCATACGTTTCGGCAGCAGCGGCAAACTTGCGGGCGGTGTTCCATTCCGAAAAACCGTAGAAGGCTAATCCGGAGGCAAATAAACCGGCGATAACTTGAATGCTGGATTTATTCTGAATCCAGAAAACCACTGGGTCGAACGAGGACGACGCGTCGGAAATTGGGGTGGCGGGAGTTCCGGACATTTTAGACATGGGATGGACAAATTTGGGAAGTTGATAGGCGGTAGATTTAAGATCGAAGAGCCACGATTTGCTGGGGCTGAGCGGTCTTTACTACGCTGTTTGCAGGTAGTACACCGCGCCATTGGGTGCCTGGATACAATACAGAGTTTTTGCCAATGAGTGAGCCGGGATTTAGCACTGAGTTACACCCAATTTCAGCCCGGTCGCCCACAATGGCTCCGAACTTTCTGAGACCTGTCGGAAGGAAGCCTCCGTCGCCATTTGGGATAACAATTTCAGAGTGGTCCAGTCGGACATTGGATAAAATCGCACCCGCCCCAAGATGGGCACGAAATCCCAGGATGGAATCTCCCACGTAGTTAAAGTGAGGAACCTGTGCTTCGTCGAAAATGATGGAGTTCTTGAATTCACAGGAGTTTCCGAGGACGCATCCCGATCCCACAATGACGTTTTCACGGATGTAGCAGCCGTTGCGGATTTCGCAGCCTTCGCCGATCCATGCAGGGCCTTTAATCATGGCTCCGTGCTCGATCACGGTTCCCCTTCCGATGAAAACCGCGCCGCTGATGAACGGTTTGCCGACCATGCGCCCATAAATGCCGGGTTTGAGGCGGAACTGGAGGTAACTGGGGATCTGGGCGAGGGCGTTCCAGACATGGCTCGAATTTTCAAAAAGCATCCGATGGTCGGTATGCTGCAGGTCGAGAAATGTTTCGGGGGTAAATGAGGGTGGCATGGCAGGCGGGGAAATGTGCGTATGACGTCCACTAAACGCGGACAAGTTGTGGGCCCTGTTTTGTGTCTTTGACCGTCCAACCTAACAGCGCGATAGCATCCCGGATTTCATCCGAGCGAGCCCAATTGCGTTCAGTTCGCGCTTTTTGGCGTTCCTCAAGAAGGCTGAGCACTTCCGTCGGTGCACTGGCGCCATCCTCGTCGAGTGCGAGGATGGAGCTTATCTTATCAAAATCCAAAAGGGTTTGAGCCGCCTGTCCTGGGGAGAGTTGCTCAAGATCCATGGCTTTGTTGGATTCCCGCAGCCAGTCGAAGAGATGGCCCATGGCGGCTGAAATATTGAGGTCATCGTCCAGAGAGGCGAGGAACCGTTCGGCGGCCGCCGTAGATTCCGGGGCTGGTTCCGGAGTGTAGGACTGAGTCTGTACTCGAAGCCGCTGGATCCATGCGTCCAATCGGACAAGAGTTGCCCTAGCTGCGTCTAATCCCGAAAGAGTGAAATTCAACGGCAGACGATAATGGACTGTAATAAGCGCGAATCGAATTTCGCGGCCTGAATACCCGCGGGCGAGCAGATCCCGGAGCGTATAAAAGTTTCCAAGCGACTTGCTCATCTTTTGGCCATCCACCATCAGATGTGCGCAATGGAGCCAATGCTTGACGAATTTCTTTCCTGTAAAGCATTCCGATTGAGCGATCTCTGCTTCGTGGTGTGGGAAGATGTTGTCGACTCCTCCGCAGTGGATGTCGAGTTGCGGTCCTAACAGTGCTGTGGCCATGGCGCTGCACTCGATGTGCCAGCCGGGGCGGCCTCTGCCCCACGGGCTGTCCCACCACACATCGCCATCTTCCTCGCACCAGGCTTTCCAGAGGGCGAAGTCGCCGATGGACTCTTTCTCGTACTCATCATTGCAGATCCGACCCGAGGGACGCAGTTCGTCCAAATTCAGATGGGCAAGTTTTCCGTAATCGGCAAAACGCGCGATTCGAAAGTAAACGGATCCGTCGTCCGCTTGATACGCGACTTCGGCGGCCTGCAG
>CAMCYN010000183.1 GCA_945883955.1 Akkermansia muciniphila
AAAATTAGCAGGGGTCCGTTGATGGTACGCACCGCCAGATCCTGTTCTGGGTTGAGATCGAAAAGTCGGAAGCCAGCCATGGGAGCGAAGAGCAAACGCCGGTTTCGACCCCTTTTCAACCCCGAGAACAGATTCGTTTTTCAACGCCCCCAACTGACCAGGTTCCCAAGCCAAGACCAGCGAATGAATTGCCCCGGACGGACCGTCATCCGCCACTCCATCCCAATGCCAAACACGCAAATTCGAGCGTGCTGACCCTTTTTAAGATCGCGGGTACCACGCTTGCTTCCCAACCTCACACGCTCCCACCGTTATGGCATTACGTCTTGTCCTCACCTTGCTGCTTCTTGCTGTGAGCCTTCCGGCCCACGCTCTCACCCTCGGAATTGAACGCATTGAGTCCCTGGGCTTTGAGCCCCTCAAAGGAAAACGCGTCGGCCTCATCACTAACCATACCGGGGTGGATTCCAAAGGCCGCAAAACCCGCGAAATCCTCTTCAAGGCCCGGGGCGTCAAACTCGCCGCTCTGTTTTCCCCCGAACACGGCATAGACGGCGTGGAACTCGCCGGACGTTACGTCGCCAACCGCAAGGATCCTCTCACCGGCCTCCTCGTCCACTCCCTTTACGGACCCACGCGCAAACCGACCCCCGAGATGCTCACCGGCATCGACCTGCTGGTTTTCGACATGCAGGACATCGGCGTGCGCTCCTACACGTATATCTCGACCATGGCTCGCTGTATGGAGGCTGCCGGCGAAGCCGGAATCGAGTTCATGGTGCTCGACCGCCCCAATCCTCTGGGCGGAATCCGGGTCGAAGGCCCACCTGTGGAACCGGAATGGATCTCCTTTGTCGGTCAGGTACCCGTCCCTTACGTCCACGGCATGACCTGCGGCGAACTGGCCCGGATGCTCAACGAAAAGCAATGGATGGCCGCCCGCTGCAAACTCAAGGTCGTCACCATGGAAGGCTGGGAGCGCCGGATGCTCTGGGAAGATACCGGTCTGCGCTGGGTGAAAACTTCCCCCAATATTCCTCGAGCCGATTCTCCCGCCTATTACATCGCCACGGGAATTGTGGGCTCGCTGGCCGGACTGGAAACCGGCGTGGGCGGCCCGACTCCGTTTCAAGTGTGTGCGGCCAAAGGGATCGACGCCGACACCTTCACGCGTTTCGTGCAAAACCTCAACGTGGACGGCGTCCGGGCCAAACCTTACGCCGCCGACGGGTTCAACGGCTGCCGTCTACAAATCGACCCGGCAGGAAAAGGGAACCTGAGTTTTCTCGCGCTCGCCCTGCTGGCCGAAATCAACCGGAACTCCAAACCCGATCTGTTTGCAAAGTCGCCCAAAGACAAGGCCGACATCTTCTTCAAAGTCTACGGCAGCCGATCCATTGAAACCCAGTTACGCCAGGGAGTATCGATCCAGAAAATCGCCGCATCCTGGCAGCCCGGCGTAGAGAACTTTCGCAAACAGCGGGCCAGTTATCTCTTCTACTAAGCGGCTCGTTCCATCCGGGTTATGGGTCAGCGTATCGCAATTTTCGGGGGCAGTTTTGATCCCGTCCACCACGGACACCTCTTATTGGCTCAAGATGCCCTCACCAAACTCAGGCTGGATCTCCTGGTTTTTGTGCCGGCTGGGGTCAACCCGCATAAAATGCAAACCGCGCCGCAGGCTTCCGGGAAAGCGCGGCTTGAGATGCTCCAGCTCGCCACCCGCGAAGAAGCGCGGTTTCTGGTCGATCCTCTGGAACTGGAACGCGACGGCCCGAGTTTCACCGTAGACACCGTCGAAACCTTTCGCCACCGCTGGCCGGAAGCGGAACTCTTTCTACTGCTCGGCGAGGATAACCTGCCCAAACTCCACACCTGGCACCGATTTGAATCCCTTCAAAATCTGGTTACCTTTGTGACCTTCGGAAGGAACACCTCCGATCAGTCGAATCCGGCCACAAAGCTGGGCCCACACCTGGATCGGCGTGTGGACATCTCTTCCACGGAGATCCGTCTGCGCATTGCACAGGGCCTTCCTATCCGATACTTACTACCTGAGCCTGTCCGGCTCCTGATCTATTCCCATGTCCTCTACCAGTCCTCTGACCAGCGAAAAGCTGGCAATCCTCTGTGGCCAAGCCGCCCTGAATAAAAAAGCCGAAGACGTCGTCATCATCGACCTCCGGAGTGTCTCGACCTTCACGGATTTCTTCGTGATCTGTTCGGGCAACTCCGAGCCCCAACTCAAGGCCATCGCAAACGAACTCCAGGAGCAGCTCCACAAAGATTACGGGCGGCATCCCCTGCGCGTCGACGGCGTCCCCTTCAGCCAGTGGGTGATCGTCGATTTCGGCGACGTGCTTGTTCATATTTTTAACCAAGACAAACGTTCCCTTTACGCTCTGGAAGATCTTTGGGGTGAGGCTCCGCGTCTCGCCCTGCCTTCCGAAGCCTGAGGCGTTCTCCCCCCATCATGGCTCGCATCAAGGACATCCCTCAGGAAGCCCCGCCTCATACAGCCGCTCATGAGTTTACGGGGCTTATCCTGCTCGCCTCCGGCCTGATTCTTTTCCTGTCCCTCATCTCTTACACCCCGGCGGATGTCCCGGGGTGGTTTCCTTTTCACAGCACGTCCGCCTCGGCTCCCTCCAAACATACCCTCAATTTTCTGGGGCAAATTGGCGCCATTATCGCCCTGATTGCCTATTCGGCTCTCGGCAGCGCCGCTTATCTGCTGTGCGCGATGTTCCTCGGCTACGGTTCGGCCAAGGTCATCCTCCCCGGCACACGCCTCAACCGCCGGGCCCTCTGGAGCCTCCTCTTTATCGGTTCGGGCGCCTGTCTTGCCCAAATCCTCAATTTTCCCCTGCTCGATGCCAAACGTTTGGAACTGATCGGCGAAGGCGGCTGGCTTGGAAAACTCGTCGGCGAAATGCTCCTGCGCGACCTCATCGGGGGTGTCGGTGCCGTCCTGCTTCTCGGGACAATCTATATTTTAAGCCTGCTCTACATGACCGGCATTCAAGTCGGCGAGGTGCTTCATTTCCTTCTCAAACTGCCGCCCATGGCCGCAGAAGCCTTTGCAGACTGGCGCCAGGCACGGGCCGAAAGACAGGCCCTCCTTCAGGCTGAAATGGAGCTGGCCCTTTCCGATTCCGCTCGAGCCAGCGCCATGTCTTCGAGCGCAAAAAATGAACGCAAAAAACCAGGCTCACCCCGCCCGAGCCCGGTTCGCCCGGAAGAAGAACCCGCCGTTGCTCTCAAAACAACGCCCCGCGAACCAGAACTCGACGACGCCACGGACGACGCGCCATCACCCGTCCTTCCCGCAGCCGCTCCCCGGCCCGCTCCCCGCATTATTGACGGCACGGCTCCCGCCCCCGCCGCCCCACGAGAATCTCGCAAAGAGAAGGATCTCTCCCTGCTTCCCGCCGTTTCCTGTGAAGGTTATGAACTGCCCCCGCTGGACTTGCTCGACCCAGTCGACCTCGCCAGCCGCGAAGTAGCCGACCCCGAAGAACTCACCAGGCTCCAAAACATCATCATCCAGACCCTGGATGATTTTGGCATCAAGGTTCAGGCCGGCGATATCACCCGGGGGCCAACCATCACCCGGTACGAGATTTTACCCGACCAGGGTGTTCGCGTGGATCGGATCCTGACGCTCGAACGCGATATTGCACGCGCCACAAAAGCCGAGCGCATCAACATTCTCGCCCCCATACCCGGCAAAGACACCGTGGGTATCGAAATCGCCAATTCGAAAAAGCAGAAGATCACTTTGCGAGAGCTATTTGAGAGCGAGGATTTTGTGACCTCAAAGGCGAAAATCCCCATCGCCCTCGGCAAAGACGTTTACGGCAAAACAATCGTCGCCGATCTCGCGGCCATGCCTCACGGCCTTGTAGCGGGCACGACTGGCTCCGGGAAAAGTGTGTGTATCAACGCCATCATCGCGTCGATTCTCTACCGGTTCACACCCGAAGAACTGCGCTTCATCATGATCGACCCGAAAGTGGTCGAAATGCAGATGTACAACGCGTTGCCACATCTTGTGGTTCCGGTCGTGACCGATCCGAAAAAAGTGCTCCTCGCCTTACGCTGGGCGGTGGACGAAATGGAAAAACGCTACGCCATCTTCGCCAAAACCGGCGTGCGTAACATCGGCACCTTTAACGCACGGCCCCTCCCGAAATCTCAACGCGAACTCGACGCCGAAAAAGGCCAGCAGGAGCTGTTCGAACTCGAAAGAGCCGCCGCCAATGCCGCCAATGCTGCCGAAGGAGATCCGGACGCCGCGATCCTCGAGACCCTTCGCGATCCGGACGCTGTTCTCCCGGAGGGCAAACTGGACGAACTCACCCACTTCGCACCGGCCTCCCCTTCGGCCGCATCCGAGGAACCCCAGGAAGACGCCGCTCCCGAAAGCCTTTCCTCCGAGGAACGAATCACCCGGATGACGACCGTCAAGGTACCGCGGGACCGCGAACTGATCATCCCCGACCGGATGTCTTACATTGTTATCATCGTGGACGAGTTGGCGGACTTGATGCAGACCGCCCCCGCAGACGTCGAAAGCGCTATAGCCCGGATCACCCAGAAGGCGCGGGCGGCGGGAATCCACATGATTGTGGCCACGCAGACTCCCCGGGCGGACGTGATCACCGGAGTGATCAAGGCGAATGTGCCGTGCCGGATGGCTTTCCAGGTGGCCTCGGCGTTGGATTCACGGGTCATTCTGGACGAAAATGGCGCCGAAAAACTGCTGGGAATGGGCGACATGCTCTACCGGCCGCCAGGCGGCTCGCGTTTGATCCGTGCTCAGGGGGTGCTCGTTACCGACGAAGAAGTCCATCGTTTGGTGGAGTTCGCCGCCTCCCAGAAAGAACCCGAATTTGAGAACTCCATCCAGTCGCGGCTCAACAGTTCCGGAGACGACGAGGGGGAAGAGGTCAGTGATGAAGATGAAGAACTCGTCGACAAATGTATCGAAGTGATGCGCCAGGAGAAAAAGGCTAGCACCTCGCTCTTTCAGAGACGCCTGCGGCTGGGTTACACCCGCGCGGCCCGCATTTTGGATATTCTCGAAGCGCGCGGATACGTCGGCAGCGGAGAAGGCGCCAAACCGCGGGAGATCCTCGTGGATCTCGACACCATCTAGTGGGTCGCCCACTTAAAACCCTGGATTTCGGAGATATGTTCCCCAAAGCGTGTTAAGGATAAGCCTTCGGGAAGCATTTTAGGATTATGGCAGAAAGCACGGGAGCAAAACTTCGACAGGCCAGGCTCGCTAAAAGCCTTTCATTAAGCGACGTCGCACAGGCGACTCGGATTCAGCCCGACAAGCTGGCCGCTTTGGAATCCGACGACTTCTCCCGTTTTCCGAGCATGGCCTATGGTCGCGGCTTTCTGGTCATCTACGGGAAACATCTGGGTGTGGACGTCACCGAGCAGGCGCTGCGTCTCGAAGGTCACAACGCCATCCACACTAAAGAGTACCAGTATCTTCACAACACCCCCACCGGACCGCTCTCCGAGGATTCCATCGCCCCTCGCGAACAATCCCCCTCCTTCATGCCCCTGCTGGTCCTTGGGGGCATTGTACTGCTGATCGTTGGAATTTTTTGGCTCCTGCTCACCATGCGCCGGGTGGGTGTCAGCCTCTGGTAAAACTCCTCCGGGAGTTTTCGCCAGTCCACTCAGGCACCCCCCCGTCAGGGGCGCGCCAGTCTCCTCGGCTCCACGATCCTGTGGGCCGATACAATGGCAGCGAAGCCACACCCTCCGCGCCTTTGCTTCCGCTTCCATGGCGCGTTCGCGATCCGCGTGCGTTCCGGCGCGAACTTTGCCCCAACAATCCCGACTGACTACGACTTGTTCCTTTGAGACAATACCACGTATGCCCTCCCCCCGCCTCCGCTTCCCAGTTGCCCTGCTAGGCACCGTCCTGCTCTCGGCCCCCAGTACCCCCGAGGCGCACGGCGAAGACTTTCAGGGCAGCACTCACCGGATGGAATACGACGCCGCTCCTTTCCTGTATTCCAAAAGCACCCCGGACGACCCCGTTTCCCGCATCCAGAAAACTTTCAAAAACGAACGGAACCGGGGCTGGCTCAACTACGATCCCAAGTTCGGATATTTGCCTGTGGTTCTCGAAATGCTCGGCGTGCCGGTAGCCTCCCAGATGCTGGTTTTTTCCAAAACCTCCCTTCAACGCCACCAGATCACTCCCAACAATCCCAGAGCCCTGTACTTTTCCGATAACGTCTATATCGGGTTTGTCCCCGGAGCGCCCGTGCTCGAAATCGCCACCGTCGATCCGCAATTGGGGGCCATCTTTTACACTGTTAATCAGGACAAGGATGAACCCGTACGGTTCCGCCGCGATCTCGACTGCCTGAGCTGCCACGCCTCCTCGCGCAGTATGGGGGTGCCGGGATTTGTGCTCAGGTCCCTCGACACCGAAGCCAATGGCGAAATCGTCACCGGCACCGAAAGCGAATCCACCACGCATTTCAGCCCTATCAAAGAGCGTTGGGGCGGATGGTATGTGACGGGCGCCCCCGCCGACTGGACCCACCGCGGCAACCTTCCCGGCCCCTCGGCCGAGGCCAGCTCGGCTTTTCAAAAGCGCGTCATCGAATCCAATTATCCCGCCAAGGGCAGCGACGCCCTCCCGCTTCTGGTACACGACCACCAGGTGCACATGCACAATTACTTCACCCGGATCGGATTTGAAGCCCGCCAGACCATGGAGATGTACGGGCAC
>CAMCYN010000184.1 GCA_945883955.1 Akkermansia muciniphila
CGGAAAATTATTCTCAATCTCCCCGATACCGTGGAGGTGGCGATGCCAAACGTTTATGCCGACCAGATCGAATGGTTCTGCACAAACCTCAAGCGCCGCGATTGCGCCATTATCAGTCTGCACACCCACAATGATCGCGGCACGGGTACTGCGGCCACCGAGTTGGGTTTGCTCGCCGGAGCCGACCGAGTCGAGGGCACCCTGTTTGGAAACGGGGAACGCACCGGCAACCTGGACGTCATCACCGTGGCGCTGAACCTTTATATGCACGGGATTGCGCCGGGCCTCGATTTTTCGGACATGCACGGTTTGTTGGGCATCTACGAGCGTTGCACCGGGATGACCGTGCCGGCACGCCAGCCGTATTCGGGCGAACTGGTGTTCACCGCCTTCTCCGGATCCCATCAGGATGCTATCCGGAAAGGGTTGGTGCAGTGGGAAAAAGCGGGAGGCAAAGGGATCTGGGACATTCCATACCTGACTTTGGATCCGTCAGATCTCGGGCGAAAATACGAAGAGGTCATCCGGGTTAACAGCCAGTCGGGAAAAGGGGGCGTCGCGTATTTGTTGGAGAGCGAGTTTGGGATAGACCTCCCAAAAGACATGCAACGCGAATTCGGACCCCTGGCGAATGACGCAGTCGATATTCTGGGACGGGAAGTCACTGGGACGGAACTCAAGGCGATGTTCTGGAAGGAATACGTCGAGTGTGTCCAACCGCTAGCGCTCCAGCATTTTCACGCCGATGGAAGTGGCGGTGTGTTTCGGTGTCGTGCCTCGTTGAGCCGGGAGGGTCAGCGGCTGGACGTCACTGGTGAAGGCAACGGGCCGATTGCGGCGTTTGTAAACGCGCTGCTTCAAGCCGGCGTGCCGCCGTTTGAAGTCACCGAGTATCGGGAGCATTCGTTGGGCAGCGGAACGGAGGCGAGTGCGATCTCGTATATTCAGGTCCGTGGCGCCGATGGCCGCCGGAGCTGGGGTGCGGGAGTAAATACCCACATTGAACTGGCCTCGATTCACGGCGTGGTCAGCGCAGTTAACCGGCTCTTCAAAGGCGCCCGCTAATTTTAATTTATGGTGTTTCGAGTCTGTAAAAGTTTTGAGGTGGAGAGCGGACACATGTTGTCCAAACACCCCGACAAGTGCCGCTTTCCCCATGGACACACGCGCCGGGTAGAATGTGTGCTCTCGGCCGAGACGCTCGATTCCAACGAAATGGTGTGCGACTTCAAGGTGGTCAAAACCCTGGTCGGTGAGTTCATCGAAAACTTCGATCACTCGATGTGTATGAACACGCAGGACCCGCAGTTTGCGTCCTTCAAAGAAATGTACGGCGACCGGGTTATCGGATTCGAGGGGAAGGATCCGACGACGGAGATTCTCGCCAAAGCCATCTACGATCATTTGCACACGAGCCTTACGGCGTACACCCACGGGCCTCAAAGGCCGTATGCCGTTCGGAAATGTGTCTCGCTGGAGCGGGTGCGCGTCTGGGAGACAAGCAGCTCCTGGGCGGAGTACGGCAAATAAGCCGCAGTGCGGTTGGATGTTGGCCGTGGCGGCTTACCGCTCCGGGGCCGGCGTGTAGGTCGAGCTCCAGGGGCCGAGCACGGGCACAAACCAGTGGCGGGTCCGGGCCGCACGACCGATCTCGGTTTTTGCGCAACGTTGTTCGAGCGCCTGAAAGAACCGGTCTGCGGCCTTTTTGTCCCTGTCCTTGATCCAGGAGCCTCCTGAATTGAGTACGTCGGCAAGCTCCGGCGTGCCGTCGCCGAGGAGCCCGGCCGCTTTCCACGCCAGACCAGCCGCGACGTGCCGGTAATGAAACCGTTTGTTGGGCAGAGGCTGGCTTTTACCAAGGCGCAGCTTCTCCTCAGCGGTGGCGGGGATGACCAATTTAAGCGGCTTCTTTTCCGTCCACGACTTGCCCGTTTTCGAATCGAACTGTTCGACCAACTGAATCCCGTCGCGACGTTCCACGTCCAGATCGCCCGGCGGAAAAGAGCCGCCGGTCGAAAATCCGTCCGGTTCTACTTCGCAGCCCATCAGCTCCATACCGTCAAAGCGGGCGATCCATCCGGCCTCAAAATAAGCCCGGGCGCGTTGAGGTTTGGAATGTCTGGAATCTTCGGCCGTCTTGATCGCCGCCAGGTAACGTTCCAGGGCCGGTCGTTGTTCCTTCGGAAAATAACCGTGCGCTTCCCCGGGCCTATCCTCCCGGACCAGCCGGCGGGCGAGCATCCAGCGGATTTGGGTATTTGTGGCGGTGCGGGAGGGGTCGGACTTCACTTCGCCGGGAAGTTCGGGCCAGTGCTGGTCGACGCATTTTTTGAGCTCGTCGACCGTCAACACCCGGTCGCCCAGATAGGCGGCGTCTTCCCAGAGGTTGCCCCGGAGGAACACTTCCATGGCGGTCAGAAATTCGCCGCGTGTTAAGTGCAGACCGGCCAGGTCGCCTGCGGCCGATTGGGTGGGGAGATACTGGAATCCGGAGTTTTCGGCCGTGAGGGCGTTGGCCGGATCGTTCCGGACGAGTTGCCAGGCTGCGGCCATGGATTTTGCGGCGGCGTCGAGTTTGCCGGCGCGCCGCTCGAGTTTGGCCTGGAGCCAGAGACTGGTGGCGGAAGCCGGGTCGGCGATTTTCAACCACCGGGCCGCTTCCTCATAACGCCCTGCGGTGTAGGCAATCCAGCCGAGGTGATCGGCGTCTTCAAGCGGCTCTTCGGGAAGTCGCTCCATCACGGCCAGCCAGCGTTTGCCGCGCGAGCGCGCGGGTGGATTTTCCTCGGAGCTCTCCGTGCCATAACTCCACGTTCCCGACGCCGTTTCTGTGGCCAGAATATGAGCGGTCACGAGACGCCGCAAAAGAGGGCTCGAGGCGGCGGTTTCGAGCTGGGTTTGTACTTCGGGTTCGCGGGCCTTTTCCCAGGCCACTCGTTCGGCGTCCGTGGCGGTTTCCGGCGGTTGTTCGCCGAAGTTGAGCATGCCTTCCACCGAAGGCCGGTCCGGAATGAGGGCCTTGAGGGAAACAATCGCGCTCTTGTCGCCGAGCGCGAGTTGGGTCAGGTAAAGCTGCGCCGCCTTTTCCAGACGGCCCCGTTTTAATTCCGAGCGGGCTTCCCATCCGTAACTGTCCGCCGCCAGCCCCAGGCCATCGGCAAACCCGGCTCGGGCCAGCCGGCGCGTCTGCTGAAAGTAGGTCACTGCCGCCGGGTCTTTTCGTTCGAGGGCCAGTTTGCCCAACATGAACGTGGCCCAGACGGTCCGGTAATGGCGTTCGTTTTCGGGTCGGCGCAACAATTCCTCCCAAGCGGCTTGTGCGGCTTCGAAGTGTTTTTGGCGAAATGCCCGCGCGCCCCGGTGATAATCGGCGAACTCGGACGCGAACTCTTCGAGCGTATCCCCGGCTGGGGCGTCGGCTCGGCTCGCGGCTACCTGCTCCCGGCTCGCCCGGTGTTGGGCCAGCGCCCGGTCCGGGTCGGGCGGGTTGATCCGTTTGGTGCGGATGGCCTCGGCAAATTCGCGCTGCTCGATTTCGCCCGTAAACCGGATCAGCGGTGAGGGATCGTTTTCTTTCTCCGACGACGTTTCCGGGGGGACGATCCGGCGTTCCTCCGCCTGAAATGGGGCCGCCATACGGTGAAGCTCCATGTGCCAAAAGAATTCGGGCGACATCGCCGACGCCTTGCCTCCGTTGTCCAGCCAGCGGCCTGAAAGGAAATCTCCCGTGGCGCCGGCCCCCTGAGTGAAGGCCAGAAATACCAGCGGAGAGGCTCTGTTAATGAGGGATTTCCACATGAAGCGGTGTGTTATTTGGAAAACGAATCCAGCCGATAGCACGCTGCCCACCGGGTAGCAATCGGGGAAGGGGCAGTGCTGTGCGCGTGAACCGGATCTCGTGTCCGGATTGAAAGGTGGTCCAGCCCGGCAACGCTTCGACGGCTAGTGGCGCGCCGGTTTGCCAGCGGACGCAGACACTGGACTGGAGGCGTTCCTCCGCCTCACCGGTGTTGTGAAGGCTGATGTCGACGAGGCCCGCGCCGTTTGTACGGGCTTCGAGCCGGTGTGTGGGCACCCGACCCTGCAAGACCGCCTCGAATGTGGGCCATCGCCAGTTGCGCTGGCCGCTCCCGACCGGAAGCCGGTACCAGAAGACACCTTCGAGTCCCGCAGGTCGGTTCGTTTGAAGCTGTTTGGCAAAACGGGCGAGGTCTTCGGCGTCCGCTCCGAATTCGCTGATGCGAGTGCCCGCCGGCCACGAGGGTTGAATGCCATCCAGGGCCATGCCGAGGTAACGTCCCTGAGGATCGAATCCGACCAAAGCTGTGTAGGTAGGCAGCGCGACGGAAAATGGGTGGCCGAGTTGGGCGGTTTGTTTGACCCAGCGCGCGGCTCGTTCCGGATCGAAGAGCGCGGCCTGTTCACGCTCCAGACGCGTGGGAACGGAATGAACCTGAATCACAAATCCGTCTACCTCCGTGAGGAGTCCGACGAAGTCGCTCCGTTTGAGCCAGGCGGGAAGTGCTGTGACGCGCAGGGGGAGGGGAGCCACGGCCGAGCGGACTGGACGAAGCCACGCGCGGTAGACCGCGAGGGCGGCTTCGGGGCAGTCGTAATCGATTTGGAAATGACTGACGGTGACGGAGTGGTCGGTGGCGGTTTGGAGCAGGTTGCGGATGAGCTCCGTCACGGGTTGAGTCGGAGGAAGGGTTTGTCCGTCGATTCGGAGGGCGAGAGCGACTGGTTTGCCGAAGGAGCGTAGTGCGTCCCAGTCGAGTTTAGGGCGCCGGATATCGAGGGAAACGTGCCCGGCGGATGCGGTGGAAGGCTGGGGGTGGGGACTGGGGAAGGCCCGGATTTGAGCGCTGAGAAGAACGAGGCCGTCGAGATGGGCGTTGGCCTTTTGGACGGAGGCGCTGACCTCGGGAGTCCAGTCGCGTTGCCAGACGTAGGCTTGCTGGGTGAGTGGGGGAGGTGTGCGGGCGGGGTGTCCGCATCCGGGCAGCAAAAAGGCGAGACAGACGAGGGAACGCACGGATTTTAAATAAGGACTGTGCTGGTGCGCGACAATGCCCCTGGTAGGGCCGCGTCTATGCCTCTCAAAACGATGTAAGATTGGGGCGACAGCGTTCTTGTGGGTGTCCGGGTGGTGGGCCTGGCTGGGTTGATCGGAGAAAGAGTGGAGAAAGAGTGGAGAAAGCGGGCGCTTGTGGCAGGCACATGTGGGGATGGGCCTCGGATGGGGTTTGGGATTGGGTATGGGATTGGGTATGGGATTGGGTATGGGTGGCGGTTGGCTTTTATGCGGAAATAAGGAAGGCTGCTTCGTTAATAAATCCGGAGAATGTCGGTATTAGGATCGGTGTTCTTTTGTTCTACTTTATGAGGATCCAGTGGATATTGGCGGTTGTATACGTGCTCATGGCCGGATGTACGACTACGCATATTGTGCGCAGTTGGCGGGCGCCAAATGTCACGGTGGACTCCCAAAGGTTACAGAAGGTTATGGTGGTAGCGCTTATCAAAGATGAGGCGTCGCGTCGGATCGCTGAGGATAAAATGGCCTCGTATCACAGTGCGTTTCGGGTCTCCTATAATGACTTTAATAGCAAGGAGGTCATGGAGGATGAAAAGCGCTGGCGTGTTATCCTGAAAAAGCAGCGGTTTGATGGGATCCTCACTTTGCGTCTTGTGGCACGGGAAAATGAACAAGTTTATGTGCCCGGCAACTATGTGCCCGGCTGGACCTCTGGGGGATATGGGGCGTATCACCGGACGTATTATTCGGGATATTACATGCCTGGATATTACCGTACTGACGTAAAGTATTGGATTGAAGTGACGGTGTTTTCCTTAAAGCGGGACCAGTTGTTATGGTCTGGGGTGGCCTCTACGCTTAACCCATCGCGTCTGGATAAAACGGTAGGGGAGGTGCTGGATGAGGTGCGCAAACAAATGCTCAAAGACGGATTCCTCACCGAGCGATAGGTTCAGACCGCCTGCCGGGATCGGCTGGGTATTTATCGCTTCCCTCAATTATACATTTAGTTCAGGGGATTGACTGGAGCCAAAATGCGCCAAAGTAGGAGTACAAAAATGAATGGAGGACACTTTGAAAACTTAACAAATCCGCAAACAGGAGATCATTTTACAGAGGGAAACTTTCTTGAAATCCAGGGGGTGTCAATTTTCAACGGTGCCCTTAATCGATAAGGTGTGCCATGGTTATCGGTCGCAAGCCTCATAGAGGAGTACGCCTCTTATATGAAGTTTTGTGCGACGTTTTATGTGAATAAAGGATTTCGCTTTGAGCCAAAGAGTGGTGCATTGTGGGAAGGTGGGGACGGCGCTTTTATTGAGGAAATCCGAAGCGGTTGATAACGCCGGTCGTATTCGGAGCGCGGAGCGAATTGTCGTCCAGCGCTGGCAGAGGGGACGGCTTAGAGCCTATCCCTGTGTGCGCTGGGAGTCTGTCGGACTTCGGGCGTTTTCGGGCCAAAACGCTAGATTTTGACCATTGTCCGACCATTAAATCACTTTGCCCGGATGAGAATGGGCCATTGCCGGGTATTTTAGCCTAAAAACGGGAATGGGATTGCGCAACCACAGGTAAACTGGCGGTTTTTCGGAGTGTATTTGTGGGCTGACTATCCGGGGTTAGCCGCTCAGGAATCGTTCGGCATCAGCGGGCAATTGGCCCAGCCATTTTCCACCCAGCCACCGACGGAAAATATACGTCAATAGACACCGCCAACGCTCCTCCTC
>CAMCYN010000185.1 GCA_945883955.1 Akkermansia muciniphila
CCCAAAACGTCTATCCTTCATTTGATAAAGGCCAAGGTGGTGACGACAAATGATCCCGAGCACAGGAAAGTGCTGGAGCTCTCCATTGACTATGCAAAGCCCGGAACAGATCCAGGTTACACTAAGACTTTCCCAGCTGGGACGCTAAACCCCAAGAAGTATTCAGCGGTACGTTTTTGGTATCGAAGCGACAGCTCGACGGGTTTCATTCTTCAATTGATCCGAGATACCCCAAGAAAAGACGAAAAGGTGGGCTGGTTCAGTGGCGGTAATTTTACGGGTAAGGACGAATGGATTCAGGCGACTGTTCCGCTTGAGAATTTTAAGCGAGCGGGCGGTAAGTTCTGGAAAAATGGAGCCCAGGTGGTTCTGCCGGGCGGCGACCCTATCGACGGCGATGACTACGCAAATATCGGGAAGATTCGATTTGCTAGTGTGGTTGAATGGCGGGGGTCAAGTACTGCGGGGCACCTGATGTTCCATAAAGTTGAATTGCTTGAGAAGTAGCTCGTCGCCATTTGGCCTCGAGCGTCGTTTTGTCTCTCCGGACTGAATTGCGCGTTAGAGCCGCTTAACCTTGAAGCTCCGGAACTCCACGGGGTCGTTGTGGCCCGCGAGTCCAATGTGCCCACTCCGGCGATCGAGTCCTTTCGGAGGATGCGCGATCTGGCTGCGATCAAAGGTGTCGCAGTCCACGTCGAGGATCTTGGTTCCGTTGAGTGTCACCATGATCTTTTGACCACGGACCTCAATCTCTTCGTAATTCCACATGCCGACTGGCCGCAAGTACCCGTGTTTGGCTCCGACGCAGTGATAAAGGGAGCCGTGATACTGGGTGGGCAGCAGCGGGTGATCTTTATGCTCTTCGTTGTAGCCGTCGGTATCCAGGACCTGGATCTCGAATCCGTCGCTTGCGGACTTCCCGCCTAAGGGAGTTCGCAGAGCGATGCCGTTATTACCGGCGTGAGGGAGTTTGAATTCCACCCGGATAATGCAGTCCTCGTACTCCTCTTTGCTGAGCAGGTCGCCGCCCTTTTTGGGTTTGCAAACGATCGCCCCGTCTTTGACTTCGTAGCTCTCGACGGCATTTTGCCAGTTACTGAGATCCTTTCCATTTACCAGTTCCACGAAGCCCTCGGTGTCGCGTGCTCGAAGTTCTTTGTCCGCCTCTTCGGGAGTGATTTCGTGGATATACACGTTCCGCCAGCGAATCTCGCTGCCGTGGGTCTGGAGTTGGATAGGGCCTCGCGGGAAGACACGATCTTTGATCCAACCGTTGGCGAGGACTTCCTTTTTTGCGGGCGGGTTGTCCGTGGCCGGGGCGCCTGGCGGTTTGGCCCAAGCGATGTAGCCGGCTTTTTTGTTCGCGAAGAAGTTTTCGAGCACGCAATTATCGACCACTGTTGCGCCATTAAAAACAACGGTCACACGTTCTCCAATCATTCGGATTTTGAACGTATTCCATACCCCGAAAGGCTTGTCCATCTTGCTTGAGGGATCTTTTCCTGGCGCACCCTTGCTGTTGTTCCAGAGGCCTCCCGAGCCCTTGTCCTGCCCGAGGCCGCGTGGATCGCCTTTGGTCGAATCCCAAATTTGCACCTGCGGAATGCCGCGCAGATACACTCCGCTGTCGCCCTCGGGAAGGGCTTTGTATTCGAGCATCAACTCGAAGTCGCCGTAGTCTTTCTCCGTGGTGAGATACAAGCCTTGCCCATCGTTGATGAGTTCGCCGTTGCTGACGCTCCAGTGCGAATTGACATGGTCTTCGCGGGGCTTGCCGTTTTTGTCCAAGAGACCACCTTCGACGGATTTTTTCTTATAAGCCGCCTGCTCCTCCGGGGACATCTTCCAAAAATCGGAAGGATCCTGAGTTCCCCAGCCATACCAGCCCGAAAGATCCTTTCCGTTGAACAACGCAGTAAACCCCTGCGGTGGCGTGTTGTTCTCAGCCAAAGCGGGAAGAACAGCCATCGCGACCAATGGCAGGAGTGGGAGAAGGTTTCGAATTTTCATAGATTCAATCGTGGCAACAGGCGGTGTTCTTGAGCAAAGGGGGACGTGTGTTTTCGGTCGGAGTCTGGTTTTGCAGGGGTGCTTTCTTTTGAGGAAATTCGCGCCATTCCGCGACCGCGAATCGTACCCCTGACCTTCCGTCTGGCAAAGCGAACCTCGTTACTTCAGCTCCCGGATAAACAGGTTACGGAACTGCACGAGTGAAGGAGCGCTATTCCAGGCGCCGTCCTTTTTGCTCCCATGATGCTGGAGGGCTATGGGGCCGCGCTCGGGTAATCCAGGAATGGTGACTCCGGGCAGGACGACTTTGCCATTGAGCAGAACGGTCACCGTGCGGCCTCGTACTGTGATGTCGAACCGGTTCCACTGGCCCACAGGATTGTCGGCTCTGAGCCTCGGCACAGCCGCCGCGCGAACTTCCGCCGGCAGGGCAGCGTCCCGCCGCACGCCATACATTTCGCCCGAACCAACGGGCCAGTTCCAGATATTGACCTGATACTTGCTCAAACCGCGCAGATAGATCCCGGAGTCGGCATCGGGCTGCGGGTGGGGTTGGGGTTTGCCGTCGGCGCCGGGCTCCTCACTGCCATCGGGTAGGATGTGATAGACGCCCGGATTGAGAAAGGGCGTTTCCTTGAGGCGCCAATCGACGATGAGCTGGAAGTCGCCAAACTCTCGTTCGCTCCACAGGCTTTTATCGGCCATCCCGGATTCACTTTCCGCGTCATAGTCGATGAGTTCCTTCACAACTTTCCAGTGCCCATTGTCGCCCTCTGGAACCTTCCAGCCGCGGAGATCAAGGCCTGTAAACAGCGGGGTGTAACCATCCCCTTCTGTGGCGATTTCTTCAGGTTTGGGATTGGTGCTGGGCAACTCTTTAATCCGTAGGTTGCGGAAGTGCGCCTCGGAACCTTCGGACTCCAGCATGAGATAACCTTTCCGAGGCGAAGCGCCCTTGGCGATGGTCACTTCCTTGCCATTCACACTCAGGCTGATGTCGCCGTTATTCGCGACGACGCGGTAATGGTTCCATTCCGGCGAAGGGTTGGTGCGCTCTTCGCTCGGGAAACTGCGTTTGCCGTTTGGCGAGATGCGCCCTGCTGGTGTGAGCGCGGCGCCGTTCACAGCGAAGAGATCGCCGTGAGTGCTGTACCTCTCATTTTTGCCGGGCACGTTGAACCCAGGATCGAGGACCTGCACCTCGATGCCTCGTGAGAAGGGCGAGCCGGTTGCGGGTAAAGCGTCAGCCCACAGGAACAGCCCGGAGTTCCCACCAGACTTCAGATGGCGCCAGTCGAACTCTATGATGCAGTTTTCGTACATCTTCGTGGTGCGTAGTGTTCCGACAGGAAGACCGCTGGTGACGACCAACCCATCGCGTGTACTGAAGGTTTCCGGGGCAATATTGCAGGCCGTCCAGCCGGCAAGGTCCCGGCCATTGAACATCGGGGTGAAGCCTTCCTCCTCTGCCGCGATGACGGCACGGGCAACGAGGCAGGCGCAAAGGAGCGGTATGTGAAGTTTCATGGAAAGAGAGTGTTTTTGGTCAAAAGGCGCCCCAGGCAGGCGATCCTCCTTTGATGAGGAGCGAACACACCACAACCAGCGCCCCACCCCTTGCGGCGTGGATCAGCTAGAGGGTCTGCCTTTGGTTGGAACGTATGATTGGCGATGAAATGGGGTGTACGAGTTGTATACCGGCCACCGGAGGGAATCTTGTGCCCGGTTATGGTACTTTTGTGCACAGCAACCCATTGGATTGAGCTGGAGTCCGACTGTTGGAGAACAAGGGCCGGGCGAGAGGCGTAGGAGAGGAGTTCCTCGCCGTCGCCGGCAGGCGTGGCGGCTACAAGAGCATCCGTGCGTATCTTATCCATTCGTATTTGTCCGCGGCTGAAATTTTTTGTCACATGCGCCCGCTCGCCGGGGAACTGTATAGCGATGCCTGCCGCCACTCTCTCACCTTCCGATGCCGAACTGCTCGCGCGTTATCTGCGCGACGGTTGCGAGGCTTCGTTTTCTGCGCTGGTAGCGGTGCATCAGCGGATGGTTCTAGGCACGGCAATGCGGCGCACCGGCGATGCGGAGCTGGCCCGCGATGTGGCGCAGCAGGTCTTCGCGCTTCTGGCACGCAAGGCGGCGTGGCTCGCCGGGCGCGAGAGTCTCGCGGGCTGGCTGCATCGGGCGGCGAGTTATCTCGGTGCGCGGGCGGTACGCGGAGAAGCTCGGGCACGAGCGCGACACGACGCACTAGCACGGGAATCTGTCGAGATGCTGCACGACGCGGGACAGTGGTCGGCGCTCGACGATGAACTCAGCGCGCTCAGCGCCACGGAACGGGAGGCGCTGGTGCTGCACTACTTTGAAGATCGGGGCTACACGGAGATGGCAGCGACACTCGGGATCAGTGAAGCGGCGGCGCGCCAGCGCGTATCACGCGCATTGAGGACACTCGGCGATCGGTTGCGGCGGCGCGGAGTCGGAACCTCAGCTACTGCGCTACTTACGGGTGCTGCGGCACTCCAGAGCACGCTGCCAGCGCAGGCGGGAATGGCGGCTGCGGCGCTTTCGGGCGGCACCGTCGCCTCACCGTCCATTCTCCTTTTCACCACGCTCATGTCTCACACACCCGCCAAACTCGCCGTCGCCGCCATCGCGCTCACCGCGCTGCCCGTCGTATTTCTGCAGGAAACCAACGCCCGCCTCATCGCCGAACGCGCCGCACACGCTTCAATCTCCGTTACTGCCGGCCGCACGCCGGAAGGCGCTTCCGCTCCGGCTACGCAAGGGGGCGGCGGTGGCGACGTGCTTGCGGCGTGGAATGATCTGCGTGCCGCGCAGAACAGCCGCCACGCGGCCGAGGAAAAACTGTCAGCGCTCCAGCGCCAGCTCGATCAGATCGAAACGGAGGTGGTGGTCTCCTACGGGCAGGTCGAAGACCTAGCGCTACGGTTCGCCGCGAAGGCGCGCGAATTCGAAAGATTACGAACGCTAAAAGAAAATCCGGACCCCGCTGAGCGCGAACGTCTCGCGCGGGAACTTGCTACGAAGATGGACTTTGGCGACTTCTTCGGCGGCGCGCGCGAGGCGCAGAGGTTGGAGTCCGATCCCGAGAAGGCTGCGCGCTTTTATGCGACGCTGCTCGGGGAACTGGCCGGTCTTGACGAGGCGTCGCGCGAACCGCTCGTGCGCGTCGCTCGCGAACGGTTCGTTGAGATGAAGCGGGCCGGACTCTCCGCCGCGTCGCGTCCGCAGAACGAATATTCCGCGTGGTTGGAAGCGCGCCGCCGATCCTTTGCCGAACTCGACACCGCGCTGCTCGCCACACTGCCGCCGGATCGACTCATCGAGGCCAAGAAGTTCGGCGGAATCATCGATATGACCGGCAGTGAGTTTTTACCACTGCTGGGTCCCGGGGAGGCTCGAAAATGATATCAAAGCGCTTTTGGTGCGCTCGAAACTTTATGAAAGCAGCAACATTAAAGACCGTTAGAACCACACGGACCCTTGGTCCGATCTGGCTGTGGCCGTTGACATTCTTCATAGTCGCGTGGCTCGCGCGCGCCGGATGGCACCTGCGGAGCGAGAATAACTCACTGCGTGCCGCCGCTACCACGGTGGGCAGGGTCGACGATTCAACGGCGGAGCGTGCAATGCCCGAACCGATGAACGGGCGACCAGCGGGAACGCTGAGCGTCAAAGAATTGCGCACGCAGGCGCAGCTCGAAATTGCCGCTCGAACAGATGCCGAAGCGAAAATCGCCGAACTCAACAATCGCCTGCCCACTCGCGACGGCGAGGTTGTCGTGTCCTTCGGTCGCATCGACCAAATGGGGCAGCGCGCTGGCAAATTCGTGCTGGTCATTGCGCAGCAGGCTACTGCGCAGACCGCGGCGCAGAGATCCGGCGTAACTCCGGTCACCAAGCTGACGACAAACGAGCAAACGGCGTTTGCGGAATTCATCAGCCAACTCGGTGAACTGCGCGCTGTGGAAAACGACCCGCGCGAGATCGCTCGCTTCCATGCCTCGACGCTGCGCGAAGTGTTCGACCTCGACGACGCCACCGCCGGACGCACGAGCGCTTTCCTCGAACCTGAATTCGCCCGCCTCAAGGCGCAGGAGCTCACCGCAAACTTTCGTCCCGAAAACGAGCCGGGCGATTGGGACCGTCGCCGCGACACCGCGATGACCGAACTCGCTGCTAGGCTGCGCTCACTGCTCCCAGCGAATCACGAGCAACTCCCGTTGCTTCCTGGCATCCTGAGCCTCGGTGGTGGTCTGCGAACCGAGGTGAATCTAAAACCGGACGGCCACGGCTCTATAAATGCGAGGCTCCCGCTTTTTCCCAACGGGATACCATAGGCGATTCACGGCACCGGAAATTCCGCCACTCTCCGTGGCTAGCGCACAGACACACAGGTCGTCGCGCTTGATCAAAACAAGCTGCGAAGCGACATGACTCAATGCGACTTCCGCATCTCCTCCAGGAGATAACGCCAATTCACGCTTTTGGGCTGAGTCGCGCAACGACAATTATAAATCGCTTCAGCGACAGTTATAAATTCCACCCGCTGGCGGCAGTTTTTCGGAGTGTTTTTTGTTGTTCCAGCTAGGGACAAGCCCGGGCCCGCAGGGCTGCTGCGTAGCAGCAAGGGCGCTGTTCCTGG
>CAMCYN010000186.1 GCA_945883955.1 Akkermansia muciniphila
CTGAATGGGAGCCGGATGAGTCGAGAGCCTCACGTCCGGTTCTGAGAGGGCGTGGGGGTGAGATTTCCCCGCGCTACTCACCTTGTTGTGCTCTGCCGGAAAGGGCAGGGCGCAGAAGCGTATCGGCGGCTGAAAGCGTGGCTGGAGAAAAGAAGGCTCAAGCTCAACGAGGAGAAGACCAAAGTAGTGGACTTCGCCAAAGATGGACTGGAGTTCCTTGGATTCCGGTTAAGCTGGTGCAAGGGACGCAGCCGGAAGAACTATCCGCACTGTGAACCAAGCGCCAAAAGCACCCAGAACCTGCGGGATGCCGTACGCGAAGAAACAGAGCGAGACACGCATTGGAAAGGACCAGAAGAGGTCATTCAAAGGATCAACCAGAGAGTGAGGGGCTGGGCTGGATACTTCCATTGCGGTAATAGCACAAAGGTCTTTGCGAAAATGCAGTGGTATGTGGAGGAGCGCGTGAGGCTGTGGCTGTGGAAGAAACACGCCAAAAGCCGAGGACGATACGCTCCCGAATACACCCACCAAAACCTGAAGGAGAAGTACGGCCTATATCAAATGCCAGACTATGCGGCACGGTGGAACTCATGAAGCGAACCGGAGAACAGTCTCCGAGAGCCGGATGCGGGAAATCCGCCCGTCCGGTTCGATGAGGGGGAGACACGGACACGGATTGGTCGTGGCCGAAAACCAAACGTGTCTCCCTACTCTATTGCTCGTCCTCCTGAATCAGCCAGAGCTTGGTTTTCTTTTCCCGTCACCGCTGTCGTCTTCGGCTCACGTTCCACCTTGCGATAAAGGAAGGCGTCGGAGGTGAGGAGCGAAGCGATCAGCGCCTTCATGCTACCGCCATTGTCCCGGTATGCGGCGGCTGCGGCTTGAAGGACCGGAGCGTCGTTGAGCGTTTCGTTTCGTCCCATCCAGAAGCGGAAGGCATGCCGGATAAACACCTGCTCGACGCGTTCGCTGCTGGCGAGTTTCGCGATCATCTCGAGCGCGTTTCCGACGGGGCCGTCCAGTTTGGGATCGCCGGAATCCAGGATTTCGCCGGTGGTGTTCACGGGCTTGCCCAGATCCGTGGTGCGGAAAAGCCCGGTGTGGTTGTACATCTCGAACGGCAGTCCCAGAGGGTCCATCTTCTTGTGGCACGTCCAGCAGTATTCCGCCTTCGTCACACGCATGCGCTCACGAAGCGTGTGCTCCGGCTCGACCGGGAGCTGGGCATCCACCGTGATCGGCACATCGGGAATGCCGCCGCCAAGCAATCGCTCGCGAATCCAGATGCCTCGATGGATCGCGTGATTGTCCATGGCGTCGGATTGCGACACCAGCCAGGCGGGCTGGGTCAGGATCCCGAGGCGCTGCCCCTCGGGGGCCGTGGCCAGAATGCGTCCGGGCCCTAAGGAGCCAGCCCCATAGGAACGGCGGCCGACGCGGGCATAGGTCACCGGCCCTTTAAGGTCCGCCGCGACGACATTGGCTTTATCGCTGCTCCCTCGCTTCTGTGCGGTCGTCGACTTGTCGGTCTTCTTCTCCGCCGTCGCCAGCAATTGCTTTTGATGGTCGAGCGCCTTCTGGATTTCAACATCCTCAGGGGTGGTATTCAACTTGGCTTCCAACTCGGCTACGCTCATCTCCAACGCGACAATTTTGGCCGGTTTTTTCGTCGCAGACGTGGCCTCGGCCTGAGCCTTCCCCTCGACCAAAGTGCCAAAGTAAGTGTTGTCATTCTTAGTGGCCACGACCTGCTGGGTGGTGAGTAACTCTTTGAGGACGTCCTTGTCCTTCTCAAGAACCAGCTCAATCAGCCGGTCCGTACTCGCGACCGCGTCGAACATCGCTCTGTAATGGGAAGCGCCTTTATTGGAGATGCCCGCGTTCGCCAGCGCTTTGGTGTCTTTGCAAATGGTTCCGGCTAGATCGTGATCGAAATAGTCCCGGAAGAACTGAAGCACCCTCGGTTTGCGAACACTGTCGTCCTCGAGCATGCGGCCGACTTCACGCTTCACGTCCTCCCGCGTTCTCATCCGGCCGTCGAGGATCGCCTGGCGGAGCGTCTCGTCGGGCTTGAGGTATCCCATCGCCTGATTAACGGCCAGACCCAGTTCCCAGTCCTGTAGCATGACACGACCGTGTTTGTCGGGCTGCCCTGTTTCGGCAAGCTCCGGGCGAAAGAGCGCGTCGCGATCGAGAAAAATGGCCGAGAGGCCCATGAACACGCCGTCCTTCCCTCCGACCTTGGCAATGGCATCTTTGACGATGCCCAGATAGACGTCGCATTCCTTCGGCGTCCCAGGCCGAAACGTAAGGGCCTCGAAGAGGAAGTCCACGGCGGCGCGCAGTAGCTCGTCGGTGACCTCAGTCGCCTTCATTAAATCGTAAACCGGCGTCAGTGGCCGGGTGACTTTCGTGCTGTAAACAAGGGCCGTGGGCAATCCGCGGAGATCGCCCGGAGGCTTCACCTTGTCGTAGGTTTTCGGGTCGTCAGTGATTTGTTCCGGGTTGGCGATGCTGAGCGGCCCGTAGGCCATATATTTGAGAATGTCCTCCGCCATGCCCAGAACCTGGGTCGCCTCGGCGCTGTTGACGGTGTAAAAATCGGGATAGTTCTTCAGGCCAATTTTACGCGCCGAAGAGAGTACCTCAGGCACGCTCTTTACCGACGTGGCGTACGCGACCGTGCCTCCGTCCCAGCGCAGGATATTATCCGTGCCAAAGTAGAGCTTCAGTTCGCCACCGTGGTTCGTGGGAACGGCATCGCCATGGGTGCGCTGACCCGGCTTTGCCGGATCGAATTTTGGCTCAATATTAATCAACTCGTTGAGCCGAGTGATGTGCTCCTGGGGCGTCACTCGCCAGATGCGGGCGGGCGAGGAGGTCGGCACCAGCTCAATGCCATTGGGCATCGGTCCGAAGAGCAAGGCGTGGTCAACGAAGTTTCCCTTTTTCGGATCCAAATGGGCCCGAAAACCTCCCTTGTTTTTCATGACTCCCTGCAGTTCCGCGATGATCCAGTCGGCGAAACGCAGCCGGTCTATGACCTCTGGCTGGGTCTCTTTTTTCGGCGGCATCTCTTTGAGTGCGACCTGCGCCCAAATAGATTTCCAGACGGCGGCGTTGGTCTCGTCCACTGGCCCGAGATCGTGCAGTGTAAGATCCCCCTTCTTCTTGTCCTCGCCGTGGCAGTCGGTGCAGTGCTTCTCCAGAAAGTCCTGAACGAAAGTTTTGAAATCCGCGCGAACTGGCTCGCCGGGCGTGTAGGAATCGGCTGCGGCTGACATCGTCATTCCCGCACAAAACAGCATCGGGAAAAGCGAATTCCGCAGGCTCGCCGTGCAGGGCGCCGGGCCGCAGGCGGGTGAGGTTTTGGGAGCGGGTTTTGGGGGGATCATGACGGGGAGGGGGAGCTAGGAGATAGTCTTAAACCGGCGGCCTGCGTTTCTCATTTAAACGCGGCGTCTTCATTTTTCACCAATGCAGAGGATCTCTTTCATGGTGTGCATCCAGAGGCGGCCATTCCCATAACTGAACGACGCCAGGCTCCAGGTTTTGCCTGCCGGACCGAGGTCGTTAATCGCGATAAGCGCTTTTTCATCGAGCGTTTCGGCAAAGGCGTCGATGACATAGACCGTGCCGTTCATAGTCGGAATAAAAAGGTGACGGTTCACCAGAATCGGGCTCGCCGCCGACACATGGCCCCAGCCCGTGCCCTTGGCGCGTTTGTCAGTCGCGATGTCGATGCCCCGGGAGTTCCTCGTGTCGTTCGGGAGGCTCTTACTCGTTTCCCAGATCCACTTCGGCTCCATTCCCGCGAGCGCCTGCACCGGAACGCGCAGATATTCGGTCCTGCCAGTTTCAATGTTCACTCGGCCGATCGCTGTGATGTCGTGCGCCAGAAAATAGTGCCAATCACCGACCACGATATTGGTCTGATTCGTGAGGGGTGTGCGCTTGCCGGGCACCAGCGAGATGCCCACCTTGCGCGTCCCCGTCTCAGCGTCCGTAAAATCCACCTTTGCGCTGAGGTCTTGCGTTCGCAGCACTTTGCCCGTTGCGCTGTCGAGTACGAGATGGGTGTTTCCTTGGAAATAGAACACGTACTTCGCGTTCCAGTGAGAGTTATGGGAGCAGTCGCCGTTGAACTCCTGACTCCAGAGTGTCTTGCCGGAGTCGAGCAGAGTCAGGCTCACCCCATAGGGCTTTTCCAAGGGAGCATGCGGGCCGCCACGACCATGGGCCACAGCCCAGCGTCCGTCCGCCAATTGCCCCGCCATAGGTGTGTTATGGACGGAGGTTCCGGCGTCTTCAATCCACGCGACTTTGCCAGTGCTCTTGTCAATCGCGTGGATGTAAGTCCACACCTCGCGCTCTTCAACTCCCACCGGAACCGCCTTGTGCCGTTCCAGCTTCCCGGCGGCTTCCTCGTTACGGACCTCGACCGTAAGAATCTTGTCGCCGACGAGGACCGGTTCGCATTCGCGATTCGTGTTGCGAGGGCTCGGGCGGAATTTGCGGAGCCAGACCGGTTTTCCATCGAAATCAAAGCAACCCATCGAGCCGCAACGGTTGAAAAACCAAACGTGTTCGCCATCGGCGATCGGCGCAAAGACCGTCGCGTCGCTGAAGATTCCGGCGGTCTGCACCGGGTCCGTACCGGGAAGATCCACGGTCCAGAGTGTCTTGCCAGTATGCGCATCGAGACAATAGGCGACGATGTTAGGCTCGAGCCGGTCGCTCGTTTCGGTCATCGGACGGTGCGTTGTCACAAAGGCGCGTTCGCCCCAGATGGTCACCGCACTCTGTCCACCTTCGGGCAGGGTGGTACGCCACAGAATGTTCTTTTCGCTGACGACAGACCACTTCAGTGGCGGTTCGGGACCCTCGACTTTCCAATCGAGATTTGGCCCTGATGCCTGGGGCCAATGCTGGGCGCAAACGGGGAGCGCCAGGGCGAGGAAACCAAAGAGAAAAACGCGGATCACGCGAGGAGCTCCTTCAGCGGTCCAACACCGGGGTCGAACTTGGCGGCCAGCTTCTCACTCATATTGAACCGGTCGCACTCGACGCCGGAAGCATTCAAGAGAGTCGAGTAGAGGGCGTTTATCGGACGCTTCCCATCGAGCTGGGTGAAACGGCCGGACTTGAAAATGCCGCCGCAATTGCCCAGCAACATTACCGGCCAATTCGTACCGCTGGTGTGCTGTTTGTCGGCGTTGTTACTGGTGTAAACGATCAGCGTATTGTCCATCATCGTGCCGCTGCCTTCGCGCACACTCTCCAGTTCCTGCATCAGCTTCACCAGCATGCGGCTGTTGTATTGGCGGATCTTGATCCAAACGGGATTATCCGGCTGCTGCATGTGCCCGAGGTTGTGGCCCTGCTGATCGATGCCCAGACCTTTCCACGCACCGAAAATTTCACCCCTTCCGGACCCAATGGTGAGCACGCTGGTAATGCCCGATTTGAGCGCCGACACACCGAGATCGAGCAGAGCGTCATGCCAGTCAGTCTCAAACTCCGGTTGCGCGTAACGGCTGTCCACCTTCGGTGCAAAACCACGAAGCCTATCGGACACGCCGCCGAGCCGGTCGCGCAGGCCGTTGATGTCATGGAACCCCTGCACGAACTGCCCGTAGCGCTGCGCGTCCGTCATCGGCAAGCCGCCTCCGTTTGCGGCGGCAAGCTGTTCGATACGATCGAACATTCCGGATCTCGCCTCATGCTGCTTGCGGATGGCCCCCTCGGAGATACCACCGTAGAGCATCTGGTAGAGGTGGTTTGGGTTCGAGTGCATGAAGATGGGCTGGCCTGCGCCGCTCGCCGACAGGTTGGCGACCGTGGGCTTGGCCTTCATGTTCTCCATCGAGTCCATGCCAATACAGAGATGAGGCAGCATCGTCTCGGGAAGCACCTTACTCAGCTCGTAGTCGATCGTCGGCCCGCTGGGCGGGACGCCATCGCTGCCGCGATAGCCGCCGAGCGCTCCGAAGAAGGCGCTATGCGAAGGGGTGGCGTGAATGCCGTGTAATCCATTGATGATATGCAGGCGCTCCTTAAAGGGTTCCAGCGCCGCGATGGGTTCAGGCAGTTTCGCCCCAGCCAACGAACCGCTATTCACCATGCCCGAGGGGATGCAGGTCGCAGGATCGAATCCCTGGTTCTGAAGGAAAAAGATGATGCGCTTTGGACCTCCGGACAGTCTGGCTGCAGCCTGACTGATTTCGGGGAACATCACGGACCCCAACATGGCGCCGAATCCGGCAGCGATGGTTTGGAGGGATTCTCTTCGATTCATCATAGTCGTTAAAAATTAATCGCAAAAGATCTCCGTGCACCCGGCCTGGAGTTCTTCACTAAGAACACTGCGCCTGAAACAAAGTTGCGCAAAGGGATCCAAATACCTGCCGGCATGAGGCTGACCTACCTCATCGCAGGAATTCCTTTTCTATGTCGCCCGAAGCGGCGGCGGCTTCAGTTTTGGCCTTCTCCTATGTGCCGGCTGTGGTTGCTCTCGATTTCCTGTTCTCCTGAAGAACCAAGGGGAACGCCAGTGCCATTTCTCAGACTTAATAAACCCCATCTCCTGCTTTTGGGTGAGCTGGGGATGCCCGCTGTAACCATCCCAACGAATCACCCCCACACTCGG
>CAMCYN010000187.1 GCA_945883955.1 Akkermansia muciniphila
TGATCCAGTCGGAGATGCCGGCGGCGCGTGCCAGGCGTGCCAGACGGACGGCTTCCTCGGCATTGATGGCACCGCTGGTGTTGGGCAGGAGCAGGTAACGATTGGGATCAATGAATTCGAGGATATTGGCGAAAGGATCGGCCTTCCCGCTCAGGTCCGCGCGCCGCAGGGCCACGGTGACAATTTCAGTGCCGCTGGCCTCCAGGGCGGCGGCCATAGCAGCATTAGAGGAGAATTTTCCGGTGCCCAGCATCAGACGCGAACGAAAGGATCTTCCGGCAATGACGAGGGGTTGTTCAGGGAGCGACATGGAAAAGGCAATCTAGCAAAGGAGCCTGTATTTTCTACCCGCAATTCGAACGGGCGTTTCCCGCGAAAATCGCCAATCGCGGGCCTGCACCAGACTCCTGCGGGAGGGAGGAAGAGGACTCAGCCACAAATAGAACGAAACCAGAAACAAACGTGGCGGGAACGCCAAACCGGTCCTTTGCGGGCAAGATCGCGGCTGGCTCTCCCCGCAGAGCGTTCCTTTTATTTGAAGGTTTTGGACAAGATCTTGGGGGAGGAGTTTTCACCAACAGTCGTCCTTGTTTCCACGGCCAGATTTCGCAGGGTAATGCGGTGCACGAATTTGAGCCTCATTCTCATGCTCTGGCGGGATCTCTCCTTCTGGCGCATCCCAGCCTCCGGGATCCCAATTTCACCCAGAGCATTATCTTTCTCTCCATGCAGGACGCGGAGGATGGTGCTTTTGGAATGATCCTCAACCGGCCCAGCGGGAAACGTCTTGGCGATTTGATGCCCGGACGGGATCTGGGGATTCTGGCTATGGCGCCGGTGTATATTGGGGGACCGGTGGGCACCGAGCAGTTGTTGCTGACGGCGTTCCGGTGGGAGGAGGGAGCGGGAATATGGAACTGGCGGCATGATCTCACCATTGAATCGGCCGCCGAGATTGTGCAGGAGGAAGGAACGATTCTGCGTGTTTTTGCGGGTTACTCGGGATGGAGCAAAGGGCAACTTGAAGAAGAGCTGAAACGCGAAACCTGGGTGGTTCATACCCCGGATGGGGCCCTTCTGGATCTCGAGCCCGAGCCGGAGCCGGGCCGGTGGGTCCGGCTGTTGCGCCAACATGGCCCTATTTTCGAGTTTTTGACCTCCCCCCCGCCCAACCTCGGTCTGAACTAACCCCCCCGCTTGGTGGTGCGCTTTTACGGCCTCTCGGCTCTTGTGGAGTGTTGTGCAGTTGTGGAGTCCGTCGTTCCTGTTCTCCATTGCGAGCTTTCGGACTGGAAGACGCCCGTTCTTGGCATGGCTACCCGTGGCGGCGCCCACCCCCTGCCCGGGAGGGGTGTATAATCTCTCCCCCCCGGGGGTCCCTCGCGCCTCCCGCCGAACCCGGCGCCCAACTCGGAATCGGCGCCGACGCCGAGGACTCCGGGTTGGGCTGTGAAGGGAGGTAGAATCTCCCTGCCGCCCCACGCCATTAGGAGCGGCCGCAGTTTTACGGCTTGGCTCTCGGTGTCGTGTGGTGGCGGGTCGTGGTGACAACTAGTGGAATGTTCCAGTCCGAGAGACGCTAAACTGTACGGCCATATTCCGCTCTTTCAGGGCCATTCGGTTTGCGAAATTCAGCCCAGCCCTCCACTCGCAGAGGCTCGTTCAGGCTGGGCTGAAATGAGGCGTGCCGTGCGCGCGCCGAGCGCCCGTCAGCCTCAAGTGTCCTTGGGCGTGGTACTGCCTACTAGGCTTCCTGAAGCGGAATGCGGCGCAGTTGTGACTGGGGGAGTTTGGGCAACGTCAGCCGTAGTAATCCCTGTTCAAGGACGGCCGAAATCCGGCCCGTATCAATGGTCGACCCTAGCCGGAATTCACGGGCGAAGTCTCCCTGGCTGAGTTCCCGCAGAACGGGCGCTCCGGGGGGCGTCCCCTCGCGTTTTCCGGTGATCCGCAGCAGACCGTTTTCAATGGTGACCCCGAGGTTTTCCCGGGTTACGCCCGGCATTTCCACAAAGAGCTCAAACCCGTCGGGTGTTTCGCTCAGTTCGCTTTGTGGCAGGGCGGTGCCGGGAGTGGTGGCGGAGGATTTAAAATGGGGACGCGGTGCAAATGTAAGGCTCATAATAGTATAGAGTTAAGGAATAAAGACAGGCTCCAGAGCAGGCGGCAGGAGAAGGAACCCCTTCCAGCCACACCGCCTGCCCCGGAACCAGGTTAGCTGACGGACACCTCCACGCGGTGAGGTTTGGCTTCTTCGCTCTTGGGCATTTCGACCGTCAGAATCCCGTCTTTATAAGTGGCCTGGATCCCGTCGACCTGTACGGGCACAGGTAGGGCGAGACTGCGCTGGAACTTCCCGCTGAACCGTTCCGTGCGGTAGGGCTGGATTTCCTTACCCTGCTGAGCGGCTTCCGGCGCGCGTTCGCCGGTGAGGTTCAAGACCCCCTCCTGATAGGAGATCTCGATGTCTTCGCGCCGCATGCCGGGTAGCTCCACTTTGGCCACCAGCCGGTCGTCAGCGTCGTACAGATCCAGCGCGGGGGTCCAGCCGGTGAAAAACGAGGCGGTCCGGCCCGGAAAGGTCAGCTCCCAAAGCCGATCCATCTCCTGGCGCAGGCTGGACAGGCGTTCGGCAGGAGACCAAGGCGTGGCTTCCGAGGCGGGATAACGAGTAAGGGTCATCATATTGATAGGTTATTTTTGGTTTCTGAATCTCTGACAGACTTGCGGATACAAAACTGATTCCGAAGCAGCGGTTTAAATCACAGCCTCGCGGCGTGCCACCCGCCGTCTGGCCGGATTCGCGCTGAGCGTCCGGACGGTGGCTTCCCCGAAATACGCCGCCTGCACGGGCGCAGCGCTCGCATTGGCGAACTTTTGCGGTCGGTTTTTTTACCGTGGCTTTGGTTGCGGCGTTGGCTGCCGCGTTTGCGGTGGTTGTCTTCCTCATGTTCCCTCGAAAATTGCTACGGATGGAGATGCCGAAAGGGACGGGTCGGAGTTTGAGTTTTTTTTCGCCCCCATAGAGTCTCTCCTCATGCTTCACCAACGGTTTATGCGCGCCGCCCTGCGCGCCGCCCAAAAAGGACTCGGCCTCACCAGCCCCAACCCCGCCGTCGGAGCCGTGCTCGTGCGCCGCGGCCGTATCGTGGGCCGGGGCTGGCATCGCCGCGCCGGGTTGCCCCACGCCGAAGTGGAGGCTTTTCAATCCCTCCCAGACCCGGAACTGGCCCGCGGCGCTACCCTCTATGTCACCCTGGAGCCTTGTTCTACCACCGGCCGCACCCCGCCCTGTACCGAGGCCATCCTGCGCTCGGGTGTGCGACGGGTCGTCATCGGGGCGCTGGATCCCAATCCGGCCCATGCCGGTCGGGCCGTAGGGATTTTGGAGGCCAGCGGTATCGAGGTGCTCTGCGGCGTGTTGCAGGAGGAGTGCGCTTTTCTGAATCGCGCCTTCTTCCACTGGATCACCACGGGCCGGCCCTGGGTCATTGCCAAAGCCGCCCTTTCCCTGGATGGCCGGATCAGCCGGCCGCCCGGCGAAACTCAGTGGTTAAGCGGAGCGACCTCTCGGCGGGATGCCCACCTGCTGCGTCGGCATGTGGATGCCATCCTGGTAGGCGCAAATACTTTACGGGTGGATAATCCTCGTCTGACCGTGCGCGGCCCGGGTGGAATGTCGGACGGCAAAGTGCAGCCCTGGCGGGTGGTTCTGACGCGCGGGGGCGGGGCGCTTCCGGCGGAGTCTCATCTTTTTACCGACGCGTTTCGGGACCGGACTCTGGTTTACAGCCAGCAATCCTTGGAGGCGGTTCTGGAGGATCTCGGTCGCCGACAGGTTAACTCACTCCTGGTGGAAGGCGGCGCGGAGGTGTTGGGCGCTTTTGTGGATGCGCGACTTGTGGACGAGGTGTGTTTCTATCTGACACCGCTGATATGCGGAGGGCCGGCTTTGGGCGTGGGTGGCTTGGGAGCGGGAGCCACCGACGAAGGGCTGGTGTTGTTAAATCCCGAGTATCGCCGGTTGGGCCGCGACATTCGGATGAGCGGCCTAGTCAAACGGGATTAGGAACGCTCCCGGAGCGACTCCTGGTTGGAGCCAAGGAAATACCTAGGGCAGTTTCCGAAGGAGAGCTTTGTGAATGGGGAGACCCTGGGCGAGAAACCGCGCTTCGAAATTGGTGATCGGATAAAGGGGATCTTCCGGCCACTCGAGCCGTTCCCAGCCTTTGGCTCGCGAAATGACCTTCTCCATCCACTGGAAATACGGGAGGTCGTCGGTTTTGAGGCGGAGTTCGCCGCCCGGCAGTAGAGCCAGACGGACTTGTTCGACAAATTCGTCCTGAACGAGGCGCCGGGATTGGTGGCCGCGTTTGGGCCAGGGGTCGGGGAAAGAGACGTAGGCGATGGAGACGGCTTCACGCGGCAGGATGTGGCTAACGGTATAAAGATTCTCGAGCTGGAGGACGCGGATATTGTTGAGCCCGGCGCGAGCCGCCTTTTTGCAAACACTTTCCACGCGGCCAATGAGGCGTTCAGTGCCGAGGAAGTTTCTTTCTGGGAACCGTTTGGCCATCGCCAGCAGAAAAGCGCCTTCCCCGCACCCAAAGTCGATATCGAGCGGAGCGACCCGGCCAAAAATATGCTCGTTGGTGACCCGGACGAGAATGGATTCGGGGGTCCAGAGCAGGCGGGCGGCGGCTTCGGGAAGGGCTTCGGGGTTGGTGGCTGGCATCGGAGAAGTCCTTAGCAGGGGTCGGGGGATTTTGGGAGTAGGGAACGCGGTTTGCGTTTTTGAGCGGGGTGGAACATAGAGGATAGGAATCGTTTTTTATCCCAATTTTCCACCTCTCTGCCGGTTGTTTCCCCGACGGTTTTTGTTTCCCCATGAATACGCGCTTTTTGTTCCCTTTGTCGCTTTTGGTTGCCCCGGCTCTTGTACAGGCCGCTGAGCCATTTCAAATCGCTGCCGGAGAGCGGATTTTAATAATGGGCGATTCGCTGCTCGAACGCGAAGGTTCGGCGGCGGCGCTCGAATCGCGCTTGGTAAACCATGCTTTGGATGTGCCGTTTACAGTCAGGAACCTGTCGTTCAGCGCCGATTTGCCTACGGGAGTTTCCCGAGCCAGTTTTGATCCGGAGACTGCCGGGATGGAGAGGGTTCGCGAACAGCTCGCCTTGGTGAAACCGACTGTGGCCGTTCTGGGCTTCGGGATGGCCGCGAGTTTGGAGGAATTGACCCATGCCTCCAAGGATCCGAATCTGAACGCGGATCCGACCCGGTACGGCTCGGTGTTTTCGGCCGCAAAATTTAAGGCCGATCTCGCCGCTTTGATGGACGCTATTACCGCTTCTAATGAGGGAAAACCCGTTCGTTTTGTGCTGTTGGCTCCGCTCAAACATGAGGATTTGCGGGCCAAGCGGCCGGCCTTGCCCGATCCGGCGGCGCACAATGCCCTTTTGGTCGGATACACCCAGGCTATCCGGGAACTGGCGGCGGAACGTGGCGCGCGGTTTGTGGATCCAGCGGCCGTTTTGCAGACCGGTTCGGCCGAACCGCTCACCGACAACGGGATTCATCCCTCGGTCTCGGGCCTGGAGCGTTGGGCGGATGGTGTCTCGGCCGAGTTGGGCTGGGGAAAAAAGGGCCGGGAGCTTTCCTCCGCGCAGTCGCAGGCTTTGCGACAGGCTTTACAGCGCAAAAACGAACTGTTTTTCCACCGGTGGCGGCCCGCGAATTTCACGTATATTCTGGGGTTCCGCAAACGCGAACAGGGGCGGAATGCGGCGGAAATCGAACAGTTTGACGGGTTCCTGGTGCGAGCTGAAGAGGCGATCACGGCCTTAAAAGCAGGCAAACCGGTTCCGGAAGAAAAGGTGCTTCCGGCCGACGCCGTCGATCCGACACCGATAGCCCGGCCGGAGTTCCAGTTGGGCGACGGACTGGAGATCAGTCTCTGGGCGGAGAACCCGCTGTTGTCCAAACCTGTGGCCATGAACTGGGATGCGCGGGGGCGGCTTTGGGTGGCTTCGACTCCGATTTATCCCCAAATCCAGCCCGGGGCTTATCCCACGGACCGGGTCTTCATTTTGGAGGACACCAAACACAGCGGTCACGCGGACAAAGTGACCTTGTTTGCGCAGGACCTGCTTATTCCGACCGGGTTGGAGCCGGAATTGGGACAAGGCGCGGAGCAAAGTGCTTATGTAGGGGCGTCGACGGAGCTGTTGCAGCTCACCGATACGGATGGAGACGGCAAGGCCGATCAGCGCCGGGTGGTCTTGAGCGGGTTTGGCACCGAGGACACGCACCACACGATACATTCCCTGCACTGGGGGGTGGATGGGCGGCTGTATTTTAGCCAGAGCATTTATATTCATTCGCATATGGAAACCCCGTGGGGTGTCGTGCGTCTCAACAGCGGCGGCGTGCTCGCCTATGATCCGCGTTCGGAAAAGGTGGAGGTATTTTCCAAGGGACTCGTGAACACCTGGGGGCATCACACCAATGCCGAAGGACAAACTTTCCTGACCGACGGAGCGGGGAGCAATGGACTGAGCTGGGCTTATCCCGGAGCGACCTTC
>CAMCYN010000188.1 GCA_945883955.1 Akkermansia muciniphila
AAACCGGCTTCCACGGCCAGCAGCATGGCCGAGAGGGCCACGAGTGTCTTGCCGGCGCCGACATCGCCGTGCAGAAGCCGGTTCATGGGGCGTTCGGAAGTCATGTCGGCCCGGATCTCGGCGATGGAACGGGCCTGGGCGTCGGTGAGCGGGAAGGGGAGGCTTTGGTGCAGTTGCTCCATCAAATGGCCCGGGCCGGCGTGAGGCAGCCCGGGTTGGGCCTGTTGTTCGGCGCGGCGCGCGGCGATACTGAGCTGCATCCCGAAGAACTCCGTAAGCACGAGGTGGGTGCGCGCTTTGCCGAGATCGGCGAAGCTGTCGGGAAAATGGATGAGCCTGAGCGCCTGAGCGCGTGGCATCGTGTCGAGAGAGGCGGGGATGAGGTTGGGAAAATCCTGGGGCTGGAGTTCCTCAAGCGTCCGCCAGATCAGGGCGCGGATGACCCGGGTGGAGAGTCCTTCGGTGGCCCGGTGGATGGGGGTGATCCGTCCGAAATGAATGGAGGTTTCGGCGTCCTCTTCGACGGATTCGAAATCAGGCTGGTCGATAACCACCTTGCGCCCACGGCGTTTTGGTTTTCCAAACACAATGAGACGCTGACCGACGGCGATGGCTTTTTCGACCCAGAACAGGTTGAACCAGCGCAACGTGAGCTGACCGGAGAGGGCGTTGGAGGTGCCATCGACGAGCACGGCTTCGAACATGCGCATCCGGCCGCGCCGGGTCATGGAGGTGGACTGGACCAGGCCGCAAATACACACCGGGGTTTCGGATTCGCCGTGCGGGAAACGGTCAAAGCGGGTGCGGTCTTCCCAGCGTCTGGGGAAGTGAAAGAGCAGATCGGCGGCGGTGAGAATGCCGGCCCGTTCGAATTGGCGGGCGCGCTGGGAACCGATCCACGGGAGATCTTTGAGGGGGGTAGCCCAGCGCATAAAGAGGGGACGGAAAAGCCGGTGGCGAATGACGCAAAAACAAAGGCGCGAAGAGAAGTCGAAAGGCGGAGACCGTGTCCCGCTATCGCTACTCTCCGCGCCTTGGCACGCGGATTCCGCCGCGTTACTTGGCGGGAACGGCGTCCATCTTGGCTTTGACGGCCGTTTCCAGGCTTTCGTAAATCTCAGCGTTCGACTTGAGCAACTCCTTGGCGGCGTCGCGGCCCTGGGCGAGCTGGGAACCGTTGTAGGACAACCAGGAGCCGCGTTTTTCGACCACTCCCAGTTCAATGGCCACATCCAGAAGCGCTCCGGTGTTGGAGATACCTTCGTTGTACATGATGTCGAACTCGGCTTCGGTGAAAGGCGGCGCGACCTTGTTCTTCACCATCTTGAGCTTGGTGCGGTTGCCCGTAACCGTGCCGTCCGCCGTTTTGATCGCTCCGATGCGCCGGATGTCGCAACGGACACTGGCGTAGAACTTGAGCGCCTTGCCGCCGGGAGTCGTTTCGGGGTTGCCGAACATCACACCGATTTTTTCACGGATCTGGTTGGTGAAAATCACGACCGTGCTCGCCTTGGAAATCAGGGCGGTGAGTTTACGCAGCGCGGCACTCATCAGACGGGCCTGGGCGCCGACGGTGGTGTCGCCGATTTCGCCTTCGAGTTCGGCCTTGGTGACCAGCGCGGCTACCGAATCCAGCACGATGACGTCGAGCGCGTTTGAGCGGACGAGAGTTTCGCAGATACGCAGCGCTTCTTCCCCGGAGGACGGCTGGGAAACCAGGAGGTCGTCGATGTTGACGCCTAGTTTGCGGGCGTAGACCGGATCCAGAGCGTGTTCGACGTCGATGAAGGCGGCTAGGCCCCCGCGTTTCTGGGCCTGGGCGACGACGGTGAGCGTGAGGGTGGTTTTCCCGGAGGACTCGGGGCCGAACACCTCGACAATACGGCCCTTGGGAAAGCCACCGACGCCCAAGGCGCGGTCAATGAGGATGTTGCCTGTAGGGATGGCTTCCACATCCATGTGCTGGTTTGCGCCGAGACGCATGATGGAGCCTTCGCCGAAATCCTTGTGAATCTGCTGGAGGGCGAGGTCCAGGTTCTTGTTGCGGGCGGTGATCGCCTTGTCGTCTTGAGGAGGTGCTTCGGTTTTTTGTGCCATAACGCGTTGGCTCAAAAAACTACACCCGACCACGGGGGAGCAAAGGGAATTTGCGCCGCCCCGTGGTCGGGTGTGTCTGAATTGAACTCAGGGAATGTCTTAGAATTCCACAATCGCCCTGACCCCGACTACCCACGCGTTGGGGATCGCGGCCGAACCGCCCGGATGCTGGATGAATTGCAGGTCAGGCTGCACCTTCAAATACGACTGCAAGGGATACTGGTACGACACTTCGGTGATCCGTTCCGAGTCCCCGCCCGGGGTGCGGTACTGGCTGATCTGGTTGCGTGCGTAAGCCAGCCCGAGTTTGTCGGAGCTGTTCACAAGGCCTGTGTAGGTCAGGCCGGTCTGGATGCTGCGGCTCATCGGGTTGCGCTTTTCCTGTGCGGAGATGCCGCGCACGAATCCGGCCAGGCCTTCCTTGGTGGAGCCGGACTTTTGCCAGAGGGTTTGGTCGAGCACGAAGTAGCCCGAGTTGTTGGAGCCATCGATTTTCCCGGGGGTGGAAAGCGACACGAAACCGTCGGTGTGATGCAGGAAGCCGATCCGGTAAGCGCCGGGATATTCGTCGGTGCGTTGGTAGCCGATTTCTCCGGCCCAGAGATACCCTTCGCTCTGACGCAGCGCCCAGTCGGTGCCGTTACGTTTTACATTGGTTGTGCGTCCCGTAGTGGGGTCTGGGTAATCGGCCTGAGAGGGATTGCCGTCATAAACGGCCAGCTGGCCGTACAGACCTTTTACGGGCTCGATCCGGGCACGGATCCCGAGCGCGCCGGACGGATAGGTGGCCAGCGGCATCGGGGTGACGGCGGTGTAAGCCGCGCCGAAGCTGCTGTTAATAAAAAGCGTTGCGGAATCGGTGAGGGCGAACTCGTCGTCCAAAAGCAGCTGGCCGATTTTTACCGAGAGGGTGTCTTCCAAGAGGCGCTGTTCGAGCCAGAAGTCGACGAGGCGCACGGAGTCATAGGCGTCAATGTTGGAGAAAAGGGAGATGTCGCCTGCGTGTCTGCTGCCGCTGGTGCCGTGAGGGGCTAGGCCGCTGACCCGGAAAGTGGCGCCCTGCCATCCGAGCAGAGGTTCGAGCTGGGCGGTGAGACCGAGCTTAAAGAGGCCGCCAAAGACGGTGCCGCGCGAGACGCCGCCTTTGGCAATGACGAACGTTTCCCCGGCATAAAAGCCGTCCAGGGTAACGCCGGCATCCTGGAATGAGTTGCGCAGGCCGCCCCAGTCGCCGGTGATGCCGAACTGGCTGCCGGATTCCTGAGCGGGAGCACCAGTACGTCGTGGAGCGCCATAGGATTCGGAACCGGCGTAGACGGTGGCGGACACAAGGGAGATAGCGCTCAAGGCAAGCGCGACGTAGTGGCGCGGGGGAAGTGGGGTCATAGGGTCGATGTGTGAGGGGATGGGACAGTGGAAAGGAGTGTGGGTCAAGCGAGATGTAGCCTTGGGTACATCTCGCTTGGGCTCTGCTGGGTGAGCCTGTGTTTTAAATGCGGGACCCGAGCTCGTTAATGTCCGGCGGAGTGTTTGACCAAATCCAGCACCAGGAACCCGATGCCGCCCAAACCCGCGAGCATGCTCAGGCCCCAGAAGGCTTTCTTTTTCGTGAGGGCTGAGATGGCGCCGACGGCGATTGCGATTTGGAGCAGGGTGACCCCGCTGGCCAGACGTTCATGGCGCATCAGGTGGGTCTCTGCGTGGTGGTTTTTGGATTCCGCGACCGCCTTGATCTCCTCCTGTTCCTTGGTGTACTCGGCTAATTTGGCTTCGTCCTTCGGATTTGTGGGCTGCCCTTGTGCGGTCAGCATCGCCATCTTGGTCTGGAGCAGGGAGGCCTTGATACTTTTTGCCTGATAATACGACCACTGGTTTGAGGACTGGATTTGTTCGACCATGGCCTCGTTGGCGTGGCTCCCGGCCAGCAGCGAGACCACGGCTGCGAACGCCGCAAGGATCGCTGTGGAGACGGCTACGAGCGAAACAAACCCTCCACCGGAATGGTGGGCCGCGTGTTCGATGTGTTCCTGGACGGATTCAAGAGGGACTTCGGGAGCTTCCATCCCGCACCCTTGCGAGAAGAAGCCTCCGGAGGCAAGGAATGTTCTCGGAGGAAAATGCGGCGGATCGGGTGCCGCGATCCCGGCGGGTTAATCGGCGTCGTCCGCATCCGCAGGGGGCTGACCTTCGCCGGCATCGCGCCTGGCTTTGAGCAGGGCGTCGAGGGAAGCGACGTCATCGTGACCGAGGCGTTTTCTTTGGTATTTGCGCCAGACGATGTCCCTGAGGGTTTCGAGATCCTCGAGGGTTGGGGTTTCGAAATAGGTCCAGTTGGCTTCGGACTCGAGTTTGGACTGGAAGCGCCAGCGGCCGCCAAAGCGGTCGGCGCGGACTTCGCGTTTTTCACGGTCGGGCGTCCGGGTTTTCCAGACATGAATGTTCCGCATGAGGAGGAGTGGTTTTTGGTGGAGCCTGAGACAGGGCTGGCAACAATAAGCGGCGCTTTGAAAGAGATCGGCAAAATTCTAACCTATTTGTGTGCGGTTCTCCTCGGTGGGGCGCTGCTGGCTCCGTCGCTTTATTGGGCGGCGCAGGCGCTCATGGATGCGGGTTATTTGGGGAGCCTTCGCCATTATGGGTTCCAAAAATATCTGAACCGTTCCGTGCTCATTGCGGCGTTTGTGTTGCTGTGGCCGGTGCTGCGCTGGCTCCGGATCCAGGGCCGCTCAGAGCTCCAGCTTGAACCCGATCCGCACCGGGGCCGGCATCTCCTCCAGGGTTTGGGGCTGGGGGCGGGGGCGATGGGGTTGCTCGCCGGAGCGTATCTCGCCTTCGGGGTGTATGAACTCGAGAAGGAGTTACCCTGGTTGAAACTCGGCTCTGCGGCGTTGTCGGCCGTTGTGGTGAGTCTGATTGAAGAGTTCTTTTTCCGGGGCGGGATCAACGGGCTTTTCCGGCGTTCGCTGAGCGCTCCCGCAGCCCTCTGGGCGACCAGTCTGCTGTTTGCGGCGGTCCATTTTATCAAACCCGATCCTTCGGTGAAGGTGGGGCAGGTGACGTGGTCTTCGGGGCTGGAGTTGATGCCGCACTCGTTTCATCAGTTCGCCGAACCGCTGCTTTTCCTCGGAGGATTCGCCACGTTGTTAACCTTTGGGTTGGTGCTGGGATTGGCCGCCTGGCGTACCCGAGCCCTGTGGATGAGTATCGGAATCCACGCCGGACTGGTGTTTGTGAAACTGGGATTTGAAAAGTTTACCGACCGCAAGATGCAGCTATTGCCGTGGGTCGGCCCGGAATTACAGGTGGGACTCGCCCCTGTTGTGGTGCTTTTGGGGGCGGGAGTGCTTGTCCATTTTTGGGCTCCAAAGACGTCTCCCAACCAAGCGCCCGGAGCCTGAGGTATGCTCTATTTTGACCACAACGCCACCGCCCCCCTCAGTGCGGCGGCGCGCCGTGCCTGGCTCGAGGCACACGATCGTTTTGTGGCTAATCCCGCCAGCCAGCACCGGCTCGGACAGCGGGCTGATGTTGCGCTCGAAGCCGCCCGAACGACCCTGGCCGGGTTGCTCGGAGTGTCGGCCGGGGAGCTGATCTGGACCAGCGGCGCCACCGAATCGGCCAATACCGTGATGGCTCATCTGGCGGCGACGGGGTCCGGCTCGGAGCGAATCTGGGTGTCGCCGACGGAGCATCCGTGTGTTTTGGAGGCTGCCAGACGCTGCTTTCCAGGTCGGGTGGAAGGGCTGGAAGTGGACCGAAACGGGGTGCTCCAAACGGCGGCGCTGCGGGTTGGGTTGGAGCGGGAGCGGCCGGTGGCGGTCGTGCTGATGGCGGCCAATAACGAAACCGGGGTGCTCCAGCCGTGGTCGGAAACCGCCCGGATTTGTCGCGAAGCTGGCGTGCCGATGGTGTGTGACGCCACGCAGTGGCTCGGGCGTTTGCCGGGGCAAGGGCTCGGGGAATGTGATTATTTGATAGGAAGCGGCCACAAATGCGGGGGGCCTGTGGGCACAGGATTCCTGCGGGTGCCCTCGGTCACGGCGTTTTTTTCACCCCTGATCCTTGGTGGGGCGCAGGAGGAGGGCCGCCGGGCGGGAACCCAAAATGTGGCCGGAGCGATGGCGTTGGTGGCGGCCCTGGAGGATTGCGCGGGACGGCTGGACGGGGTGGCGGAACGGCTCGAGGTGCGGCGCCGGTTTGAGGAGGAGCTGGGGAGGTTGGTGCCGGGAGCCTTAGTGGTGGGAGGGGCAGCCGAGCGGTTATGGAACACGGTGATGGTGAGTTTGCCGGCGCTTGGGGATTGTCGGCAGCGGTGGGTGGTCCGGTTGGATGCGGCGGGGGTGGCGGCGTCGACGGGTTCGGCGTGTGCAAGTGGGAATGAAAAGGTGTCGCACGTGCTGGAGGCGATGGGGGTGTCGGCGGAGGTGTCGGGGCGAACATTGCGGTTTAGTGCGGGGTGGGAGACGACGGA
>CAMCYN010000189.1 GCA_945883955.1 Akkermansia muciniphila
ATCGAACATCTCACGCCCCTGACCGAAGGGGGCCGCTATCCGATCAAAAGATCGGTGGGGGAATCGATGGTGGTGGAAGCGGATATCTTCAAAGAGGGGCACGACGTCGTGCGCGCCCGACTCAAATGGAGGCTCCGAGGAACTGAAGCTTGGCATTATGCTCCTATGGAACCTATTCCACAAGGGGACGATCGCTGGCGGGGGCACTGCTCCTTTGCCCAGAACGCCCAGTTTGAACTCACTATCGAAGCTTGGGGGGATGCGTTTCTTTCCTGGCAGCATGAGTTCGCTACCAAGTTCAAAGCCGCTTTGCCCGATCTTACCAGCGAGACTCTGGAAGGGGCCGCCTTGGTGGCCCATGCCGCGGCCCGTGCCGCAGCACTCGGCCATGCCGAAGATTCCGAACGGCTTCTGGCGCTGGCTCAGGAAATTCGCGACGGATCGGGTGAAGTCGTTTATGGGCTGTCTCATTTTCCAGAGCTCGAAGCACTGATGCTGACGTATCCGGATCTTTCCGAGACCACAGAATACTGCCTGGAAGCCCCTTCCGTTCGCGCCCTGGTCGAAACGCCGCCACTTCCCCGTTCTGTGCCGCGGTATCCGATTGTGACTGTGGACCGGAAACAGGCTGGGTATGCCGCGTGGTACGAGTTTTTCCCCAGATCGGCCGAAGGTCGCGGTGACCAGGGATCCACCTTCCGGGACTGTCTGGAACGGGTGGAGGATGCAAAGAGGATGGGATTTGACGTCATCTATTTTCCCCCGATCCATCCCATCGGCCTCAGCGCGCGTAAGGGAAAGAACAACACGGTGACCTGTCAACCGGGGGAACCCGGCGTGCCGTATGCCATCGGGAATCGCCATCAGGGCAGCCCGAATGGAGGAGGACACTGCGATGTCGCCCCGGAACTGGGGACATTAGAGGATTTTGACTGGCTTGTGGAAGCGATCCACCAACGCGGGATGGAAGTGGCACTGGATTTTGCCATCAACTGTTCGCCCGATCATCCCTATGTGGCCGAGCATCCGGATTGGTTTTTTGCGAGACCGGATGGGACGATTAAATACGCGGAGAATCCGCCCAAGAAGTACCAGGATGTTTATCCGCTGAATTTCCATAACCCGGACTGGCGGACGTTATGGGAGGAGTTAACGGCGGTGGTTTTGTTTTGGGCCAGGCGCAAGGTCCGGATTTTTCGGGTGGATAACCCGCATACCAAGCCGGTTGCCTTCTGGGAATTTTTGATCTCGAAAGTTCAGGCGGAGTTTCCGGACACGATCTTTTTATCGGAAGCGTTTACACGTCCCAAGATGATGCGTGTGCTGGCCAAGGCCGGGTTCGGACAGAGTTACACTTATTTTACCTGGCGTAATAATAAGCATGAGCTGATCGAATATTTTACCGAGCTTACCCAGACGGAAAGTGTGGAGTATTTCCGGCCCAACTTGTGGCCGAACACGCCGGATATCCTTCCATTTTTCCTTCAACAAGGGGGCCGCCCCGCTTTTCTGATTCGGATGCTTTTATCAGCAACCTTGTCGCCGGTTTATGGGATCTATTCCGGGTTTGAGCTTTGCGAAAATGCCGCTCTGCCGAACAAGGAAGAATATCTCGATAGCGAGAAATATCAGTGGAAGGAGCGCGACTGGAATGCGCCGGGGAATATCAAGGACTACATCACTAAACTTAACCGAATCCGCCGCGAGAACCGGGCGTTACACTCCTTCCGGAACCTTCGGTTTCACTGGGCCGAAAACGATCACGTGCTCTTTTATTCCAAGATCACCGAGGCACGGGACAACATCATCCTCGTGATTGTTTCGCTCGATCCCTGGCAGCCGCGTAATTCGTTTATCAACGTTCCGCTCGAATTAATCGGGTGCACCGAAGATGAAACCTATCAGGTGCATGATCTGCTGACCGAGGAACGGTTTCTGTGGAGCGGTACCCGCAACTACGTGGAGATGGATCCGCATCACCGCCCGGCACATGTTTTCCGGGTTCGGAAAAAGGTGCGGCGGGAGACGGATTTCGAGACCTACTGGTAGGGACTCCTGCGGCCCGGTTACCCTCGAAGCGACTCATGGGGGCAACCGGGCGCTATGCTCCCCGAGGAAGGCACGGATCTCTAAGCCGTCCGGCTGTTTTGTTCCCAGGACGGCTCCGGATTCTTGTTGGTCAAAGACCCGGATGCCTTCCTGTCGCCGGCGTGCCATCCAGAGAGCGGCGTTCTCCGGATCCCGTGTGATACGCTGACGGGTGATGACAATGGCCTGGGGTTGGATTGCGCGGACGAACTCCTCGGTGCCGGTCACTTCGCGCGAGTGCCACCCCCGGATCCAGATATCGGAAGCCAGGCTGCTTTTGCAGTGTTCCAATAGCCAGCGTTCGGACGGAAAACCTGCCGAGGCTGTATAAAGGAGGGTAAAGGTGGGAGTCTTCCAGCGGACAATGATACATTTATCATCCGCTATCGTTCCATTTACAACCGGAGGTGGGTGAAGGATTTCGATTTGAGTATTAGAGCCGAGCGGAATGGTGTCGCCGGCGGTTATGCGAACAATCGGTCGGCGGGTTGCTTCCCACCATTCGTGTAGTTGCCGGCGGGTTCGGGATCGGTCTTTGATTGGACTATCGAATACGGACGCTGGACTGAGCATTTCTGTGATGGATAAGGCGCCGCCGATGTAGCTCGCACTGCCATGCGAAAGAATAAGGTAAGCGATGGAGGTGACGCCGAAATATTGGAGTCCAGGAATGAGGGTAGCCCGGGTTTGCATATCTGAGCCGCAGTCTAACAAGCAGACCTGGTTATCGGCTCTAAGCATTACGGCGGCACCATCCAGGAGGTCGAAAACGAGAAAGTCCGGGCGGGATTGAAAGGGGGCGGGTATTGGGAATCGGCCCCCCGGGATATGGCTGGCCCATTGGACAAAACCAAAGAGGGTTTCGGCACAGGTGGCATTCAGCCGGTTGAGAGAAGGGGTGAGCGGCCCGAGCGGCGCGGTCAGAAGGGCGAGGAATCCGAGGCTCAGGTTTATAAACGCTATGGGTACGGCCACGATATTGGCCAGCAGCGCTACGGGAGTGAGTTGATGGAACAGGAATATATTCCAGGGTAACCCGGCCAGCCATGCCACCACCGTGACGGCGCCTCCTGCCGCCACCGGGCGCCATAGGGCGAGGACATGTTCCTGGGTGGAATTCCAGAGGCGTCGGGGCAGGAGAGGATCTGGACGGGCCGGCTTTTCAAAGAACTGGCTCAGTGGGTGAGTGGAGGCCGCCAGCGCGAGAACCAGTCCGAAGGAGAGCTGGAAACCGGCGTTAAACAGAGTGTTGGTGTCCCCGGCTAACAACAGGAGGGCTGCCGCCGAGAGGCTGTTGAGGACGACGGCTGGACGTTTTATCCAGAAGCCACTCAACAGGAGCAGGCTCATCACCAGGGCCCGCACACAACTGGGTCCCAAGCCTGTTGCCAGTCCGTAAAGGATGAGAATGGGCAGAGTCAAATACGCGGCACCGGACGGGCCGAGGCGGATTCTACGGAAGAGGTATCCGAGCAGTCCGGCCAGCATGGACAGATTCAGTCCACTGACCGCAAAAAGGTGCAGTGTGCCGGTATCGCGGAAGGCGGGTTTGGCTTCCATTAATCCATCGCCATGGAGCCCGAGGATCATACTGGAAATAAGCGCATGGGTCTGTGGGCGGTCTTCGATGCCGCGGCGAAGCTGGTGGGAGATTGCGGTACGGCAATCCGCCGCAAACCCCTCGAGATTAAAGCCACCGGGGTGGGATAAAATCGTCGTGTCCAGCGGATCCCGGACGCTCGCTTCGAGCCAAAGCTTCTGGCGTCTAAAAAAGGTTACTCGATCAAATTCCCCAGGATTTCGTGCGGAAGCCACACGCTGGAGAGCGGCCCGGATGCGGACGCGATCTCCCGCGGCGGGTGGAGGCCCCGTCCAGTGGACCAGGATGGTACTGTGGGCCGGTAGGCAGGGGGGATCCGGCGGGATGTCGACTTTGAGCCGGAGACGGGATTTTTGGAATTTGGCGGAGCTGGGTAAGGGTTCGGGACTGCGGGTCACACGGCCTTCGAGTGTGGCGGTAATGGGCAGGAGGGCATTTGCCAGAGCCGGTGGCGGGCGATTTGGAGAGGAGGAGTCGGTGAGATGGTGGAGCAGGGCAAATCCGCTCATGGAAATACAGGCGAGGCTGAAGGCCCCGGTTCGAAAAAAGGTCAGCGCGCAGGAGACGACAAGGAGGGCCAGGAGCAGGAGGAGTGAGTTGGGATGGAAGTCTTCCAGGCAGACCCCGGCGGTGGCGCCTAGCGCGACGGGAAGCAGCGGTGCGGGAGCAAACCTGGCTTTTGCCGGAATCGGGTTGATCGGTTCCCAAGCCGGTCTTTCTGAAACCTGCGGTGAGAATCCCTGTCTACCGGTTAGTCCGCTTGATGTGTTTGATTCCACTTCAGCCCCCCTATTTCTAAATCGGCCGCTTCAAACGGGACGGTTGCCCGGGACGGTGATTTCAGGGTTAGGGTTGGAGGCGGATTTGTGGGAGGGTTGGAAGAACACCCCGTGGCTTCTTTAAACCAATTTAAATCCCTTCTTGAGCAGAAGGAACCGATTCTCGCCCTGGCCCCTATGCAGGATGTTACCGATCTTGCCTTCTGGAAACTGATGGCAACTTTTGGCGGAGCGGATGCGTACTGGACCGAATACTTTCGGGTGCATGTCGATTCGTGTCTGGACAAGTGGATTTTAAAATCGATCACCGAAAATCCCACGGGCCGCCCTGCCATTGCGCAGATGATTGGCAATGACATCCCGTCGCTGGTGCGCATCGCGAGGGAGTTACAAAAGCACAACGTGGCGGCTGTGGATCTCAATCTCGGCTGCCCTGCTCCTGTGGTTTATCGGAAGTGTGCAGGAGGCGGTTTACTGCGGGACCTCAACCGGGTGGATTCCATCCTGGGCGCGTTGCGGGATGTCATCGAGGTGGCTTTTACGGTGAAAACGCGGATCGGGTTCGATGACCCGGCCATTTTTGAGGAGTTGCTGCCCCTTTTTGCCAAACACTCGGTGGATCTGGTCACGGTTCACGGCCGGACGGTGGCCGAGAAATACCGCAGTGCGGTTCATTATGAGTATATTGCGCGTGCGGCGGCGGATTTGCCGTGTCCGGTGCTGGCTAATGGCAACGTGTACTCGGCGGCCAAGGCCCGGGATGTGTTGGAGCAGACCGGAGCGCGCGGGCTCATGATTGGGCGCGGCGTGATCCGGAATCCCTGGTTGTTCCTGCAAATTCGACAATTCCGGTGCGGAGAACCGGTTTTCCAGCCTGTGGGGCGGGATGTATTGGCGTATGTGGTGGCCCTTTATGAGGCTATTTGTCCCGAGGCGCGTCGGGTGGACACGGATGTGCAGCGTCTCAAAAAGTACATCAACTTTCTCGGGTTAGGGGTGGAACCTACGGGCCGCTTTTTACATGAGATCCGGCGAGTGACTACCAATGCGGAGTTTTTCCGGATCTGCACCGAGTTTTTGGATCATGGGGAAATCATGCCACTGGAACCCTTCGCGATCGCTTTCAAGGAGACCGACGTCATGGCTGGGGAAAATCTATAGCCGCGCGGCTCCGGTTCGCCTCGTAAGGCTGTGAGCGGCGGCGGGGGGCTATTTGCCGACTCCCTTGGGCGCGGACTGGAGGGCGTTGCGGGCCTCGATAAAATCCAGGGCGCGCAGGAGGGCGGCGTCTTGGAGGACGGGATTTGGTTCCACGGCTCCCTGTTGACGCGCGAGTGTTTCGCGGATCCAGTTCTCGGTTTCGGGGTTTTTATTGGCCACCAAGGCCGCTTCGTTTAGGCGAGGACGTTCGATCGTACGAAGGAGCGGGTCCACCTTACCGTCCTGAAGGGCCTTCTGGAGAACGGCCTCGGTTGTTTCGATTGGAATACTGAGGGAAAGATCCGGGTGGAGCCCTTTAGGAAAGAGTTGCGGAGCCTTTTCCAGAACGGGTTTGGCTACGGGAAAACGAAAGACTCGGTCTTGGCTGAGCGGGGTTTCTTCATAATCGGCCGCAAATCCGGCGGTGTGTTGCCCGATAAGAAAGGCGTCGGCGTGGATGCGGAGAAGGGCGGCGAGAACTTCGGCACAGCCTCTGGTGTTGGCGTTTACAAGAAGAACCAGCGGGAAGGAGGCGGGCGGATTTTTACTGGAAATCACGGGCGCGGGCGGCTTTTGGCTCGTGAGCGGCTGGATGGCAAACAGGGGGGTGTCTTTGGGGACAAAACAGGAGGCCAGTTCGCCCGCCTGCAGCAAAGTTCCGCCGGCGTTACTGGCCCGCAGATCCAACACCAGCGCCCGGGCTCCGAGTTGGTGCAAATCCTGAAGAGCGGCCTGGAGTTGAGCGGAGCGTTGGGGAAGGGTTTTACCGAGGCGGATATAGCCGATTTTGCCGGGGAGCCATTCCTGAAAGAACCGGTCGAGCGGTTCTTCTGTG
>CAMCYN010000190.1 GCA_945883955.1 Akkermansia muciniphila
CGGATCTCTGAGGACTCAACCTTCTCCCCAGCGGCAGGCTGTAATTCCTCCAATAATTCTAACACACCCTTCAGGTCCTTTTTCGCACCGTTCTCTGCCGCGGCTTTGAGGACAGCTAACTTCTCTTCGATTTGTTGGTTACTCCCTCCCCCTTTCTTAAGAGCCTCTAGTTCGGAGAAAGCCTGACGGATCTCTGAGGGATCAAATTTCTCCCCAGCGGCAGCCTGTAATTTCTGCTTCTCCACATCCACCGTTGGTAATTGCGGTGCCGCGGCCGATCCGAGGGTCGCTGGGGTGGAAGGTGGCGTGGCCGAAGTTGGATCGGCCGTCATTGCAACGGCGCTGATACTCAGTACCGCCTGGAGTTCCCAAGTGCGTTTGAGCTCGGGTGTCCCGGGACCGTTGTATCCGAGCAGGCGAAATCCCTTTGCCTCTATCTTGCGGTCTTTCAGTGCGGCATCGAGGGCGGATTTTGCCTTGGCGACGTTGGCTTCGTTTTGATCGCCCTGCCACGCATAGCTGAGGGTGTTCATGGCGGGGACGTCGCTGACCTCAACTTTCGCCCCATCAGCGCCGGTTTTTCCGACGGCAGTGTCTTGATAGAGAAACGCGAGCGATGTTTGGCGCAGGTTTTGACCGTCGCTCTCGGCCATCGATATTTCGACAGGTGCGGTCATTGGGATGTCGTTCTTCTTGATGTGGGAAAACAACGTCCAAAACGCGCCATTCTCCCTGTTTTCCGTGGTAAAAGCGGCGCGGTAGGATGGATAGGATTTCTCGCTGGCCTGATCGTAAGGGCCGGGCTTGGGCCAGCCCTTTGGAAGCGGTGCTTCATCGACATAGGCAAGCGGCTGCGAGGGAGTGGGATTCTGCGCCGGAGCATTGGAAGCAGCGAGGCACGCAAGAACAAAGATTAAGAGGCGGCTACTTTTTTTCAAATTGGGGAGGTTTAGGAACGAAGTTTGGGAGCGGCTTTAGCGCGGTAACAGCGCGGTCTTTACCTACTGCGGGAGGGCGGAACTATTATGGGTAGCGGGAGCGGGTTCTTTGGTAACCAGAAATACATACCCATCAAGTTTCAGCGCCTTTGGCGTTGCTCTGCTGTCGTTACGTTTGCAACCGCAGCCTTGCCAAGCCGAGCTTGAAGCTGAGCGTAGTAAAGGGAGCGTGGGGTAACCATTTCCTTGGGGGATTCCTGCCACGCGGAGCCCTGAAAAGGGCTATCGACGAATTCATCAGTCCTGCCCGAGGCCGAATTCCCTGCACTTACATAACCCTTGGCCCATTTGGGATCGAATAGCCCGGGATCCGAGTTCCCGATCATGAAATTTTGCCCAAGCGGTGGCTGATTCGCAAAGATCATCGGGGCGGCGCAGTTCCAGAACACCGTGGTGTTGCCGCTCCAACCGTGACCTGTGGTATCGGGACCACCGGTGCCGCCCCAGCGACCGCGGTTGATCGAACACAGGCCTGCCCTCGTGCCGTTCACCCGGACGTTATCGTACAGTGTTCCCATGGCCCATTTTTGATGGTTTTCGCTGCAATCCCAGGCCGATTCCGAACTGCAATCAACGAATGCGTTGGGGCCGGTGCTCATTGACTGAGTGATAAAATCGTGCCTTCCGTTGCGGCTATAGCAGCGCTGCATGAGGATCGAAGGTCCTGCTAAATCCGCGATCAAATAGGAGTAGCGTCGCCCGCCCGCTATCTTGGATACAGGGTCCAAGTTCTTGCAGTCCTGCACGGTAATATTGCGAGCGTATTTTTTGACCATCACGAAGCCATGCTGCATATGCGTGGCCGTGCAATTGCGAGCCCAAGCATTTTCGATTTTGCTGAAGCCCATCGCCCAAGCGCAATGATCCTCATCGCTAGCATACTCTTCGGATCCATCCGTGGGTTTCGTTCGGACCTGAGCGTCGTAGGTGCTGTCAAACCGAAGATTCTCGATGCCGCACTCCCGAATGCGAAAATCCGGAGGAGCCGGAATAACCATGCCGCCTCCATATTTCTCATCGAGGGATTGGGGTAACGGAACATCAAAAACCAGTTCTCCGTTGGATATCGAAACGATCTTCCTCTCGAAATGAGCATACGCGTCCCAAAATTTGTAGATCTCCATGCCAAGGTCTTTAACCCACCCCTCGTTTTTGGGTTTGAAAATAAGGATGCCATCCCCGGGTTTGAGATTCTTGATTAGGGAATCTTTTTTAGGAACTTTGGCATACCTATTATCTCCATCCTTAAGGATATTGAAACGGGTCGAACCTACTGGGATATAGGTTTGGTCAATAATATGCGTTGATGGTGGAGTTGCTGGCCAAGCCGGGTCGGGCTTAGGGGATTTTACGTCTATAAGGAAAAACGCCCATTTCATCGTTGCTAGCAAAACAGTCCCCTTCTCGCCGTCGCCTTCTCCTCTCAGCACGACACCAGAATAGGACATGGTGAGAGGCTTATTGATTTTCCACAGCCCCTTTTTAAGAAGGAGTGCCCCCCGCCCCCCCGGGGTCTTCTCCAGATTCTTCCCCAACTCGTCCAATGCAGCTTGGATGCGTGCCGATTCGTCCTCTGCGCCACTGGGTTCAAGGGTGACGCTGGTCGGAACGTCGGGAATCTTGACGCCTCCATTCTGATAGCCGCAAAAGGAAAAGTCGGGGATTATATCCCCCTGCTTATTCCACGGAAGCATAACGAGTCTGCCGTCAGCCATGGGTTTGACCAATTTGCTTTCCTCGCCCTCGGCACGTTGAATGAGATGCAGGCAGAGCAAGAGTAAAACAAGGACGGTTGCGGGTGTTCGTATTATGCCACGCGTTTTTGCCCAATAAGTGATCGATGTATCATTATATCCAGGCGTTGCTTCCGATGGAGGGACTGCGCGGATTGGGGGGATGGGGAGCGGCATAAATTGGAGAGGCATATGGAGAATTTCTACAGGATAGGGGGAGGTTAGCGCGGTAACAGCTGGGTCTTCGCCTCCTGCGGGAAACTAGGGGTCAGTGTTCATTTTCTCTCCGCCATGGGTTGCAGAGGTCACTTTGCCTCAGCAGAATTTCCGAAGCGGCGCGGGGCTACAATGCAAGCCCCGAGAAAATGAAAGAAAATGAACACTGAACCCTAGTTTTCCTCTGAAGGCCCGCGCGTCCGCCTCTTTCTTCAGCTTTTCGGGAGATTGTTTGAGCAGGGCTCCGAGCACGCGCTGCTTTTGGGGGCGGTCAGTCGCAGCACGGCGTTGAGATCCGCCATGTCCCGGTAAGCCCGGGCCTCGACCGCCTGCAGCTCGCGCCGGGCGGTGATTGCCTCGCCCATTTTTGGAATGACTTCTCTTCCGCACGTGAAAACAGAATGCAGGCTTTTTGAATTCTGGCGGGAGCGAAAAAAGTGGTTCCGGCTTTAGACGAATCAGTGCGCCGATGCGGCGACCGCTAAGGAGAATTCTTTTCTGCAACTCAGTAAGCCTTCGCGATAGCAACGACAACCTGCTGCTTGGAAACCACGACGCCGCCGGGTTGCTCCATGGTTATGACAAAAGCCTGAGGATCGTTGACCGCAACCGGATTCCGAATTGGGACCACAAAGGTGCCTGTGGCCGGGATGTCGAACACGCCGCCATCGACCGGCTTCTCGTCCCGTTTGGGATCGACGATCCATAACTGATACTGCTTCACCGCCGGATCATTCACCGGAAGATTGGTGAGGGTCATGTAGCCTTCCTGAAGAGCATCACTCCAGATGACTTTGCCAGTCATCTTGCCGTAATCGGCGAGGCCACCGAAATCCGACTCTTTCAAATCGCGGGCCTTCCGCATCAACTGACTCTTCGCCTCGGAGGGCGGCAGGGCAACGCCAGCCAACGGAGCAGGGTGGATCGACTGCGGCTCTTCGAAAAGTGTCTTGGCGACGAGGAGTATCGCTAACGCCGCGGCGATGCCCCAGGCGAATTGTGGAGCCGAAAGAATCCGCCTCCATGCGGGAAGACTGACGACATTTGCGGGCGCAGGCGCCACGAACCCGGCGATGCCTGTCCGGAGTTTCTCTTTCAAATTCTGTGGCATTTCACTCTGCCTAGATTGGAGGAACTCTGCTTCGATGGCGGCGGCCGTGAGTTCAAGCGAGAAGTCGCTCTTGCACCGGGGATCCTTCGAAAGGAGCTCCCACTCTTTGATTTCCTCGGCATCAAGATCACCAAGGATACCTCCGGCTTCGAGTTCCTCGAAGCGATTCCAGATATCATGGTCATTCATGAGTTGATGGAGTTGGAAGGTTGAGCAGCCTCGCCGCTCTCGGCCTGGCGCAGCTTGTTCCGAACTTCGATCAAGCCCCGGCGGAGGCGGGTCTTGACTGTGCCCAGCGGCAGACCGGTCTTTTCGGATATTTCGGGATGAGTCATTCCCTCATCGAAGTGAAGGGAGAAAATCTGGCGGGTTTCCTCAGGAAGATCTTTGATAGCCGCTACGACGTCACCGCTTTCGCCTCGGATGAAAAACGTGGGCTGCGCAGAGGACTGTGGCAGGGACTCGGCCTCGGGAAGCGGCTCAAGTTGCGGGCGCCTGCTTTCCTTTCGGGCAAAGTCGATAGCCCGTCGACGCGCAAGCATTCCGATGAAAGTGGACTCGCTCGCGACGGCTGGATCGTACCGGTTTGCAGATTTCCAGAGGTCTGTGAAAGTCTCCTGTACAACGTCTTCGACGCAAGTGTGGTTCTTCACGTAACGGCGGGCGATTGACCAGACCAAGCCACTATACTTGGTGATGCATTGTTGCATGGCACGTTCAACTCCCCGAGCAACCTCGTGGAGAGTCCTGTCATCTGCATTATTTCGAGTTCTATCTGTCACGAAAGAGGGGACAGTGAATTCCGCGCGCTGGACGTAAGTCAATCCCGGATGCCGCGCTGCCGCGGCATGCGGGATTGAAACAGATTGGTTTGTGTTACTTGGTTGGTGGCAGGATGACAGTGTCGATGACGTGAATCACCCCGTTCGAGCATTCGATGTCAGCGGTCACGACCTTCGCGCTCTTGTTGAGGGTCAGAGCCTTGTCCACGACAGCAAGAGCGATCTCCTGTTTGTTCAAGGCCGTGGCCTTGTCGAGGGTGACGGCGGTCTTGGACATCACCTTGCCCGACACGACGTGGTAGGTGAGAATCGCCACAAGCTTGTCCTTGTTCTCGGGCTTTAGGAGATCCTCAACAGTGCCTTTCGGGAGCTTGGCAAATGCTTCGTCCGTCGGTGCGAAGACTGTGAACGGCCCAGCACTTTTCAGAGTTTCGACCAGGTTGGCTGCACCCAGCGCGGCAGCGAGGGTCTTGAACGAGTCGGCGGCGACGGCGGTATCGACGATGTCTTTCGAAGGAGCCTTCAGTTCCGCGAACTTTGGATCGGCTGCGGCAACAGTCGAGACGACGGCGAAGATTCCTAAGAGAATGCTAGTGAGTATTGCTTTCATGATGTTTCGTTTGCTTTGTTGTGTTGTGAGGCAGCCCGGTTGGGCACGCATCATAGCCTTCGCTGAGTTCCAAATTTCGGATTCAAGCAGAAGGAAACGGCCCACAACACCTAACAGCTAAAAAAAGAGGCCCACGCCGGGACCCCTTTCCGCCAAGGACACCACAGCGTCCCTGACTCGCACCCTGGACGTCTCCAGATGCTCATCCCAGACCAAGAAGCCCTATACCTACGACTTGATGGTCCTTCCTACGGACGGGTGACGGCGAATCATCTCGTCGGCCATGTGGCGTAACCTTACCTCCAGATCTGCCACTGCCTGATTCGACACACGCTTCATATGCATTGCGGGACGCAACACCGCTGCCTGCTCTAGGAGGTAGCGCTTCAACGCCCTCCGATTCAGTAGGGCGCTCATGCTAGTTCCTCCCCAGGTGCACTCCTGTCTCCGCGTCGAAGAGCCCGTACAGGGCTTCGCCACGCCGGCAGGCGGTATGTGGATTCACCCCCTTGTGCACCTCGGTCACCGCGTTGAACAGACTCCAGGCTGTTCTTGGCAGGAACTCAGGATGACTGGGTTCGCGCCACTCATGCAGCACCTCGGGAACCTGGGTTGTGGTGATGGCTCCAGCGTCCAGGGCTCGGATCACAATGTCGTGTGCCCGCTGGTCGGTGATCCAAGCTTCGTTGTAGCACAGGATCCGCTGGTCGAGGCTCTCCAACTTACCTCCTAGCTCTCCCACGGCTCGCGCTGTCAGGTGGCGCAGGTCACGCAGGGCGAACCGGGTGTGCTTGCGTGAGATCTGCACCTCGCCGCTGAAAGCAAGGTTGTCGCAGCAGAACACTTTCGTGCCTGCCACGAGCCCTGCCGGGAACGTCTTGTCGTGGCTGTTGCGGATGCCCACTGCCCAGCTCCAGTCAAAGATCCCCCGGCCGGGCAGGGTGATGTTTAGCACGCCGAAGTAGCGAGCGCCGTCGTGGCTCAAGGCA
>CAMCYN010000191.1 GCA_945883955.1 Akkermansia muciniphila
ATTAAGGCCGCGTTCGATCAGCTTCAGCTCGAAATCAACTTCGAGATCAACGAAGCCATGAAGGCAACTCGCAGAAAGCTCCTGGAGAATTTCGACGATGAAGTTCGGGACAAACTCAAGGTGCGCGATGAGGCTTCCAAAGCCTGTCTAAGTCGCTACGAACGCCAACTCATTCAGCTCACCCAGCATGAGCTACGTGAGCACGCCTGTTTCCGCGATCACTCGACCTTTGAACTCCTGACTCAACCGTTCACGGATACACCGAGCATCGCTCTTGGGCTCTATGAACTGCCGCGTCGTTCAGGCCAAGGTCACTTGTATCGGATTGGGCATCCGCTCGCCGAACGGATCATCGCCCAGGCTAAATGCCGCGAGCTGCCGGTAGCGGAAGTGGAGTTTCGGTACGCAGATCACGAAGGCAGGATCAGCATCCTGGAACCACTCAGAGGCCAGTCTGGATGGCTCACGCTTTCCCAATTCACCGTAGAATCACTGGATCAAGCTGAGGATCATCTCATCTTCGCGGCCTGCACCGACGCTGGCGAACTACTCGATGAAGCACAGGCCAGACGCCTGCTTACCTTGCCAGGAAGTGTCCGATCGGACGGGATCGCCCCCCTCGCTGTGCCCTCTGTACTATGTGATGTGAAGGAAACCCGCCAGACGGAGATTCAGCGCAGTGTCTCCGAACGGAATGCTCAGTTCTTCGCGGCAGAAGCTGAGAAACTCGATGGCTGGGCGGATGACCTCAAGGTGGGACTGGAACGCGAGATTAAGGAGTTCGATCGGCTCATTAAGGAAGTTCGCCGCAGTTCTGCAACCGCGCACACACTGGAAGACAAGCTCGCCAGCCAAAAACAGATCAAAGCCATCGAATCCCAAAGGAACGATAAGCGCCGCTCCCTATTTGAAGCACAGGACGCCATCGATAAACAGCGCGAGGAGCTGATTGGGAAGATTGAGGGGAAGTTGCAGCAGGGCACGGTACAGAACACAGTGGTCACATTATTCTGGAAATTAAATTAACCTAACAGGTTAAACATTCATTGAGTTTTCCTGTTTCCGATGCAGATTTCCTTCACCAATCACAAACTCGCGAAGCTACTGAATAATCAGAAAGAAACGCTTCGTGTCCACGGGCCGGTAAACGGGAAGAAAATTCTGCTCCGTCTCCAGCAGTTGGCGGTAGCCTCAAATTTGGCCGAATTTGCTCAGCTCCCGCAAACGCATGTACATGAACTAAAAGGCAACCGTAACGAACAAATCTCAGTCGACGTGAAGCAACCTTACCGGCTCCTGCTGGTACCGGACCACGCGGAAACACCCCGAAAACCCGATGGTGGCTTGGATTGGCTCCGTATCACAGCGGTGAAGATAATCGAAGTCGTAGATACCCACGGAACATGAGCACTCAATATCCATTTCAACCCGACTACGCCTTTCCTCCGGGCGATACCCTGCTCGAAACGCTCGAGACGTTGGGACTTACTCAAAAGGAACTGGCCGCCCGCATGGGGCGTCCCCTGAAAACGATCAACCAGATCATCAAGGGAACCGCTCAGATTATGCCGGAAACGGCCCTCCAATTGGAGAAAGTCACAGGTGTTCCCGCCGCATTCTGGATCAATGCCGAGTCCAATTACCGTCAGCACCTCGCCCGGTTGAAGGACGAAAAACAACAGGTGAAGGATGTCGGTTGGCTGAGCCGCTTCTCTTACAAAAAAATGGCGGACCTTCACCTGGTTCCTCTCCTCAAAGAGAAAGTCGAACGGGTCGGTCAACTGCTTCGCTATTTTGCCGTCGCGACCCCAAAACAGTGGGAGTCCACCTATGGCGACTTGTGCGGAGCCGCCCGTGAATCGGCCGATCTCAAAACAGACTTAGGCGATTTCAGCGCCTGGCTTCGGGCCGGGGAAGTGCTCGCGCAGAAGTGTGAATGCACGCCTTACAACAAAGAGGTTTTCTCTGCCAATCTTGTGGAAATTCGCGCTCTTACCGCGCAAAGCCCAGCGAAAGTCTGGCCTCAGGTACGTCAATTCTGCGCTGAGGCTGGGGTGGCGCTGGTTCTTGTGCCCGAACTCCCGAAGACACACGTCTACGGCTTCACTCGCTGGCTTACCCCTGAAAAGGCCCTCATTCAGCTCAGTCTCCGCTATAAAACAGACGACCTCCTCTGGTTCACCTTCTTTCATGAGGCCGCTCATATCCTACTGCATGGAAAGCGGGACGTTTTTGTCGAAACTCGGGGCGTTACGAATCCCAAGGAGAAGGAGGCCAATGAGTGGGCTGCGGACTTCCTCATTTCCCCTCAGGATTGGAGAGGCTTCTTAGCTTCCTCTTCTGCCAGCGTGAGTGAGGATGACATTCGGGCATTTGCCCAAAAACAGGGCATCGCTCCAAGTATCGTGCTCGGGCGGTTGCAGCATCATGAGAAGCGTGTGCCGCCGAGCCGTTTTAACGAACTCAAGCACAAGGTCGAAATCGCCTGGAAGGGGCTAGAATTATGAGTTCCAAAAAACAAAAACTCGAACTCACCTGGATCGGCAAGGACCACCGGCCCCGCCTGGAGCCCCGGATCCTCCTTGAAGATACGTCAAAGTCGCACCATGCCCCGCACCGGGTTTCCGAGAACGACATCTTCGACAATCGTCTTATTCAAGGTGACAATCTGCTCGCCCTAAAAGCCCTCGAACAGGAATTCACCGGCAAGGTGAAATGCATATACATCGATCCGCCATATAATACGGGAAGCGCGTTTGAGCACTATGAGGATGGAGTGGAGCATTCGCTCTGGTTGTCGCTAATGCGGGATAGATTGGGATTATTAAAACAGCTCCTCGCAGTAGACGGCGCTATATTTATAAACATAGACGACAACGAGGTTCATTATCTCAAAATTGTATTGGATGAAATTTTTGGAAGGAGAAATTTTGTCGCTAACGGATTGTGGCAAAAGCGAACTTTTCCAGATGCGAGGATTCAACTTGGCCCAGCGCACGACCACATTCTTGTTTATGCAAAAGACAAGAGCGCCAATGCGTTTAACAAGTTAAAACTGTCGCCTGAGCAAGCTCGGCAGTACCGCAATCCTGATAATGATCCTCGTGGATCTTGGGCATCGACGGACTTTACAGCCCAAGGATGGAGGCCAAATCAGATGTATCAAATTACATCACCGAATGGCTCCGTATATGATCCGCCTGAAGGTAGATGCTGGTCTAATATCGAAAGCGAATACAAAAAGCTGATCGCAGCTGGACGGCTTTGGTTTGGGAAAGACGGAAGCGCACGACCTCGAGTGAAAAACTTTCTAGCAGAATCTGAAGGCGTAAGTTCCTGGACTTGGTGGACCAACGAAGAAGCAGGTCATAATCAAGAGGCGAAAAAGGAGGTGAATGTATTATTTGGAGCGAGCAATGCATTCGATACCCCCAAGCCGGAACGGCTAATTCAGCGTATTCTTGACATAGCCTCCAATCCCGGCGACCTCGTGCTAGACTCGTTCCTCGGTTCGGGTACCACCGCAGCGGTAGCCCACAAAATGGGCCGACGCTGGATCGGGATTGAGCTTGGGGAACATTGTCTCACGCATTGTTTACCGCGCCTGAGGAAAGTCGTGGATGGAACAGATCCCGGTGGAATCACTGAGACCGTCGGATGGAAAGGCGGCGGCGGGTTTCGTTATTACCGACTCGCACCTTCGCTCCTGACTCAGGACAAGTGGGGGCAGTGGGTGATCAGTACCGAATACAATGCGCCGATGCTGGCCGAAGCCGTTTGTAAACTGGAAGGGTTTACATTTGCGCCGAGCGAAACGATTTACTGGCAACAGGGGCACAGCACCGAGCGGGACTTCATTTACACCACCACGGCAAACCTGAGTCACGACCAGCTCCAACAACTCAGTGAGGAAGTGGGGCCGGAGCGCAGCCTGCTCGTGGTGTGTTCAGCGTTCCGAGGCCGCAAGGAGGGTTATGCAAACCTGACCGTGAAGAAGATCCCCAACACCGTTTTATCTCGGTGCGAATGGGGAAAAGACGATTACAGCCTCAAAGTGGAGAACCTGCCCAAAGCCCCGCCGAAAGAGGGCCAGATTGACCTCCTCTAAGTCATGGAAACGATCGACGGTATCCTACAGGCGGCTCATGCAGGCGAGTCCTCCGACTGGGAGTTTAAGTCGGCTGCCGGTGGGTTTCCCGGCAGTTTATGGGAGACTTACAGTGCGATGGCGAATACCGAAGGCGGCACCATCGTCCTGGGGGCAAACGAACGGGACGGGCAAGTGAAGTTGGACGGACTTTCCAAACAGCAAGCCGAGCGTTACCGCCAAGACCTCTGGAATACGGTACGCAATCGGGGCAAAGTCAGTGTGGATTTGCTCCAGGAGCGAGATGTTGAGGTTGTGGGTTTGGATTCGGGCTACCTTGTAAGCCTTCGAGTGCCCCGGGCCGGTCGCTCCCAACGGCCTGTTTTTCTGAATGCACAGCCGTTAGTGAATACGTATCGGCGGCGGCACGAGGGTGACTTTCGATGCACTGAGGAAGAAGTCCGGCGCATGTTTGCAGATGCGGACATCACGCCTCCGGATCATCGGGTACTGCGAGGTTTTAGCATTCAGGATCTTGATCCGGTGAGTCTTGCTCAATATCGCCAACGGCTCCGAGCAGCCAAAGGCGAGCATCCTTGGCTGGGACTCGACGACCAGGCGTTGCTTGAAAAGCTCGGGGGCTGGCGACAGGACCGCGAAACTGGACTAATCGGCCTGACGCTTGCGGGTTTGCTGATGTTTGGAAAGAGCCTGGCAATTGCTGATCCTCTAGCAGCTCCTCGGTTTCAAGTGGATTACCGTGAGAAACTTGATCCAACCGTACGGTGGACGGATCGGGAACACCCGGATGGCACCTGGGAAGGGAATCTTTTCCAGTTCTACCAACGTGTTTGGCCAAAGTTGATCCGGGGGCTACCGGTACCGTTTCAACTCGTTGGAGGACAAAGACGGGACGAAACTCCGGTTCACGAGGCACTTCGAGAAGCGTTTGTGAATGCATTGGTTCATGCAGATCATTCCGCTCCTGGAGGGGTGGTAGTGGAGCGGTATCCGGATCGGTTTGTGTTTGAAAATCCCGGTATCCTCTTGGTTTCACGCGAACAGTTTTGGCGTGGAGGCTTTAGTGAGTGTCGTAACAAGGCGTTGCAGCAGATGTTCTTTATGATGGGCGGCGGAGATCGCGCCGGTTCCGGAGTGGACAAGATCCGGGCGGCCTGGAAAACCCAACACTGGCGGGCCCCCATTCTGGAGGAACGAGCCGAGCCAGACCGTTTGCGTCTGACGATGCCGATGATCAGCCTTATTCCCGAAGAAACCTTGGATTATCTCCGGACTGGCTTTGGGGAAAAGGTCGTTCGCGAATTGTCTCAGGACGAGGTGCAAGCGTTAGCGACAGCCCACTTGGAAGGAGGCGTTTCAAATGCTCGCCTCCAGGAACTACTGGACTCGCATCCCTTTGATATTTCACGGATGCTTGTAGGGCTGTGTGAGCGTGGGTTCCTTTTATCCGACGCCCGACGCCGCTGGACGCGTTACCGAATCGCTGAACCGTCTCAGTCCGGCGAACCCGAGGGTTCTGATGCTAAGGAGACGAGCTTGGCACTTAAGAGCCCGAGGTTGTCACTTAGTGGCACAAGCTCGGCACCTAACCCGCCGGACTCCTCACTTAAGAGCGATGAAGAAGGACTTCGGTCTGCGCTCGAACGGATTGCCGCGCCTGTTGCACGAACCAGCCGCGCGAAGCCGGACGTCGTGCGTAACACCATCCTTTTGTTGTGTTCAGACCAGTTCTTACCAATCACTGACTTGGCCTCATTACTCCACCGAGAAGGGCGCGTTTTACGCACTAACTATCTTGCTCCCATGCTTAAAGAGGGGCTTCTACTGCGGCGGTTTCCGAATGACCCGAACCATCCCCATCAAGCCTATAAAGCGGCTCAATCTACTCCTACCGATTCATGAACCGTCACGTTAATGCGATCTCCGGTCGCCTCAGTCTGCGTCCACCGCAGCGTCATTCGCTGGATATACTGCATCGGATCACTGAAATCGCTCCCCCCAAGAAGGATTCCTGTAGCAAGGAGCTGCTGGAAGCCATCCGGAAGAGTTTCCGACGGTTACGGACTTCGAGCGGGATTTTGCGTCGCTCTGCTTTGCGCTCGCGACGGGTGTCGGTAAGACGCGGTTGATGGGGGCGTTTATCGCGTATCTGCATTTGGCGCATGGGATCAACAACTTGCCGGTGTAACAACGTTTCTGTAAATTGATACCCTAGCCCCAATATTTCACGGGTAGCCGCTAATAGGGTAAGTTGTCTTAATTTTGGGAGCGTCAGCTCCCTTTATGGAGATAAGAGGACCTTTTGATGGGGATTATTCAA
>CAMCYN010000192.1 GCA_945883955.1 Akkermansia muciniphila
GGGGTATTTTATCTCTTTGGGTTCCTTGAGCGGCTGGGTGCCGAACATGGTCTTGGGTACGAAAAGCTCACCCGTCTGGCTGTCATCGGGTTTCTCGGGGACGGATTTTCCCTGAGCCAGATCCCATACGTACCGGTCCCGGACGGCGACCATGTTGCGAATCTTGACGTACTCGAGCGGGAAAGTCTGTTTGTCGTGCGTGTTACGTCCACCGTAGACGTACCAACCGTTGAGCATTCGGTAGTCCTGGGCGTGGACCCAGGTTTTGTCGGCCACGGCGAGACGGAGTTTTTCGAAAACAGACGAGCCGGCCTGGACGGGGTTGGGAGTGCGGAAGAGAGCAGCATCTAGGAGCTGGGCGAGCTCGCGTTCTCCGACTGGGTTGAGATGGGCGCCGTTGGTTGTGAATTGCAGGCCCGCGTCTTTGGTGAACAAGGCCAGCGTCGGCTTGAACAGGTCGACAAAGGTCAGCGAACGCTGTTTGGCGATTTCGGAGACCGCCTGGGTGTACAGCTTGAGGTTTTTATTCTCCTCACCGCCCTCGGGTAAAAAGCGGTTGGCTGTAGGTTCAAAGGCGGCAGGGGAGATCAACGTGATGTTGTGAGCGGCCCCGTCCTTACGAGGGTACGATTTGGCGATGCCGTCCAGATAGGTGTTATAATCGGCCTTAAACTTTTCGAGTCCGGCGGGACCGGCAAACGATTCGTTAAAGCCGAAAAAGCAAAACAGGGTATCCGGAGCAAATACCGTGAGCGGATTATCCAGATTCGTGTATCCCGTCGAACGTTGCTGGACGCCGACTTCGTCTGCCGGAAAACAAAAATCGCGGACCACCAATTCGAGTTGAGGGAACCGGGCGTGTAGAAGAGTTTCAAAGGTGCCTTCCCGCGCCAGGGCGTCGCCCAGCGAATTGCCTACAAACGCTATACGCTCGCCCTTCATAAAGCGCACCTCCTTGAGGCCGGCTGGCAAAACGGCGTAGTTTGGTATGGGGGGCTTGGCTTCAGGCGGGGCGGCGTCCTTGACCGCAAAAGAAGTACCACCAAAAAGAACACCGAACCCGCAACTAAGCGGAGCGATCCAAGGGGATATTTTCATAAAAGGGGGAAGGGAAGAGGAAAGGGCGGAGTAGGGGAGGGAGGGGACGGGGTGGGGGAAATAATCCTAAGCAAAAGGATTGGAAGGAAAGCCGGAAGACGTTTCGTACCGGAAAAAGACAAGCCCCACAAAATGAAATTCACGGATCCGGGCCAGTTGTTTTACTACTTACTCAAATGCTTTAAACGCAGGAGAAATCAACGCTTCCTGTGGTGCAGCATTGACGCCGGGGAGTGAGGGTCTGTTTAGTGCTTTTCTTTCTCGAATCTCCATTCAGTCATCCAACACAAAGTATCATGATTAAAATCGGTATTAACGGCTTCGGGCGCATTGGTCGTCTTGTATTTCGCGCCATCTGTGACCAGGGCTTGCTCGGTAAAGAAGTGGAAGTTGTGGCGGTTAACGATCTCGTTCCAGCCGACAATCTTGCGTACTTGGTGAAGTACGATTCCACTCAAGGGAAATTCGCAGGCGAAGTCTACAGCACCAAGAGTTCCCCCTCTGTCCCCGAAGATGACGTGTTGGTGGTGGACGGTCATCACATCAAGTGTCTGGCCGTGAAGGAAGGCCCCACCGCGCTTCCCTGGAAGGCTCTCGGAGTGGACGTCGTGATTGAATCCACAGGTCTTTTCACCGAAGCCGACAAGGCTCAGGGCCACATTACGGCCGGCGCCAAGAAGGTGATCATTTCCGCTCCCGGTAAGGGCGAAGACATCACCATCGTGATGGGGGTCAACCACGAGAAGTATGATGCTGCAAATCATCACATTATCTCCAATGCAAGTTGCACTACTAACTGTTTGGCGCCTGTCATTCACGTGCTTTTGAAGGAAGGTTTCGGCGTCGCCGAAGGTCTCATGACCACGGTGCACTCTTACACCGCCACTCAGAAAACCGTAGATGGACCTTCCCGCAAGGACTGGAAGGGAGGCCGTTCAGCAGCAATCAACATCATTCCAAGCACGACCGGGGCTGCCCGCGCCGTGGGTCTGGCTATCCCTGAAGTGAAGGGCAAACTGACCGGCATGTCCTTCCGCGTGCCGACACCGACGGTTTCGGTAGTGGATTTGACGGTGAAAACCGAAAAGGCCACCAGCTACAAAGAAATTTGCGCGGCCATGAAGCGCGCCTCGGAAACCTACATGAAGGGAATCCTCGCGTACACAGACGATGAAGTCGTTTCCTCTGACTTCATTCACGACCGGAGCTCGTCCATTTTTGATGGCGGATCCGGGTTGGAACTTAATTCCACCTTCTTCAAGCTGGTAAGCTGGTATGACAACGAATGGGGTTATTCCAACCGTTGCGTGGATCTTCTTCGCTACATCAGCAAGTAGTCCCGGGTACCTGGCCTCTGAACGGACCCGGGAAGCACTGCCGCTTCCGGGTCCGTTTGTTCCTTTCCGACACCCTTAAAAGTTCCCCCCATCCCAACCTTTCTTATGGCTAAACTCTCTGTGCGCGACCTCGCGCTGTCCGGTAAACGCGTTCTTTTGCGTGTTGATTTTAACGTTCCGACTGAAGAGCGGGATGGTGTGACGCATATCACCGACGATACGCGCATTCGCGAAAGTCTCCCGACCTTGACCCTCCTGCGTGCGTTAGGAGCGAAGGTCATCATCATGGCTCACTTCGGACGCCCCAAAGGCACAGTGAACCTCAAGTACACCCTACGTCCCGTGGCCGAGCATCTGGCCAAACTTATCGAGGCTCCCGTGGTGTTTTCCCCGGAAGTTACCGGAGAAGTTCCCGCCGGTTTGATCTCCAAGCTCACTAACGGCGACGTGTTGCTGCTTGAAAATGTACGCTTCCACGCCGGTGAAGAAGCCAACGACCCGGCTTTCGCCAAGGCTTTGGCTGATCTCGGCGAAGTTTACATCAACGACGCCTTTGGGGCCGCCCACCGCGCCCACGCGTCCACCGCCGGAATCGCTGCTTTTGTTCCGCAGGCCGCCATGGGGCTCCTGATGGAAAAAGAACTTCAGTATCTCCAGGGCGAACTGCGCTGCCCGGCAAGTCCCTTCGTGGTGATCCTCGGCGGATCCAAGGTTTCCGACAAAATCGGCGTCATCAAGGCGCTCATGGAAAAGGCCAACACCTTCCTGATTGGCGGCGCCATGGCTTACACTTTTTTCCGCGCGCTCGGAATCCCCACAGGCAACAGCCGTGTGGAAGCCGACAAGGTGGACCTCGCAACCGAAATTCTCGAGCTCGCCAAGGAGAAAGGAGTGCGTTTCCTGCTGCCGGTGGACAACCTCGAAACTCAGGAGATCAGCGCCAAGGCGCAGCCGCGTTCGACCGGGTTGGTGTCGCCGGCCAAAGGCGTGACTGACGGTTGGGAAGCGGTCGATATCGGACCAGAAACCATCGATCGTTATCGCACCGAAATCGCCGGCGCAAAAACCATCCTCTGGAACGGTCCAGTGGGAATTTTTGAACTACCCCCGTTCGCAGCCGGGACCCGTTCCATCGCTGAAGCAGTGGCGGCCTCATCGGCGGTGACGATCATCGGCGGGGGAGATTCTGTAACGGCCGTTAAACAGTTTGGATTGGGCGACAAAATGTCGTTCTGTTCCACGGGCGGTGGCGCTTCGCTGGAATTGCTGGAAGGAAAAGTCCTGCCCGGTGTGGCGGCGCTGACCGAAAAGTAAGTCGAACTCTCGTTTCACACCAAGCGTCCGGAGGGGAACGCTTCTATCCTCCCCTCCAACAACTTTTGCCACCCCATGCGTAAGAAAATCATAGCCGCAAACTGGAAGATGAACATGACCCTCAGCGAGGCAGAGGCGTTTCTGGACGTGTTTCTCGGCGAGCTTGAAGACGAATCCAGCGTGGAGGTGGTAATTGTTCCGCCGTTTACCGCGCTTGCCAAAGTTTCCGAACACCTTAGCCGCGATCAGCAGGCCAAGCTCGGCGCTCAAAACATGCATTGGGAAAAAAGCGGCGCCTTCACCGGCGAAGTGTCCGCTCAAATGCTGCGCGAACTTTACGTGCGGTACGTGGTTTTGGGGCACAGCGAGCGCCGTTCTCTCTTTGGCGAATCCGACGAAATCGTCAACCGCAAGGTCCGTGCGGCTCTGGAAGCTTCGCTCCGCCCGATCATTTGTATTGGCGAAACCCTTGAGGAGCGTGATGGCGGCCTCGTCCATCAGGTGCTCGAACGCCAGTTGGCTGGCAGCCTCGCCGGATTAAGCGCCGCGGATCTCTCCCATTGTGTGCTCGCTTATGAGCCCGTGTGGGCCATCGGAACCGGTCGTACGGCTTCTCCCGAACAGGCTCAGGAAGCTCACGCTTTTATTCGCCAGCAACTCGCCAAAACCTGGGACGCTCTCACGGCCGAAAAGGTCCGTATTCAGTACGGCGGCAGCGTCAAACCGCAGAATGCGGCCGAATTGATGCACCAACCCGATATCGACGGCGCCCTGGTAGGGGGAGCCAGTCTCGATCCACGCGGGTTTGCTGAGATTGTTAAGGCGGCCGCTCCTCTCGCTTAAGCGTCCGCCCATTGAGCGATCCGGTTTCAGGTGATGGAATTTCCGGAGGCTCGCCGGAACCCCATTCCGGAACGCGTCCGGGCTTTATTGCCAGTCTGCCCGAAGCGGCGCGGATCACCTACCGCGCCGAACAGTTACGCTCGGTTTTTGCGGGCGCTCTCGAACCGGCGTTCGGGACCTTTCTTCTCTTAATTGCGGTCCGCCAATTCCGGGCGGACCCTACGGCCAAAGCCTGGCTGGTGGCCGGCCCCAGTATCGGGTTGATGCTCGGGCCGCTGGTTGTCACAGCCGTGGAAGCCTCGCGTTGGCCCGTGACTAGGGCGCTGGCCTGGATTACCGCGGTGTCGGCCATGTTGCTGACCTCGGCCTCTATGGTGGACGACGAATGGAGTTACGTCGTTTTCTGCGCGCTGGGCGGCATGGGCCTGACCTGCACCGTGCCACTGATGACCCAGGTCTATCAGGACAACTATCCCGCCACCTCGCGCGGCAAACTGTTTGCCGGCGCTTTTGTGCTTCGAATTGCCGCCGCCACCCTGATCAGCCAGCTCGCAGGGTGGTGGCTGACCCGCACGCCGTCGGATTTTCGCTGGGTGCTCATCGGCTTCGGGCTTGCGGCGCTCGGGTCTGCCTTTTGCTGGTTGCGGGTTCCGTCTTCGCCCCTGACGCCCAATCCACTCTCGACTCATCCGTTACGGGGTCTGCGTTTCTTTTTTATCGATCCTGTTTTCCGGCGAACCCTGATCTCCTGGATGCTCATGGGAGTCGGCAACCTGGTGATGCTGCCGCTTCGAGTCGAACAACTCGCGCGGCCCAGTGATACGGGGCTACGCACTGCCAGCGAAATTGCATTCCTGACGGCTGTAGTTCCCAATATCGCACGCCTGATCACCAGTCCATTGTGGGGCAGGGCGTTTGACCGACTGAACTTCTTCCGACTTCGAGCCGTTTTAAATGTGGGCTTTGCTCTGGCCGTGCTCGCCTTTTTCACGGGCGATTCCATGGGCTGGCTGATGGTGGGGGCCGTGCTTTACGGAGTCTCCGGCGCTGGCGGCGACGTGGCGTGGTCGCTTTTTGTTACAAAACTCGCCCCCCCCGAACGCGTAGCGGATTACATGTCGGTTCATACTTTTCTGACCGGCTTCCGGGGGGTACTTGCGCCGCTGGTAGCGTTTCACGCTATTGGGGTTCTCTCCTTTGAAGGCATCGGCTGGGCCTGCGCACTCTTAATCTTGGCCGCGAATCTGGTGCTGTGGACCGACTTGCGTCCGAGACGTTCCCAATAACGCAAGGCGCCTTAACTCAACCCGATCGTATGCTTTAGAAGCCGCTTTCGTCGCACTTTAAGAGCGGACTACATAGGTCGCGTAAATGTACCGGGATCCTCGGGGCATTTCCCAGCGGATACGATTCTACGCCGATTCCACCACCACCTATTCCAAATACACTTCTGCTTCAGCCCCCTTCAAGATCAAGCAACACTGCCCTCAGTTAACTCCCATACCCACTTATGCCAAATCCCTGGACTGGAAAAGGAAACCCCTACACTCGCCAAGAAGTTCGCGACCGTCTCCAAGACACCCTCGATAAGGGCTCGCCTATCATCGCTGCCGGCGCCGGCACCGGAATTTCGGCCAAATTTATTGAGAAAGGCGGTGCCGATCTGCTCATCGTTTATAATTCCGGCCGCTTCCGGATGTCCGGCCACGGCAGCACCTGCGGCCTGATGGCTTATGGCGATGCCAACGAAGTCGCCATGGAGATCGGCGAATATGAGGTCCTTCCC
>CAMCYN010000193.1 GCA_945883955.1 Akkermansia muciniphila
GCGGTTCAGGAGCCGAGTGCGACTCGACATTGAAACATGTCCACCGCTGCCCGCCTGCCATCAGCCCCGGTATCTCTCTGGAAACGGATTCCGAAGCGGAAGACGCCGGGGGCGGACAAGTCATCCTTCGGGCCAGCAACCCGGCCTACCCCGACCTTGTGCTGGCGGCCTCAACCGTACGGATTGCCGGCGTTTTTCGCGGACTCGTTCGTTCTGCGCCGGGAGGTGTGCGATGAACGCCATCTGCTCAGAGGAACGTTCCAAAATTACCGATTTGCGGGCGCTGCTTGTGGAACGTTTTCCAGCCAGTCCTTCGCATCTGGCGTCCGAAACGCCGGTCCCCGAGCACCAACCCGGACGCCTGACTTTGCCAACCGGCATTCCCGCATGGGACTCCGCCACCGACGGCTTGCGGCTCGGAGAAATCACCGAGCTTTGTGGCCGTTTCGGCGGCATCGGCCTGCTCATGGACACCCTGCTTTCCAGCTGCGCCGCCGCCGGATGGCTCGGCGCCTGGGTGGACGCCGGCGATTCGCTCGAGGCCTGCGATTGGAATCCCGAAGCCCTCCGTCGGATGGTCTGGGTGCGCTGTCAGGATCCGTTGATGGCAATCAAAGGAGCCGACATGTTGTTACGGGACGGCAATCTTTCGTGGGTTGTTCTGGATTTACAGAGTGCCCCGCCCCAGGCCGTCCGAAGAATCTCAGGCCAGCACTGGCACCGGTTTCATCGTCTGGTGGAACATCACAGGAACGCGCTTCTGGTGCTCACCTCCTCGCCTATGGTCGAAGGCGCCAAAGTCCGGATCCTCAGCACCTCCCCGTGGACACTGGAGGCCATCGCCCGGGATCGGAATTCCCTGCGCCTGGAAACAGATATTCAGGTCTTTGTGCGCGGCCGGATGCCAGCGTTGACCTCCGAACCCGCCGGAAGGTTTTCCCTGCGTAAGACGGCTTAACTCCCCCCGGCAATGAGCCACCCCACCCACGGCTCCGTGCCCGGCCGCATGTACGGAATCCTGTTCGTGCCACGCTTCCGTCTCCAGGCCGTACTCACCCAGGACAACCAAGCCGGGCTCGGCCTGGAAGACGCCATCGGGTTGCTGGACGGCAGTTCGGCACGCGGGCTTCTGCTGGAAATCACCCGGACGGCGGCAGCCTCCGGGGTGGAGCCGGGGATGAATGCCAGTCAGGCCCTGGCGCGGTGTCCGGCCCTTCAGCTCGTGGCTGCCTCGGAGGTTTGCGAACAGGCGGCAGCCAAACGCCTGCTGCAATTTGTGGAAACGCTTTCGCCTCGGGTTGAAAAACAGGCGCCCGATCGCTGGCTTCTGGATTTGGGCGGTATTCAGGCTCCCAACTGGCACATTTGGGCCGACACCGCACTGGATCGTCTGCTTGGAGGTCCGGGACTGGAGGGGTGCCTCGGGATTGCCCCAAAACCGGGTCTGGCCTGGTGCGCCGCAAGACGGGCCGCGCCGGTCCGGGTGGTAGAGGAAACGGAAAGCTTCCTTGAAGAACTCACGTTTGGAGAGCTGGACGTCTCGCAGGCGTTGCAACAACAGTTAACCGACTGGGGGATCCACACCCTGGGCCAACTGTTGGAATTGCCCAAACAGGCGACTCTGGAACGTCTGGGACCCGAGGCGGTCGGCCTCTGGGAAATTGCGCGCGATTCGCGAGAAAGTGTGCTGCGCCTGGAGACTTTTCCCGAACCGCTCCAGCTCGCAATGGAATACGAACATCCGGTCGAAACGGTAGAGCCGGTCCTGTTCACCCTCAACCGGATGCTCGAACAGCTGGCCTCCCGGATGCGCCTGCTCCACCGGGTCGCTTCCGGGATGATCCTCCGGCTCGCTCTGGAAAGCGGCCCGGCCCACGAACGTTATTTCACCATCCCGGCCCCAACCCGCGAGGAAGCCGTATTGCTTCGGATTCTCCAAACCCACCTCGAATCGCTCCAACTCGAGGCCGCTCTGACGGGGGTGTTTCTCCAAATCCACGAAACCCTCCCGTACAGCCAGCAGCTCGCTCTTTTTGAAAACCCTCTCCGCGATCCCAACCGCTTCGGCGAAACGCTGGCCAGATTACATGCGCTCGCCGGTGACAACCGCGTCGGCGTCCCCCGTCCTGCGGACACCCACCAGCCGGGCGCCTTTACTCTGGAAGATCCGGTAAAGGCTTTTGCGAGTCCGGCTCGTACCGTCGTGACTTTTCCCGGGCACTACACCTTTCCCCCGGTGGCCATGCTCGGCCTTCCCTTACGCCGGTTCCGCCCCGCCCAACCGGCCATTGTCGTACTCGAACGCCACCGCCCCGCGCACCTCGTCTCGGAGAATATCCACGGAACGATAGTGGATTGCCGGGGCCCCTACCGGTTATCGGGCACATGGTGGGAGGCGAGCTGGCGGCTGGAACAATGGGACGTGCTTCTGGCAGGCAAACACCAGGGCCTCTACCAGCTCGCCCATTCCCTGACCCCGCCGGAAAGCTGGGTACTCGAAGGCTGTTACGACTCGGCAGCCTGGCCTCTTCCGCCCATTCCCAAACCGTCTCCGGCATGTACATAGAACTCCATGCACGCAGCGCCTTCAGCTTTCTGCGGGCCGGTTCTCCCCCTTCAGCTCTCGCCCAACAGGCCGCAGCGCTGGATTTACCGGCACTGGCGCTCACGGATCGAAACGGCGTTTATGGCATTCCGCGACTCCACCAGGCCGCAGCAGCCACCGGCATCCGCCCGATCACCGGGGCGGAGTTAACCCTGAGCGACGGCGGGATTTTACCCGTTCTGGTCCGGTCCCAGACCGGGTACCGCAACCTGTGCCATTTGCTGACCCGGGCTCATTTGCGCGGTTCCAAAGCCCATGCGCCTGTATTCTGGGAAGAACTTCCGGAGTTCGCCGAAGGACTCGTCGCCCTGACCGGTGACACAGACGGCCCCGTCCAGCGCGCCCTCTGCACCGGCGGTCCCGGCGAAGCCCTGGCGACCGTGCGCCGGCTGGAGGAGACGTTTGGGCACACCAACGTCTACGTCGAACTGCAACGTCATCTGTTGCGAAACGAACCGCTCCTGCACCAGCGTCTGCTCGCGCTGGCCCACGAACGGAAACTGCCCCCGCTCGCCACCGGCGGCATCCTGTACGCCACTCCCGAAGGACGCGAAATTCTGGATGTGTTCACGTGTATGCGCCACGGCACCTCTCTGGACGCCGCCGGCAGGTTGCTTTCGGCCAATACCGAGCGCCATTTGCGGCCCGCCGCTCAAATGGCGCGTCTTTTTGCCCATTGCCCCGAAGCGGTGGCCAACACGGTGCGCCTGGCCGAAACCCTGCCCTTTACTCTGGCCGATCTCGGGTACGCCTTTCCCGAATACCCGGTTCCCTCGGGCGAAACGATGGATTCGTTTTTGCGCAAAGTGACCCTGGCCGGGGCGCGCGCCCGGTATTCGCATCTGAGCCAGAAGGTCGCCGCACAAGTCGAACGCGAGCTCAGTCTGATCGAAAAACTGGGCTTCGCCGGTTATTTCCTGATCGTGTGGGATCTCGTCAACTTCTGTACGAGCCAGAACATTCTCGTCCAGGGCCGGGGTTCGGCGGCGAACTCGGTGGTGTGTTACTCCCTGGGAATCACGGCCTGTGATCCGATCGGGTGCGAGCTGCTCTTTGAACGGTTCCTGTCCGAAGGCCGCACCAGCTGGCCGGACATCGATCTGGATCTTCCAAGCGGCTCCCGGCGCGAAGCGGTCATTCAGGAAGTGTACCGGCGTTACGGACCGGAAGGCGCCGCGATGACCGCCAATGTCATTACCTTTCGTGGCCGCAGCACGATGCGCGAAATCGGCAAGGCCCTCGGCTTTGCACCGGCCATGCTCGGTCGTTTTTCCACCCTGTTTGCCAGCGGCGATTTCCCCCACACCCTGGCCATTCAGGAGCAAATGGAAAAAGCCGGGCTGCCCCCGAGCCATCCACGCGCCCCGGCCGCACTGCGGCTCTACGAGGCGATCCGCAACCTGCCGCGCCATCTGGGACAACATTCCGGCGGGATGATCATATGCCGGGGACGCCTCTCCTCGGTAGTCCCGCTCGAACGCGCGTCGATGGAAGGGCGCGTCGTGTCGCAATGGGACAAATACGACTGCGAGGAATTGGGCATCATCAAGGTGGATCTGCTCGGGCTGGGCATGATGGCCGTGATGCAGGACACCCTGGAACTGTGCACCGAACGCAACCGGCCCGTGGACCTGGCCGGAATCCCCAAAGATGATCCGGCCACGTACGCGATGATGCAGGCCGCCGACACCATCGGGGTGTTCCAGATCGAAAGCCGCGCACAAATGGCCACCCTGCCCCGGATGCAGCCCCGCTGCTTTTACGATGTCGTAGTGGAAGTGGCCATTATCCGGCCAGGGCCCATCCAGGGAGACATGGTGCATCCGTATCTGGCGCGGCGCTCGGGCAAGGAACCGGTGAGTTATCTGCATCCCGATCTGGAGCCTGTGCTCAAACGCACCCTCGGGATTGCGCTTTTTCAGGAACAACTCCTGCGGATTGCGATGGTGATTGCCGGATTCAGCGCCACGGAAGCCGAAGAATTACGGCGCGCCCTGAGTGATATGCGTTCCAAAGAACGGATGGAACGGGTTTGCGAGCGGCTGCGGATGCGCATGCGCGAACGGTCCCATTCCGAGGAACTCATTGAACGGATCCTCAAATCGATGCGTTCCTTTGCCCTGTATGGCTTCCCGGAATCACACGCCATCAGCTTTGCCCTGATCACCTATGCCAGCGCCTGGATGAAGGTGCATCGGGCCCCCGAGTTTTACGCCTCGCTGCTCAATAACCAGCCCATGGGGTTTTATTCCAGCGCCACCCTCATCCACGACGCCAAGGCACACGGATTACAGATTCTACCGGTGTCGGTGCTGAAATCAGAGTGGCGTTCCACGGTGGCCGACGACAACGCGGTCCGGCTCGGATTGTCCGTGATAGGCAAACTCTCCCAGGCCAGCGCCGAAACCCTGCTCCGCCAACGCGAACAATCCCCGTTTGTGTCCCTCGGCGATTTCCAGCGGCGCTCGGGCCTCAGCCGGGAAGAACTCCGCCAACTCGCTACAGCCGGGGCTTTCCGCGGACTGACCGACCACCGGCGCGAAGCGTTGTGGCGCGTGCAGGAAGGCGTCGAAGAGGATTTGTTTTCGATGGCAAAAGCGCGTCTGGAAGCCGGCGCGCCTTCCGGCTCCGCGGCCGGAGTCGCCCCTAAAGAGCCCTGTCCGCTGCAGAAGATGAACGTTTCGGAACGGCTTCGGGCCGATTTTGCGACCACCCGGGTGACCACGGGCCCGCATCCGATGCAACTGCTGCGCGAATCGGTGCCGGACGCCTGGACGGCATTGGAACTAAAACAAGCCCCGCATGGCAGTCTCGTGGCGATTGCCGGAATGGTGATTTGCCGGCAGCGGCCCGGAACGGCCAAGGGATTTGTATTTATCAGCCTGGAGGACGAAACCGGCGTGGCGAATGCCATTATCGCCCCGCAGTTGTATGAAAAATGCCGGCTCCTGGTAGCGTCTGAATCCTTTTTGGAGATTGTGGGGATCGTCCAGCAGCACGAGGGGGTCACCAATTTGAAGGCGCGCCGGTTAAGCCGGATTCACGCTCCGAGTGTCCCCGCGGCGGCCTCGCACGACTTCCATTAAGGAGCGGCATAAGACGGTTGGGAAAAAAAGCCGTGATAGGAATCGGCTCCCCTTCCGGCCACGGAGGGAGTCTGGGACGATTTTATATATAGATTCCAACACGGCACTTACAGACGCTGCCGGGCGGACTCCAGCACCGATCCATTTTATGTATCACCACATCAAAAAACTCATGTTCACCGTGCGAGTCGGCCAGCCGGACCCGCGTTTTGGCAATATGCTGCTCGAGCAGTTTGGAGGGGCCAACGGGGAGTTGGCCGCCGCCATGCAGTACTCCATCCAGGGGATCAATTGCGAAGACATGGCGTGCAAGGATCTGCTGATGGATATTGGCACCGAGGAACTCAGCCATCTGGAAGTCATCGGCACCCTGGCCCGGATGCACCTCAAGCCGATGAAAAAAGACGCTGCCGCCGCCGAGTGTGATCCGCTTATTGCCATTGCAGGCGGCGGAGGCGTGTCCCTGTGTAATTCCATGGGCAACCCCTGGACGGCCGACTACCTCAAGGTCACCGGCGAACTGGACGTGGATTTGCGCAGCAACATTGCCGCCGAAGCTCGCGCCAAGATTGTTTACGAGCGGCTCATAAATTTCTGCGACGATTCGGGCACCAAAGAAGCGCTGCAGTTTCTCATGACCCGGGAAATCACCCACATGCACGCCTTTATGCGCGCTCTGGAGAA
>CAMCYN010000194.1 GCA_945883955.1 Akkermansia muciniphila
TAGTCGATAAGCCCGGTATTGGACAGGGGATGTGCTTGGAGCTTTCTTGGGGGAGGCCTTCTGATAGAATAGGGGGGCCGTCAGCCCCCTTCATCCCCACAACCAATGATTGAGCAAATGAACCGCAGGGAAGCCGTTAAAAGAATTACGCTGTTAATGGGTGGTGTATTATCCGCTGAATTAACAGCCGGAGTTATGGGCCAGGTTACAAATACCGGGCCCAGTGTTATTGTGACAGCCGATCAGGAAACTTTCCTGGCCGAGTTGGCGGACGTTATTATTCCAACGACAGATACTCCCGGCGCAAAGGCTGCGGGAGTGGAAAAGTTTATCGTACGTGTGTTGAGGGATTGTTACGGTAAAGAGGTTCAGGACAAGTTTTATAGCGGGCTGGCCAAGCTGGATGCCGATAGTAAAACCAAGTTTGGAAAGGGATTTGTGGACCTCGAGTTGTCCGACAAAAACGAAATGGTTCGTCTGGTGATGAAAACCGATAAGGTTTTCTTTTTGAAAATGAAACAATTGACTGCCACGGGTTATTTTAATTCCGAAATTGGAGCAACTCAGGCTTTGGAATATCTTCCGATTCCCGGAAAGTTTGTGGGTAGTGTGCCGCTGAAGCCCGGTCAAAAAGCCTGGGCTTTATAAGCGATTGGTTTTTTAAAGTTTCAAAAATATACGCTGCACCATTTTTAAAGATGTCTAATCTGAATATTGAAGCGGTAAAGGAAATGACTTACGATGCCATTGTTGTGGGCTCGGGTGTTTCCGGTGGCTGGGCTGCCAAGGAGCTTACGGAAAAAGGTCTGCGAGTGCTGATGCTGGAACGCGGCAAGCAACTCGAGCATGTCGTTGGTTATGAAAATGCCATGAAGGCCCCTTGGGAATCCAAGTATGCCGGTAGTATCACGATGGAACAACGGGAGTCGCATCCCAAGTTATCCAGAGATTATCCGTATAACGAGATGACGGAGAAATACTGGATGAATGATTCCGATTCTCTTTATAAGGAGGAAAAGCGGTTCGACTGGTATCGGCCTAATATCGTGGGCGGAAAATCGATCATGTGGGGCCGGCAATCGTATCGCTTCAGCGAACTGGATTTTGAAGCCAATGTCCGCGATGGCATCGCTGTGGACTGGCCGATTCGGTATGCCGACATCGCACCCTGGTATTCTTATGTGGAAAAGTTTGCGGGAATCTCCGGGGAAAAGCTCGGTCTGCCGCAATTACCCGACGGCGAATTTCTGCCGCCGATGGATTTGTTCTTTATCGAAAAAGAAGTCCGGCAGCGTCTGGAAAAGAATTTCCCGGGGCGTTATCTCACCATAGGCCGTGTCGCGAACCTGTCCGAGGCGGCCAAGGAACAACTGGGCATAGGCCGGTCTTCCTGCCAGTTCCGGAACAAATGTGCGCTCGGCTGTCCGTTTGGCGCTTATTTCAGCACGCAATCCTGTACGCTGCCTCCGGCGGCCAAAACCGGGCTGCTCACTTTGCGGCCTGACTCCATTGTTACCGAGATAGTTTATGACGCGGAAAAACAACGCGCCAAGGGAGTGCGTGTCCGGGATGCGGTAACTAAGGAAGACCGCGAATATTTTGCCAAGGTGATCTTTGTTTGCGGCAGCGCTATCGGTTCGACGGCCTTGTTGATGAATTCCATCTCGGAACGTTTTCCGGACGGGCTCGGGAACGATTCGGGACAATTGGGCCATAACCTCATGGACCATCACTTCCGCGTCGGGGCGGATGGCACCTGGGAGGGGGATTTGGATAAATATTATTACGGTCGTCGGGCCAACGGCATTTATGTCCCCCGCTACCGGAATATCGGTTCCGATAAACGCGATTATATCCGCGGCTTTGGTTATCAGGGGGGCGCAAGCCGTCAGGGCTGGCAGCGTAATGTCGCGGAGTTGTCTTTCGGCGCGGATTACAAGAACAAGGCGGTCCAGCCGGGCGACTGGCGGATGGGGCTCGGAGGCTTTGGCGAAACGTTGCCTTATTTCGAGAACAAGATGTCGCTGGATAAAACGACCAAAGACAAATGGGGCCTGCCCGTGGTGGTGTTCGATGCCGAGTTACGCGAAAACGAAAAGAAGATGCGTCTGGATATGGCGAATGATGCCAAAGAGATGCTCGAAGCTTCCGGGTTAAAGAATGTCAAAACCCACGACAACGGTTCCTACCTAGGAATGGCGATTCACGAAATGGGCACGGCACGGATGGGACGGGATCCCAAAACGTCGGTTTTGAATGCCCATAATCAAGTCCATGCCGTGAAGAATGTGTTTATGACCGATGGCGCATGTATGACGTCGGCGTCTTGCGTGAACCCGTCGCTGACTTATATGGCATTAACGGCCAGAGCCGCGGATTTCGCCGTGGAAGAACTCAAGAAACTCAACATCTAACCGGTCGGGTTATCCGCGCGGGCGGTTTCCGGAAAAACACTCCGGAGGCCGCCTGCCGGGCGCGGCTTATTTTGACGCTCTCCGCTCTAACTCTCGTGTGAGCCGAGCCGGAGTACGTGAGCGTCGAGACCGAGGGGCAGCCATTCCAGCTGGGTGGTCGTTACGAGTTGCTGGGCGGCGGGGGAGAGTTCGCGGAGCAGGGCTGTGCGTCGGACGAGATCGAGTTCCCCGAAAATATCGTCCAGAAGCAGCAGCGGGGGAGTGCCGAAGTGCGCTTCAAGAAAACGCGCGGCCGCCAGGCGCAAAGCCAGGGCCAGAGTGCGCTGCTGGCCTTCGGAACCCCCAGCGGCGGGCCGACCGCCGAGGGTCAGCTCCCAGTCGTCGCGATGGGGGCCGACGGTAGTCAGGCGCAGTCGGGTGTCTTCCATACGAGCCTCGGCGAGGGAGGCGGCAAAATCGGGTCCGGCACCGGGTTGATAGTGAGCTTCGAGTTTTTCAACACCCCCGCTGATGGCGGTGTGAGCGAGTTGGGCGAGGGGTTTGAGGGCGGTGGTGAGTTCGACGCGGGCGTGGGTGAGCTGAGCCCCGGACTGGAGTAGCGGGGCGTCAAAGGCGCAGACCTCTTTCCATTTCGAGGTGGGGGATTTGAGCAGCAGGTTGCGGGAACGCAGGGCCCGGGTGTAGTCGCGCAGGGCGCGGCGATAGTCGGGGTTGGCCTGGACGGCGACGAAGTCGAGGAAGCGTCGGCGCAGGTCGCCGGCGCCCCGGATCAGGTCGATGTCGGTATTGGAAAACCAGACGACCCGGCCTGCCTGGAGGTAATCAGTGGCGGTGGGTTGTTCGACGGAGTCTAGGGCGAGTTTCTTGCGATGTTCGCTGTAATAGAACTGCAGGTGTTTCCCCGCGTAATGTCCGTCCACGAGCAGGCCGCGTTGGCCGTGTTGTACGATGTCGGCCAGGCGCGAGGTGCGCGGGGACTGGAGCCGGAGCAGAACGCAGGAGGCTTCGAGCAGGGAGGTTTTGCCCTGGGCGTTGGGACCGAGGATCAGGTTGAGGCCGGGAGTGAAATGAGCCTCGAAGCGTTCAAAACACCGGAAGTGCCGAATTTTAAGCTCGGTGAGCATGGCCCGAGGTTCAGACGACGTCCTCGGGAGTGCGCACGTCGACCCGACGGGCGCGGCGCTTCTTCTGCAGATTGCGCACAATCACAAAACCGATAATCAACAGCACCACGGCGGCCAGGAGCCATTGTTGAAACCGGAAGACCTGCTGTTTAAGGGTCTCGAGGTGATCGCCAAAAAAGTACCCCAAACCGGTAAGGGCGAGGGCCCACATAACCAGACCGGTTCCGTTGGTAAGGTAGAAGCGTCCGTAGGAAAGCTTCTGCAGTCCCCAGAAAAGCAGACTCGGGTAACGGGTGCCATAAAGCGGCCGACACAGCGCCAGTTCCCAGGCGCCAACTTTGGCTGCGATTCTTTCAACCTTCGGTCCTACCTTCTGGTAGACGGCTTTGGAGCGCACCCATTCGGCCCGATGATGCGCGAGCCAGAAAACAACCGTGTCGTGCAGGATGGCGCCCAAAATGGCGGCCGGAAAACAACTGTAGAGATGCAGGTAACCGGCGTGGGCAAAAGCGCCGATGAGCAGAAAAATCAGATCAGTCTCAAACAGAGACCAGAGCAGAGTCGCCCAGAACCCATGGGTTTTAAGAAGTTCGAGAAATAGATCTGCCATGGCGGACGGACTGGGAATTATGGGAACAACACAGGGCATTTGCGATGAAAAGAGGCTTCACGCAAGAGAAAGACGCCGGTTTGGCGGAATCGTTTCCCGGAAGCCACCGTTTCGCAGTCTTGAAGATGAAGCGCCCCGGTTTATACCCCAAGCAACCTCCTATGAAGTTTCCCTCCTCGCCCTCTCTTTCGTGCCTGGCTGCCTTCGTCTGCCTGAGCCCCGTCGCAGCTCTGGCCGCTCCGGCACCCGAAGCGCCCGCCTTCAAGTACAACGATCCGACTCCGAAGACCTACGAGTTCACCTCCCGGGCCAGCGAGATCGACTCCCGGGTGCTAGCGCATCCCGAGATCGATTTTCTTTTGGAAAAGGACGGCAAACCTGCCGACACCGAAAAGGCCAGCGTCGACACTCGCGTGCCCGCCCGAGGCAAACTGGTCGTCTGGCTCATGGGATATAACGGCGCGCTCTTCGAACGCCTCAACAGTTATGGCCTGCACGCTATCCAGGTCAGTTATGCCAACGGCTGGTTTGCCAAACTCAACAAGGAACCCGCTCCCGCTGACGAACAGCATCTGGGCAATATCCGGCTCGAGGCTCTGACGGGAATCGACGCGAGCAAAGCGGTCGATATTCCCCAGCCCGATTCCATGATGGAACGGGCTTATCAATTCGTAAAATGGCTCGCCAAAACCCATCCCCAGGGTCGCTGGGAATATTTCCTGACCGCAGACGGCAAGGCTCTCGACTGGACCAAGGTGATCATTTCAGGCGCCTCACACGGCGCAACTTCTTCGGCCCGGTTTGCCATCCAGCAGCGGGTCGACCGGTGTGTGATGTTGTGCGGGCCTCGGGACCAGTATGAGTCCTGGCAGGGTCTGCCTTCGGCGACACCCGCCAACCGCTTCTTCGGCTACAGTCATGTTCTCGATGGAGGCTGGTCGGGCGATCATTATCCCAGATCCTGGATCATGCTGGGGCTCCACAAGTTTGGTCCGATTGTGAATGCCGAGGAGACCAAGGCGCCTTATGGCAATTCACGCCGGCTGATTTCCAATGCCGAGATGAAGGGCGATGCGAAGGAAGCGGCCAACCGCGCCCACGGATACGTGCAGCCCAACGCCAAAAATTCGCCCAAGGATGCCGCCGGCCATTATCTTCAGGATGATGTGTGGCGTTATCTGTTCACCGCACCGGTGGATCAGGTCGGCCAACCCGTACCGCCGGAACCGGCGACGCGGATGAATTTGCGCACGAAGTAAACCAGGCTCGGAGCGGGCTTGTCTCCCAGACGGGAGATCAGCCTGCGGCCGGGGGGCTCAAGGTGACTTCGCCGGCCGAAAAACGTTGCAACGAGCCGTCGGCCAAACGCAGCAAAAGCAGACCTTCGTCGTCGAGCGCTTCTGCGATGCCTTCTACGTGCCCGTGCCCGGTATGAACCCGCAACATCTGGCCGAGCAGTGCACTACGTTCGGTGATCCGGCTGAGGATTTTTCCAAAGCCATACCCGAGCTCGGGTAAAAGACGGCCCAGATTTTCCAAAAGCGAAGCGGCCAGAGCCGTCCGGTCGACGCTCTGGCCCGTGGCGAGTCGGAGCGAAGTGGCCCGGTCCAGGATGTCTGGCGGGAAATCAGTCTGGTTGGCGTTGAGCCCGATGCCGAGCACGGCGAATGGGCCTGAAACCGAGTGCTGCCCGGTTTCAACGAGTAACCCCGAAACCTTTTTGCCGCGCACCAGCACGTCATTGGGCCACTTGATGGCGGGGCGCAGGGAGGTGACTTCTTCGATGGCGAGGGCTGTGGCGAGTGCGGCGGCGGAGGTGAGGCGCGGCCATTGGAAAAAGGGAATTTCGGGCCGGAGCAGCACCGACATCCAGACGCCTTCCCGGGGCATGGAATGCCACTTTCGTCCGAAGCGGCCGCGCCCGGCGGTTTGGGATTCTGCGAAAATCGCCAGGGGACCCGTGGCGCCCTGGAGTCCGCGCCGCATGGCAAGATCGTTGGTGGAGGCGGTCGCTTCGAAAACGGCGATCTCGCCGAGCCAGGTTCCGTTCATCCGCGAGAAAAGATCGTCAGCGAGAAGGCGGTCCGGAGCGGCGTGGAGCTGGAAGCCGAGGGTGGGATGGCGCGAAATTTCGAATCCGGCCTGCTGCAAGCCATGGATGGAATCGTGAATTTGGGCGGGGGCGACTGTGAGCTGCGCGGCAAGTTCGCTTGAGGGTGTGGG
>CAMCYN010000195.1 GCA_945883955.1 Akkermansia muciniphila
GTGTTCCGGGTTAAAGGGAAGGAATGCGTGTTCGGCTTGTGACCCTCCTGTCTGCGGCGCTTTTGCTTGTCGGCCTAAACGGCGTGGAAGCCGAGGTCGCAAGAGTGAGTCCGTTGGCGCCTCCGCCTGACTGGAGCTGGCTAGAGGAGTATCAGCGAAAATTAAACCGGAACGAGGTACTCCTGGCTTTGGAGGAATATTATGCGCCGGGCGGTAGCGCGGCGGGATATGTCGAGGTAGGTCCGAGCTCGCTCCGGGTGCGTACGACCGGGGAGAGCTGGAAGGAGCTGTTTTTTTTGCCGGAGGGTGAGGCGGGAGGCGCGGTTGAAGGGGGGCGGTTTTGGAGGAAAGCGGCGGAACTTGGGGTGGCCCCAGCCGGCAAACCCCTTTTGGGAGTCCGTATTGCGCTCGATCCGGGGCATCTGGGCGGGGAGTGGGCGCAAATGGAGGCGCGTTATTTCAGAATGGGTACCAGCCGGCCTGTGACCGAAGGCGACCTGACTTTGCGCGTGGCAAAACGGCTGAAGCCGCAGCTTGAAAAACTGGGAGCCGAGGTTGTGCTGCTGCGCACTAGCGACCGGCCGAGTACTCCCGACCGTCCCGACACACTCCGGACGGCGGCGGCGGCCGATCTCACGGGCTCGATTTCAGAGGAGCGGGTGCGATCCCACAGTGAACTGTTTTTTTACCGGATCAGCGAAATCCGGGCGCGAGCCCGTCTGGTGAACGAACAGATCCGCCCGGACCTGGTTGTCTGCCTGCATTTTAATGCGGAGGAATGGGGGGAGCCCGAGATGCCGCAGTTGGTGGTGCACAACCATTTGCATGCGCTCATGAACGGTTGTTACTCCAGCCGGGAGCTGGCGTTTGAGGATATCCGTTCCGAGATGCTCGATCAGCTCTTCTCCAAAACGGCGGACGAAGCCTTGCCCCTGAACGAAACGGTGGTGGAAGCGCTGGCGGAGGAGTCGGGCCTTCCGCCGTTTACGTATTTCTCCAATAACGCCCGTCGGGTGGGTTCCGGCGCGTATGTTTATGCGCGCAATCTTCTGGCCAACCGTCTTTACCGCGCGCCAGTGGTTTTTCTGGAGCCGTATGTGATGAACAGCGAACCGGTCTGGAAACGGGTCCAGCTGGGGGATTATTCCGGTCGGCGGATCGTGAACGGAGTCAGTTGCAAGAGCCTCGTGGCGGAGTACGCGGATGGGGTTGCGGACGGTCTGGCCCGTTATTATTCCACAGCACGGCGCCAATAACGGGGGCGCTTCCCGAAGCGGCCGCTTGCGGCGAGCTAACCCGTGATCCGGACGGATAGAACCATCCGTTCCGAGTCCACCTTCAGATCGAGCAGCCGGTCGAAGAGAACCCGTTCGCGGCGCAGAAAGGGCACCAGATGGGTGAGGGGGCGTTCGAAACGAGCCATCCAGAACGGGCTCAATTGGAGTCGGCCCAGGGAGCCTGAAAGCAGCGTGAGGCGGAGTTTTCCTCCCTTGAGCGAAATGGCATAGGTGGCGTTGAGATAGACGTCCCAGCCCTGCCATTTCTGGAGGGTTAACACTTCACATTTACCCGGTTCCAGGCGAACGCCGGCCCGTTGCAGGTTCCAGTATCCAGCGGCGGCCTTTGCTGGCTGAAGCGCCTGGGCGAGGTGTGCGTTTATTTCGGGGAGCCATAGCTCGAGAGTGGAAGCCTGGGGTGAGGCGAGGGCGGTGGCGAACAGCGGCCCGAGCGGACGCTGGTTTTGTGGCGGGGTCGCTGCCACCGCACGATCCGGCACACGCAGCGCCTGAATCAGGAGGGCGAGCGGGAAGGCAAGCAGGACGGCCAAGCCGAGGGCGGGCAGCGTCCAGCGGCTTTTCTTCGGACCCGAGCTGGAGGCCGCCTTGGGAGCCGGTTTCCGGGCCGGGGCTTTGGCGGGCCTGGATTTTTTGGCCTCAGCGTCCGAAGCGGCCTTGGGCTTACTCGGCTTTCTTTTTGGCTTTTCCAGAGCCAGAGGAGGGTGCGGGTTTGCTTGGAGCCGGCGCAGGGCTAGGGGCGGGAGTACTCGGGCTGACGGCTGAATCGGATTTTGCACCTGATTTGTAACTATCGGACCGATAATCCGTAATGTAAAAGCCGGTTCCTTTAAAAATGAGGCCCGCTCCGGTACCGATCTGGCGTTGGACTTTTCCCTTTCCCCAAGTCTTCATGCAGCAAAGCTCTTTGGGGCAGGTTTTGAGCGGTTCGTCCTTCATGGACTGGAAAAACTCGAAACTCTTTTTGCATTTCTCGCACTGGTAGTCGTAGTTCGGCATAGGGACGGAAGGCTGGAGGGGTCTCAATACCACACTGGACGGTGGTGGCAAGCGGGGCGACGGAAACGCTGCCTCTGGCACGCTATTTTGAACAAGGACGCTCGCAGGGCTGTCTCCCAAGAGCCGTTTTGTGCCCTGACCCGTAAATTCCCAAAGGCTGTTTTTCTCTGGAGGATTCTCTCCACACTGACACATTCACGTCCCCCCTGATCGAAGCGCCGCTTCCTCCTTCACCTTATGACGAACCGTCTTTGGAAATTCTTCACCTCCCTTCGCCTCACCGTTGTCTTGTTGGTCCTCTGCACGGTTTTGGTGTTTCTGGGCACCATTGCCCAGGTCCACGAAGGGCTGTGGCAAGCTCAGGAACGCTGGTTTAAAAGCTTCCTCGTTTTCCGCAGGGCCGACGATGTGTGGTGGGTGCCGCCGGCGTTTCTGGGCGGATACACCCTCGGCTTCGGCCTTCTCATCAATCTCATTGCCGCGCATCTCAAGCGCTTCCAGCTCTCGTGGAAAAAAGTCGGCATTCATATCACCCACTTCGGGGTCATTCTGCTTCTGGCCGGCCAATTGATCACCGACTTGTCGTCCCGGGAGAGTTTTATGAGTTTTGCCGAAGGCGAGACCCGTTCCTTCTCCGAAGCGCATCGCGAGGTGGAACTCGTGGTGAACACCACTCCTCCGGGCGATTCGGGTAAAGACCGCGTTATCGCTTTTACCCAGGCGGCTCTGGCCAAAAAGCAGCCGCTTCGCAATGCCGAGCTTCCGTTTGAAATCCGCATTAACGAATACGGTGAAAATGGCGAAGTCCTCACCCATGACGGTATCCGCGAAGCCGGAACGCGTCTGACGACGGCGCTGGCGACTTTGGAAGCCAATTACAGTTCCGCAGAAGGGCTCGTAGCCCAGGCCGTGAAGGGAGCGGAAAGCCAGGGGCGGCTTGTGATTTGGCAGGAAGTCCTCAAAGCCTACGGCGAAAACGGCAAGGACATTGTCGCCGCCGCAAAACGCGTGGCCGCAGATCCCAAACGCGAGGGGCCTTTCCGCGAGGATCTCAAACGCCGGTTCCGCGCCCAGATGCTGGAGGCTTTCCAGAAAATGCCCCGGATGCAGTCCGCCAACGAACAAGGACGCGGGATGAGTTACGTGGCCCGTGAAACGGTGGCCGGCCGGCCTCTGAAACTGGACGCCCTCGAGACTTCGGCCAACCAGGGAGCCGGCCTCAAGATGCTTTTAGTTCCCAAACCAGCCGTGCGCGGGATGGATGAACAGAACATGCCCTACGCCAAGGTGGAGCTTTTCCACAAAGGCACCAGCCTCGGCACCTGGCTGCTTTCCGGCTGGTTGAACCCCCAGGAGTTCACCGTCGACGGACGCGTTTATCGGTTCGCTATCCGGAACGAACGTTATTTCCAGCCGTTCTCGCTTTCCCTCGTGAAGACCACTCACGAAGTCTACACGGGCACCGAGATCCCCAAAAACTTCCAGAGCCGCGTCCGGCTTGAAAATCCTGAGACTCAGGAAAAGCGCGAGATCGATATCTCGATGAACAATCCGTTGCGCTACGGCGGACTCACCTTTTACCAGAGCCAGATGGGGCGCACGGAAATGACCGGAGGAAAAGGCACCAGTGTGTTGCAGGTCGTCCGCAACCCGGGTTGGCTGACCCCGTACCTTGGCTGCGTTTTGGTTTCGGTCGGGATGCTTTGGCAGTTTCTCTATCACCTCGTCGGGTTCCTTTCCAAACCCCGGATCGCGTCGGGTTCTCAAACTGCGGCCGCTCGTTCTTAATCCCATGAAAAAACGGATCCCTCTTTTAGTTGCTCTCCTACTTGCTCTTTGGGTGGTGGGTTCCTGGCGGGCGCCCTCGGATAAACCGGGATCTTTTCCCGTGGCGGAGTTCGGCCGGTTGCCGGTCGTCTCCAATGGGCGGACTCAGCCCCTGGATTCCCTTGCCCGCAACGTCCTGCTACAGTTGCGCGAGAAACAGTCCGTGAATACGGCCCCCTGGGAGAAGAATCCTCCGATTCTTTCCGCCTCCGCCTGGCTGTTGGAGATGTTCTTCAACCCTGCGCTGGCTGACACGCGGCCGGTTTTTCGAATCGATCACCCGGATCTCAAGGGACTCATGGCTTTGCCACTCGAAGCCGATCCTGAAAAACGTACCGACGGCAAACACTTCTCGTGGCTGCAGGTGCGCGAGAAAATGGCGGATCTCCAGGCGGAAGCCCGCCGGGCGCAGGCGGTCGAGCAGTCCGCCAGAAATCAGTTTGATCGGGCCGTTTTGATGCTCTGGAACGCGGTGGGCCTTTACATGCGTTTGGAAAACACAGTGCAGCCTCAAAACGCGGTTCACTGGGAAAAGGAACTCCAGGCTTTGGTGGCCCTGGCTCCGGCCGGACGCGATGCCGCTAAAGCGCAACAGGCCGGCCAGCCTTATGATACCGCTGTGCTCGAGCGGTTGATCAACGAACTGCAACGCGTCTCCGCGATGAACGAAATCGATCCGCCCCTCGTGATCGCTCCGTATCATCCCGACCGGGAGGTCAATCTCTGGGCCCGGACTGGGGAAGCCGTTTTTGATGTCGTCCGTGGGGAACCCGTGCCGACTTCCTTGCGCGCTTATGCCGCGCTGGGAACGGCGTTTCGCAACAATGATCCGACGGCTTTTACGGGGGTTTTGGCCGGGTATCGCGAAGAGTTGGCCCGGCAGTTTTCAAAGGAACAGGCCAAAGGGGCTCGCGAGCAGCAGTTTAATCATTGGGCGCCTTTTTATAAGTCCCTCGTTCTCTATGTGGTCGCCGGTCTATGTGTGCTGCTTTATATGGTCGCGCCCGGGACTTTTGGCGCTCTCCGCACCACGGGCCAATACGTGACGGTGGTTGCCTTGTGTGTGCATACCGCCGGGTTGATTTACCGGATGGCGCTCGAAGGACGTCCTCCTGTGACCAATCTTTATTCTTCGGCCATCTTTATCGGATGGGGCGCTTGCGGCCTGGGGTTGTTGCTCGAACGGATTTGGCGCAACGGGATCGGTATTTCGGTTTCCGCAGTGACGGGATTTCTCACGCTCATTATCGCCCATCATCTCTCCCTGAGTGGCGACACCATGGAGATGATGCGTGCGGTACTGGATACCAACTTCTGGCTGGCCACCCACGTGGTGGTGGTCACGCTCGGTTATTCCGCCACCTTCGTGGCCGGTCTGCTGGCGATCCTTTACGTGGTACGCGGGGTCTTTACCCCGTCCCTGACTCCGGATCTGGCCAAGTCTCTCTCCAAGATGGTTTACGGAATTGTGTGTTTTGCCGCTCTTTTCAGTTTTGTGGGGACGGTTCTTGGCGGGATCTGGGCCGACCAGTCCTGGGGTCGGTTCTGGGGGTGGGACGCCAAGGAGAACGGAGCGCTCATGATTGTGCTCTGGAATGCGGTGTTTCTGCACGCCCGCTGGGGCGGTCTGTTCAAGGATCGCGGCCTGATGGCTCTGGCTCTTGGCGGCAACATCATCACGGCCTGGTCCTGGTTTGGCGTTAATATGCTCGGGATCGGATTACACTCCTACGGATTCACCTCGTCGGCGTTTACCTGGCTGATGCTGTTTGCGGTCAGCCAGCTCGTTTTGATCGGCTTTATGGCCCTGCCTCCGCGCTTTTGGCGCAGCCGCCTGGCCTGATCTTGTTTTCCGGGATTTCGACAGCTTGCAGACCTCTCATCGCACAGTACCGTTCCTGTTCCACCGCCATGGACGATTCCCTTTCCACCTACAACCTCGCCACCCTTCCCTTTGAGATCTCCCGCGATCCGATCCCATCCGATCCCTCGGCCAACCCGTTCCGGTTGGTGGTCGATCCGGTGATGCGGATGCGTTTGCGCAAATCCCTGTTTGATCTCATCGATAGCCACGACGCCGAACTGGCTCGTTACGTCTCCGACGGCGCCCTGGCGCTGGACAGCTACAAGGAATACGTCGAACTGTTCGCACGCAGTCTGCGTGAAACGATGTCGTCCAAGGAAGGAGTCGCTTACCTGTTGGAAGCGTGCGGGTTTCA
>CAMCYN010000196.1 GCA_945883955.1 Akkermansia muciniphila
CGAGGCGCGGCTGCATTTGCGCACGGAGTCGCGCAGGCGGCGCCTCCTGGAGGAGGATGTCGCTGCAATGCTGGAGGAGCGGCGCGTGGAGATAGCCTCACCATTGGACGCTCGCCGCGAACATCTGCGGGAGTGCCTTGGGCGGCTGCCGGAGGACCAGCGACGGCTCGTACGTGGCTACTACTTTGACGAGGCAAGTATAGACGCTCTTGCCGCGAGCCTCGGCCGTGGTGCGGAGGCGGTTTACAAGGCGCTCCAGCGCATCCGGCAGGCGCTGCAACAGTGCATTGAGCGGAAACTTCAGACTGAGCAATGAACACCGAACACGAAGAACTCATCCCACTAATTCACGCCTGTCTGGATGGCCGTGCCACGGACGCGCAGGCTTCCCGCCTGAACGCACGGCTGAGGGAGGACGCGGCAGCGCGGGACTTGTATCTGCAAGTGGCGGACACCCACTCCTGCCTGGCGGTGGATGAGAGCCTCTGGATGGATCCTTCCGCCATAGCGGCCCCACCTGATCTGGCCGTCGCATCTACTCCAAAACGCTGGTTTGTCTGGCGGCCTCTTCTGTCCGCAGCAGCGGGGATCGTGGTCGGGATGTTGTGCACCACGGTTGTGTTCGCTTATGTCGGCCCATCGTTGGTGAAGCCAAAAACGATTTTCGCTGAAAGCTTCGAATCGGTCGTGAGGACTGCTCCCGGTCTGCCGCGGGAGACGGGGAGTTGGGGAGGGGATGAGTCGGTGGTGGTGGACTCCGCGGCCGGGGTGAAGCCGCGGACTGGGGGCCGCATGCTGCGCTTTTTGAGTGGAAGCCACCAGGGAGAGAACTCTCCGCGCAGCCAGTGGGGCGATGTGTATCGCATCGTGGATGTGAGCGGGCTTGCCGGTGCGGGGCGCACCGTAGCGAGGGTGTCGACGAACTTTGCGCAGGCCGAGGTGACCTGTGAGGAACGTTTCGCGTGCAGCGTGAGAGCTTTTGCGCTGGACCGGGATTTGAGCACGCTGCCTTCGCCGCTGAACCAGCTGTGGCTGCAGCAGAATCACAACGCCTCAGGATCGCGGCGGGCGGTGCTGACGGACTCCGGCCGGTGGCAGGAGGTCTCTGTCGAGCTGCCGATCACCAGCCAGACACGCTTTCTGGTCCTGCACCTCGCGGTGGACCAGGAGCAGCCCATACTGACTTCCGGCACGGTGCAGTTTCCCGGCCACTTCATGGATGACGTGAAGGTAGAGCTGATCCCGCGGCCTTGAGGGGCCTCGTAGCCATTGCCATCTCCAGAACACCACGACGTATCACTTCACAAGCCAGCTTTTCCCCTGAACTCCTCATGTCTTGTCCTCCTTCCTCCCTCGACACCACCTCCACGCAGCTCCAGCTGAATCGACGGCAGTTTCTCCGCAGCGGCTCGGCAGTGCTGGCGCTGCCATTTCTTGAAGCGCTCGCTCCGCGGCTGGCTCGCGGAGCATCCGTGCCGCCGCTGAAGCGGATGGTGTGCATCATGACAAACACTGGGCTGCTGCCGGAGAATTTCTGGCCGAAGGAGACGGGGCAGGACTACAAGCCGTCGCGCTATCTTGCGCATCTCGAGCCGCTTCGCGGGCGCTACTCGCTCATGCACGGTCTTTCGCATCCGGACAACTCCGGTGGACATGTTGTCGAGAAAAGTTTCCTGACCGGCGCGCGCTTCCCTTCCTCGGCGGTTTTCAAGAACAGCATCTCCGTCGATCAACTCGCGGCGGAATCCCTTGGACATCATACGCGCCTTCCTTTTCTCGCACTCGGAGTGAATGGCCAGCATGACGGCCTGCTTTCGGTATCGCGCGATGGAGTGTTCATCCCGCCAGAGCTGAGTCCGGCGAAGGTGTATCAGCGGCTGTTCACGCCGGATACGCCAGAGGAGAGCGCGCGGCGCATGCGCGAGATCGGCCAGCGTGTCAGCACGCTCGACTTTGTGAATGAGAAGGCCAAGAGGCTATCCCAAAGCCTTGGCGCAGAGGACCGGGGACGGCTTGACCAGTATCTCACTTCGGTGCGCGAGCTGGAGCAGCGTCTGGAGCAGGCACGCGTCTGGCAGCAGCGGGAAAAGCCGCGCGTCACCGTGTCTCAACCGCAGGACATTCAGGACAACACGCAGGACGTTGACCGCGCCCGTCTGATGTATGACATGACCCTGCTTGCCCTCCAAAGCGACAGCACGCGTATCATCACGCTGTATCTGAACCCGCTGGAAGTCCTCGTGAAGCTTCCCGGCGTGAGCGACCGCACGCACACGCTCACGCATCACGGCAACGAGCCGGAGAAGTTGGAACAACTCGCGAGGGTAGAAGAGGCGGGGTTGAAAAATCTTGGCCACTTCCTCGCAGGGCTTGCCGCGGTGAATGAGGGCGGCGGTAGCCTCCTCGACGACACGACGGTGCTCTTCGGCTCGAACATGTCGAACGGTAGCAACCATTCGAATGTAAACTTGCCGGTGCTCCTCGCGGGCGGTCGCTTCAAGCACGGTCGGCACCTACAGTTCGACCTGAAGAACAACACTCCGTTGTGCAATGTTTTCGTCTCAATGCTACAGCACATGGGTCTGGAGCACGAAGCCTTCTCCACGAGCACGGGAACTCTGACGGGACTGGAAATGGCATGAGGTACGGAGTTGGCCCCCTGCTGGTCCGCGCACTTTTTTTCTCATTCGTGGCCACGCTAAGTGCGGCTGCTGATGACCTGCGTGGCTATCTGGAGAAGCATTGTTTCGACTGCCACGACTCGACCACAAAGAAGGGAGGGCTCGATCTCGAAGCACTTCCGACGCACCTTGGTGCGCGCGAACCGTTCGAGAAATGGGCGCTCGTGCATGACCGCATCGCGGCAGCTGAAATGCCGCCGAAGTCGCGCCGCGAGCGTCCATCCGAAAGGGAAAACGCGGACGCGCTGATGCTGCTCGACGGCCGCCTGCATGAAGCCGATGCGGGGCGAATCGCTCAGACCGGGCGCGCGCTGTTTCGGCGCCTCACCACACAGGAGTTTGAGAATGCGCTGCGGGATTTGCTGCATCTCCCCGGGCTGCGCATCAAACAGTTACTGCCAGAGGATGAGCACCGCCACGGCTACAGCAAAATCGGGCAGGCTCTCGATCTCTCCAATGTGCATCTGAACCAGTTCATGGATGCGGCAGACTTTGCGCTCACTGCGGCTATCGCCACGCGCAGCACACCTCCGCCGGTTTTGCGTAAGCGCTATGGCGCGGCCAGTGGTTCGGAAACCTGGCGATGGATGGCCCATGGCAGTGCCGTGCCGCTGAGGGACAAGCAATACGACCCCGTCGTGCCCCTGCCTGGGCCGGAGGATGACCTTAATCAAAACGAGGAGCTTAAGAAGGCCCGCCTTGCCGTGTTCGGAAAAGTGCTCCCTGACTACCCGCACACCGCGGGATTCTTTACCGGAGCGGTGCACCGGCCAATGATCTTTTCACTGCAGTTTGCGCCCATCTACGCGGGCCAATACCGCATCCGCACCTCCGCGTGGGGCTTCTGGTGGGATCGCGGGAGAGTGGAGCCGCCGCAGCGTAACGAATCCTTCGCGCTTACGGCGTGGTTGGCATCTGACGGCCCGCGCTTTCATCATTCCCCGACGCGCTGGCTAGGCCTGTTTGATGTGGCCTCGCTGGAAAGCCGCATTCACGAATACGAGGGTTGGTTCGATGTGAACGAGGAGCTGGTCTTTGACATCGGCACCTTGAACGGCCACGAGAAGACGACCGGTCGCTTCCCCGGGGACGCAAAAGGCTCCTGCGCAGTCTATAGCGGGCCCGGCATCGCGCTCGATTGGTTTGAGGTGGAAGGCCCGATCTTCGAGCAATGGCCGCCGCGCAGCCACCGCGCGATCTTTGGCGACCTGCCCATCCGCCCGCTCGTGAAGGACGGAGGCGTCATCGCGCCCAAACGCGAGGCGGTGCGGCAGCGTTCGCGCTCGGCAATGGCCCGTCCGAGCAACGCTTCGATTCCCAAGGAAGAGCAGGAACCGCCGTTGGAGAGTGCGTTCTCCGAGCATCCGCGGGAGGACGCTACGCGCTTGCTGGCGCAGTTCCTTCCACGTGTGTTTCGGCGTCCCGTGCTTGCCGACGAAGTGCGGGACTACGTGCAGATCGTCACGCGCGAGTTGGAGCGCCACTCGTGCTTCGAAGATGCGATGAAGGAGGCGTGCAAGGCCGCGCTTTGCTCAACAGATTTTCTCTTTGTCGGTGGCGACGTCATTGCGGAAGCGAAGACATCGCGCCCTCGACTCACCGAGCGCGCCCTCGCTGAGCGCCTAGCCCTTTGGTTTTGGAATAGTGTCCCTGATGAAGAACTCCTGACGCTCGCCAACGAAGGACGGCTGCACCGTCCTGGGAACCTCACACAGCAAACCGACCGCCTCCTCGCCGATTCCCGCTCAGATCGATTCATTGCCGACTTTACCGACCAATGGCTCGACCTGCGCAAGATCGACGCCACGCAGCCGGATCTGCGGATGTATCCAGAGGCGCGTGAGCATCTGAAGCACAGCATGACCGCGGAGACCCGCGCCTACTTGCGCGAGTTGATCACGAAAGACGTGAGCGTCACGCATCTCGTAAAATCGGACTTCGCAATGCTGAATCAGAGCCTCGCCATTCACTACGGCATTTCGGGTGTGACAGGCTGCGCTATCCGCAAAGTGGTTTTGCCTCACGACAGTCCGCGCGGTGCGTTTCTCACTCAGGCCGCTGTCTTGAAGGTCACTGCGAACGGCACCACCACCTCTCCGGTCACGCGCGGCGCGTGGATTAATGAGCGCGTACTTGGTGCCCCAATCCCTCCGCCTCCGGCTGGAGTGCCCGCGCTCGATCCCGACACGCGCGGCGCAACTACCATTCGCGAGAAGTTGGAGAAGCATCGCGCCGACACGCGCTGCGCAGGTTGCCACGCGAAAATCGATCCGCCGGGCTTCGCGCTGGAGAGCTTTGATGTCATCGGCGGCTTTCGCGAGCGCTACCGCTCGCTCTTCACCGGCTGGCCGCTGATGGAGTTCCACTTCCCCACAGGCTGGGATCCACGCGTGCGCCTCAATCAATCCGTGGATGCTTCAGGCCAGCTCCCAACTGGCGAGCCCTTTCAGAGCCTCAGCGACTTCCAAGCGCTCTTACTACGCAGCCCGGATGCTCTCGCCGCGAACATGGTCCGACAGCTCCTGATGTATGCCACCGGCTCCGAGCCCCACTACTCCGACCGCCGCGAGATCACCCGCATCCTCGCACAAACCCAGCCGAACAATTACGGGCTCCGTTCCCTCATCGACTCAATCGTGCAGAGCGAGTTGTTCCTCTCAAAGTAACGGTGCGAAGTCATACTTGCATGACAATCAGGCCAAACAACCTTGCGAATTCTTGTCTTCGTCATCCGCGTTGCCGTTGCATTGCTTTGGATTGCACAACCCGTCGCAAATGCGCGGGCATCCGAAATCTCGATGCCCTTCTTCAAGTGAAGCCAGGCGGCTTCCTTTCATCTCGTCAAGGGCCACAAGGCCACAGGGAGGGGAGAGGTGGCGGGAGGCAAGGCGTTGGGGTGTGTCACGGAACAGAAGGTCATCAAATCTTGCTCGCGGCGGAGTTTGTGACGCAGCAGGAAGGCTCACTTGGTCACGATGGAAAGCCCGCTGAGCTGCTTGCTGGCGAGCTTCTGAGGCTCACCACGGGCACCAGCGACCCATCCCGTCTTCCCTCGGGGTGACTGAATCAGGTCCAGCGACTCGAAGTGAACGTAGGCCAAAAGACGCCTTTCCTCTGCAATCAACCACTCACTTCAGACTCTAATCGTGCGTATTCCGCTTATCATTCTTCTTGCGACTTCCACGCTCAGCCTGGCCGAAGCGGACCTGCGCGGCTATCTGGAGACGCATTGCTTCGACTGCCACGACTCAACGACGAAGAAGGGCGGGCTCGATCTCGAGTCGCTGCCTTTCCAGTTGGATGCGCGCGGGCGTTTCGATAAATGGGCGCAGGTGCATGACCGCATTGCCGCTGGTGAAATGCCGCCGATTTCGCGCCGCGAACGTCCCTCCGAAATGGAAAGCGCCGGGGCGCTGAAGGTGCTTGATTGCAGCCTGCACGATTCGGATGCGACGCGCATCGCGAAGACCGGGCGCGCGCTGTTTCGCCGCCTTTCCGCGCAGGAATACGAGAATGCGTTGCGCGACCTGCTGCATCTTCCTGGCCTGCGGATCAAGCAATTGCTGCCCGAGGACGAGCACCGTCACGGCTACAACAAGATTGGGCAGGCGTTGGATCTCTCGAACGTGCATCTGAACCAGTTCATGGATGC
>CAMCYN010000197.1 GCA_945883955.1 Akkermansia muciniphila
GCAGTATTTTTGCCACTCGACGCCGTATTGTTAATCCCCAGGTTCCCCGCCCAGTCATTGGCCGAATTAGACAACGAGAACACAACCCCCGAAGCACCGCCTGCAAATTCCACCCCGCCCGCACCGGTAATCCTGCCGGAAAGTGCATACACATTCGCTGTAACCGACCCAATCCGGGCAGTTTCAGTTAGTGTGATGGTGCCTGAGACTGTCGAGCCAGAGGTTCGAAGACGGAGCGCCCCAAAAGCCACGTTTTCAGTGGTTCCAAACCCGCTAAGAAATAGGTCATTTGAAAAGGCCCCTGTGGCGTTAACCCAAAGTTGGGCTCCAGCCGACACGCTAATGGGACCTGTCCCCATTGACGACAAAGCATCCGCTCTGACCCGTCCTCCACCTGTGATGGTGGTTCCGCCCGAATAAGTGTTGGCCGCTGTAAGCGTGAGGCTCGCAACCCCGGATTTCAGCATGGAAACAGCCCCCGTGCCGTTGTTCGCGATCACCGAACTGACAGTGGTATCGCTACCAGCACCCGTGTTTAGAGAGGAGTTCCCGATAAAATGAATCTGCCCACCGGCGTTCGCCAGAGTGCCCCCGGCCGTCAAGGTCCCCCCGCTAATCGTTGAAGCAACATTTTGTGTCGAGTCCGTACGGAAGATCGCTCCATCCGATCCGAGTCGGAGGGTACTCCCCGCTGACAGATTGATCGTCCATGCGTTCGCCCCCGTCACACGGATCGTGTTCACATCGGTGAGCCCCACTCCTGTGGTGACCGTTGCACCAGCAACCGAGCCGCTATTAATAAGCAGGTGATTTGAGCCTGAAGTAATGTTCCCCGTGCCGCCATGTACGCTGTAACCAGTATAGGGCACCAGAACTCCACTGCCACTGTTCACCACCCAGTCCGCGCCCTGCGTCCCAGCAGCGCCAGTGGTCAACCAAGTCCCAACAATGCCCGTAGGATTATTGGTATTATTCGCCCGGATGGTTCCTCCTGCGGGATTGGTAAGGTTGATGGTGGCTCCCGTTCCTGCCGTAATCGTACCCAAGTCAATCGTCACAGAACCGCCGGCGCCGGGCACGGCACTGATCTGCGCATTCCGGCCTGGATGAACGGCAGTATTTGCAAAGCTCTGACTGTTATTCTGCGAAGTCGCTCCAGTAACCGTCAAAGTCGGGCGAGTCCAAGCCCCGGTTCCGGGTGAGAGTTCTCCCAAGCGCAGAGGAGAACTCACGTTGATAAGGTCTGTTCCAACGCCCAAAAACTGCAACCCCAACTGACCCTCCCGGATCGTGGTCGCGCCCTTATAGGTGCTCTGACCGAATAACACTAAATTTGCGAGGCCCGCTTTAGTCAAAGCCAGCGACCCGCCACCCACACCGTCCCCGATCGTCCAGTTGAAGCTTGCGTTAAAGTACTGCGGGCCGTCGAAAGTCCACACGGTCGTGTTCCCACCCGTAGCCGTTCCAACAATCGTATTGGTGGCGCCCCCATTTAACGCCACCGGCGCGACGCTGAAGTTCGTCCAAGTCTGGCTTCCGGACAGCACCACACCGGTCAGCGAGCTATCGAGTGTGAATTGACCGGTTACAGCAGAATCAATCACAAGCCCGCCCCCGCCCAGAGTCAGTACCGGGGCCGAGGCCCCCGCCAGGGTCACCGTACCCTCTTGGATGACGATACCATTGGCGGCCCGGGAACCGGAAACGGTGACTGTATTGACCCCAGTCGCGTTGTTCCCCGCAGAAAAAAACACCGTATCCACCCCAGATGTGTCCGACTGGAAAGCAACCCCTTCGAGCCCCGCGCCATTCGTGTTCCAGAAATTGCCCGTCCCCCAGATCCCGCTCGTGGAATTGGTCGAACCAGTGTCCGTCCCGTTCGTATCCCAGTAAAGGTTTACCGCCTGTACGGATGCCCCGCTCAACACGAAGCCGCCCAGCACCATCGCCGTGACCAGACGCACAAACATTCCCAGTCGACGCAACCGTGACAGCACCGATTCGCTGGTGTGGGCCACAGGCTTCTGAATTTCAGGACTGCTTTTCATAAATTTATCGGAGGTTCAGCCGTTTTGCGGACACGGCAAATGTCCTTCTGTAAAAGCACAACCCGCGCCCAACCCGCTGTTACGTACTAAAAAATGCGCCCGACCAGATTTTGAGCGCGCAAAACACATTAGCAGCCTGATAATTTGGCGCCTAACAGTCCCCGCCCCGCCCTCTTTTCATGCCGCTCCTTCTCCTAAAGCAACTCCCTCGCTTCGAGTGTCTCCTTCAAGCCGCTCTCCGTTATCCCGATCTGGATCCCTGCGCCACCTCCACTTTCCTGCACCTGCTCCGAACCGGGGATCTCATTTTTGAGTCCGAAGCGTGCCAACTCGCAAATTCGGGAATCAGCAAAGGCCGGTTCTCAATCTTAATGCTCCTGAACCGCCACCCCGACCAACCTCAAACCCCCGCTTCCCTCGCAGAAGAAGCCGGCGTCACCCGCGCCACCATCACCGGCCTGCTCGATACCCTCGAAAAGGACGCCCTCGTCTCCCGTTCCGCCTCTCCAGACGACCGGCGCCTCACCCTCGTCCACCTCACCCCCAAAGGCGCCCAACTCATGGATGCGCTGTTGCCGGGTTATTTCCGGCACGTCGCCTCCATTCTGTCCTCCCTCACCTCCGCCGAACGTATCCAGCTCGTCGAACTCCTCGAAAAAATCCAGCAGGGCCTCGGAGACGACCAGGGCGCCTCCCCCTGTTCCACAGCAAACAATTCACCTCTCTAACCTTATGTGGAAAAGAATGCTCCTTATGTTGGTCTGCGTCGCCCTGGCCGTGGCGGGCATCGCGTACGCCAAATTCCGGCAAATCCAGGCCGGTATCGCCATGGGCAAATCCTTCGCCCCGCCTCCAGCCGCCGTCACCACCCTGCAAATCCAGCCCCAGAACTGGAGCCCAGCCCTGAGCGCCATCGGTTCCCTCAAAGCCAACCAGGGCGTGACCATCACCACCGACATGGTCGGGATCGTCTCCGAAATCCGCTTTGAATCCGGCCAGTCCATCCAGAAGGGCGACCTCATTGTGCTCCTTCAAAACGATCAGGAAACCGCCCAGCTCCACTCCGCCAACGCCCGTCAGCACCTCGCCGAACTCACCCTCGCACGCAAACTCGAACTCCAGGCCAAAAGCGCTCTCGCTCCCGCCGAGGTCGACGCCGCCGAAACCGAACTGCTCCAGTCCAAAGCCGCCGTAGAACAGGCCGCCGCCCTCCTCGCCCGTAAACAAATCGCCGCCCCCTTCTCCGGCGTCCTCGGCCTCCGCCAGGTCAGCCTCGGTCAGCTCCTCAACCCCGGCACTCCCATCGTCACGATGCACTCCGTCGACCCGATGCTTGTCCAGTTTAACCTCCCTCAACACCAGCTCAGCAGCGCCAACCCAGGCACCCCCATCCGCATCACCGCCCAGGGCACCGGTTCGGGAAGCTGGTCCGGCAAAATCACCGCCATCGATTCCCAGCTCAACGACGCCTCGCGTTCCATCACCGTCGAAGGCTCCGTCCCCAACCCCGACGGCACCCTGCGCCACGGCATGTTCGTCAACGTCGAGCTGCCGCTGCGCGAAGAAGCCAACGCCCTGATCGTCCCCGCTTCCGCCATCAATTACGCGCCTTACGGCGACTCCATCTACGTCGTCAAAGAAACGCCCGGCGCCGACGGCAAACCGGCCAAAACCGTCGAACAACAATTCGTAAAACTCGGCGACGCCCGCGGCGACCAGGTCCGAATCCTCAGCGGCCTGAAACCCGGCGACGAAATTGTCACCTCGGGTCTTTTCAAACTGCGCCCCGGCGCGGCGGTCCAGATCAACAACTCCGTACAGCCGCCCAACAGTCCCACGCCCAAGCCGCCGAACACCTAAAGTCCAGCGCCCGCTGGTCTTCCGCTGCTCACCCAGCGCCGGCCCGTTGTTCCTTCGCCATCCCATCCCTCTTCTCCCGTGTCCTTCACCGATCTCTTCATCCGCCGCCCGGTTGTGGCCATCGTCGTGAATCTCCTGCTACTCATGGCAGGGCTTCAGGCCGTCTGGACGCTTAACGTCCGCCAATATCCGCGCAGCGATATCGCCGTCATTAACATCAAAACCCGCTACGTGGGCGCCAACCCCGATCTCGTCCGCGGCTTTGTCACGACCCCGCTCGAACGCACCATCGCCAGCGCCGACGGCATTGATTACATCGAAAGCCAAAGCGCCCAGTCGTTGAGCATCATCACCGCTCATCTCAAGCTCAACTTCGACACCAACGCCGCCCTCACCCAGGTCCAGGCCAAGATCGCCCAAATCCGCAACGAACTGCCCCCCGAAGCCGAGTCGCCTTCCGTCGAACTGACCACCTCCGACAGCCAGTTCGCGCTCATGTACATCTCGTTCTACTCGGACGAACTCGAGCCCAACCAGATCACCGATTATCTCAGCCGCGCCGTCCAGCCGCGCCTGACCGCCATCAACGGCGTACAAAAAGCCGAGATCCTCGGCGCTCGCACTTTCGCGATGCGGATCTGGCTTAAACCGGACCGGATGGCGGCCATGAACATCAGTCCGGGCGAAGTGCGCGCCGCACTCTCGGCTAACAATTACCTCTCAGCTCTCGGCAACACCAAAGGATCGCTGATTACCGTCAACCTCATTGCCAACACTAACCTGCGCACCACGGCCGAGTTCCGCGAACTGGTCGTCCGCGAACAGGACGGCACGATCATCCGCCTCAAGGACGTCGCCGACGTCGTACTAGGCGCGGAAAATTACGACACCGACGTCCGGTTCTCCGGGCAGAAGGCCATGTTCATGGGTGTCTGGGTGCTGCCCACCTCCAACAGCCTCGACGTCATCAAACGGGTTCGCGACGAGTTGCCCGTACTCGAAAAACAGCTCCCCGCCGGGATGCACGTCCACCTCTCCTACGACGCCACCGCTTATATCAGCGACGCCCTGCACGAAGTGCTGAGTACCCTCACCGAAACGCTGCTCATTGTCGTCTGCGTCATCTTTCTGTTCCTGGGCAACTGGCGCTCCATCCTCATCCCGGTCATCGCCATTCCGCTGTCGCTGGCAGGGGCCATCTTCATCATCCAGATCTTCGGGTTCACACTCAATCTGCTGACCCTCCTGGCCATCGTACTCTCCGTCGGCCTCGTCGTGGATGACGCCATTGTGGTCGTCGAAAACGTCGAGCGCCATCTCCAGGAAGGCCTCTCGCCTTTGGAGGCCGCACTGCGGGGTGCCCGCGAATTACTCGCGCCGCTCATCGCCATGACCATCACACTGGCAGCCGTTTATGCGCCCATTGGATTGCAGGGCGGCTTAACCGGAACGTTATTCCGCGAGTTCGCGTTCACGCTGGCCGGGGCCGTTTTTGTGTCCGGCCTCGTCGCCCTGACCCTTTCGCCCATGATGGCGTCCCGACTCCTGCGCCCTCAGGATTCTCACACCGGCTTCGGAGGTTGGGTGAACAACAAGTTCGACGGTCTGCGTTCCGCCTACAAACGCCTGCTCACGCACAGCCTGCAATGGCGCCCCGTCACTCTGACTCTGGCAGCCATCATCATGCTGCTCGGCGTACCCTTCTATATGATGTCCATGAAGGAACTGGCGCCCAAGGAGGATCAGGGAGTCATTTTGGGGATCATCCAGGCGTCCCCAAATTCCACCATCGATCAGACCACGCTCTACACCGAGAAGGTCAACGAGGTGTATCAATCGCTCCCCGAGACCTCGACCACCTTCCAGATCACCGAGGCTTTCGGCGGGTTCTCAGGATTGGTGACCAAACCCTGGAGCCAGCGCAAACGGTCCACCGAACAGATGGTGGGCGAAGTTTTTGGCAAAACAGCCGCCATCCCCGGCGTCCGTGTTATTGCAGTGACGCCGGCAGCGTTACCCGGCGGCAGCAATTATCCGGTCGAGTTTGTAATCGCCTCCACAGCCGAGCCACGCGAACTCCTGGAGTTCGCCAACGCACTCGTCGGCAAAGCTTTCCAGAGCGGACTTTTTGTTTTCGCCGATACCGATCTGAAGTTTGACGTCCCCCAGACCGAGGTTGTCTTCGATCGCGATAAAGTCGCCTCGATGGGCTTAAACCTCTCCCGGGTCGGTGCGGATCTGGGCACACTGCTGGGCGGCGGTTACGTCAACCGCTTCTCGATTGAAGGGCGCAGCTACAAGGTCATCCCGCAGGTGGAGCGCAGCAAACGGCTCAATTCCGACCAGCTCAAGGAATTCTACGTCAGCGGTCCCGAAGGCAAACTGGTAC
>CAMCYN010000198.1 GCA_945883955.1 Akkermansia muciniphila
CCCCGACTCAGGTCGCTTAAACCTCCCGGATCGGCACACCCGGAACGGGAGGCGGCAATGAGGCAGAAGTCCCAGCGTACCCCTCCAAACGGCTGAGAATGGCAGCCCCCACCCCTATCCAACCCGCAATCCACCAAACCATGGTGCCCGCATACGGAATCAGGCGGATAACCCCCAAAACGCAACATCCGCTAAATACGGCGAGATACTCGGAAGGTTCCCCTTGGCTCCAACGCCGCAGCACAAACCTCCCCAGCCGAGTCGCAGCGACGGCACTGCCAAACGCCCCCAGCACAAAGTCAAAGACCACCAGGCAAAACAGAATCGGGAAACCCATCAGAACCAGGCAAAGGAGAAGAGCCCCCAGCATCAACACCCAAAAGACCGCACTCCACACCATCCCCACAAAGCCACACCGCCCCGGGAATTGCCGTAAGGTGTTGGTCGCACGATTCACGGCGCCGGGAAAAAGCGTCACCACCAGCAGCGACAAACACATATTCCAGATCAAGAGCGAGACGCCCCAAAGCAGCGACAGCGTCGAGAGAAAGAAATCGGATATTCCCACAAGGCCCCGGCCCAGAGCCGACGCGAGCTGCTCGTTTGAAAACATGGATTGGGAATCCCACTTGAAATTAAAATCTGCGCGCGTCTGAGAAACCTCCCCCCGAATGTCCGCCTGAGGGCCAGTGCGGGTCGCGCCCAGACTAAGCACATTGCCCGTGACCAAGGCGTCCACCGATATGTTGCCACCAATAGCGGTCACATCGCCATGAACCGGCCCCAGAACGATCACATTCCCGCCCAGGACAGTGACGCTCCCTTTTACTTCGCCCAAAATTGCAACCGACCCGCCAAACTTGATCACATCCCCCTGTACCTTTCCGCGGATGATGTGATTGTGCCCAAACGAAATAAGATCCTCCTGAACCTCACCGTCCACCTCCACCGCGCCCTTCCATCCTTGGACTTCGCGCTCCCATTGGACCCGGGCATCCGGCACACTGGCGGGCGGCGTTCCGGGCACGGCAGGTTCTCCTGTACTGGAAAACACAGTTGTTTTCGGCACCGACGACGGTTCAGGGTCGGCAAAGATTTTGAGCGGAAGAACCGGCATTAAAATGGCCAGAATCAGGGGAAAGAACGGAGCGTGTTTCATAGTTTGGAAAAGGTTTAGCGAAGTCGGAACGACTTCCCGGTATGTAAGCGCAGCGTGAATGCCCCCCAGCCGAGAGCCACGAGCGGCGCGGTCAAAATAAGCGGCCAGAGATGTTCAAGCGCCTGTCTGCGTAGCGTCAGAAATGCCGGGCAAAGCGACTCGCTGAAATGGAGATAGTGCACGAAAAATTCCTCAAAACGCGACACCCCTAGGAGCCCTAATCGGATGGCCCAAACTGCTGAATTCAGAAGCCACAAGAGCGGATTAAGGTTTGCGGAAAAAACAAGCGCACCCGCCAGAATAAGTGCCGTTCCTGCCGCTATCTTTCGGGCAATCCGCCATTCCTGTTTGCAGCGCTCGGCGGCAATCCGGGCCATTACCTGGTTCAGAAGCTGGGGAGCCTTCACCCTGTCTGCTTCCAGAAACCGGGCCACCTGTTCGATAAAAACCAGATCCGCAGACTTGCTGCCTGTTTCATTGCCCTCGGCTTCGCTCGAAGAAGCCACCGAACCACTCGCATCAAAAGCTCGGGACACCTGCTCAAAGGTCGTATCTGGATCGTGGAATTTCATTTGGGACTCCATTCTTTTTCGAGGACCATCTGCAACTGACGGCGTGCACGGCTCAACCGCGTTTTTACTGCATCAACCGAAAGACCAAGCACCTCCCCAATTTCACGCACATCCAGTCCGGCACTGTGACGCAGAATCAGTGGTTCACTGTAAACCGGATCAAGACCGGTGATTGCCGCTTCGAGAGCGACCGAGAGTTCAGCCGATTCCATCTGCCGGTCCGGGGTACGAAAAGCCGCATCTGGGCAATCCCGGGTGTTCTCCAACGGGGAGTCTTGGGGATGGCTTTGCTGGCGCCTCAGGAAATCCCGTGCGTGATTAGCCGCGATGGTGAAGATCCACCCGGAAAACGGACGTGTTGGGTCATATCGGAAAATTTGCTGATAGGCCTTTACGAACACTTCCTGGGCGAGTTCCGCCGCCACTGCTTCACGACGCGAATATCCAAGCAGAAGCCGGAGCATGGGTTTTTCAAATTGGCGCACAACAATATCAAAACACCTGGCAAGCGTCTCCGGAGGCGCTCCGAGTTCATAGGGCCAATCCATTACCTGCGGGCAAAAGCCAACGGAAGGAGAGCCAGTTATCTTGCCGGATTGGCCGGAGTCTTCGCGTCCGCATTTCGCAGTCGCTCGGGACTCAGGAGCTGAGCTTTGGCTTTTTGGTATTCGGACTCCGAGAGTGCGCCGCCGTCCCGTGCCTTTTTCAAATCGGTTAAATCAGAGCCCACGCTGCGGTTGGCATCCACCCGGTTGCCCAGAATAAGGCATCCGGTAAAGCAAACACCAAGGCTGAGGGCGGCAGAACTTAAGAGGAGAATACGTTTCATTTTGATTATCGCGATCGGAACAGAACAAGGGATCGTACCTTCATAGGGAGGTACGGGAGTCTGCCCAAAAGGTGACAAACAATTTTAAAATCTCCCCTCTTAGGCCGTTCACGCCCGAAAAACGGCCCTGCCCCGGCCCCGAGGCTCAGGCCAGCAGCGCCTTGACCGGATCGGCTGCCTCCACTCCGGTCAGCCGCATATCCAACCCCTGGAACTTCACGCTCAAGCGGTTGTGATCAATCCCCATACAATGCAGGATTGTCGCGTTGAGATCATTAATATGAACCGGCGACTCGGTGATGTTGTATGAGAAATCATCCGTCTCCCCGAGGCTCATGCCTCCCTTAACTCCGCCACCGGCCATCCACATGCAGAAGTTTCTCGGATGATGATCCCGACCGTAGTTCGTAGCCGTGAGAGTACCCTGCGAATACACCGTCCGGCCAAACTCACCGCCCCAAATCACGAGTGTGTTCTCCAGCAACCCATGTTGTTTTAAATCCTGAATCAGCGCCCCCGTCCCCTGATCGGTATCCAGACACTGGTTGCGAAGCTGCGTCGGCAGGCTTCCATGTTGATCCCAGCCCCGATGCATGATCTGCACCACCCGCACCCCCCGCTCCACAAGTCGCCGAGCCATCAGGGCATTGTGCGCAAAAGATCCCGACTTCTTCACCTCGGGCCCGTACAGATCCAGCACACTCTGCGGCTCGTTACTCAAATCCACGAGTTCCGGCACGCTGGTCTGCATCCGGAAAGCCATCTCGTATTGCGCGATCCGGGTCTGGATATCCGGATCCCCGCTTTTTTCGAACCCCTTTTGATTTAGTTTGTTAAGCGCATCGAGCATCGCCCGGCGTTCGCCCACCGGTAATCCGTCCGGGTTTTGCAAATATAACACCGGATCCCCCGCTCCGCGCAAAGCCACTCCCGTGTGTTTACCGGGAAGAAAACCGCTCCCCCACATCCGAGAAAACAAAGCCTGACCGTTGCTCCCACTTGGAAACTGGGGAGTCAGAGCCACAAACGAAGGCAAATCATTATTCAGACTCCCAAGCCCGTAGGAGAGCCAGGAGCCGAGACTGGCCCGACCCGGAATCTCCGAACCGGTCATCACAAACGTACAGGCCGGATCGTGGTTAATGGCCGAGGTGTGGACCGTCTTAATCAAAGCGATATCATCTACAACCCGAGCCGTATGAGGAAGCAACTCGCTGACCCAGCGCCCACATTGGCCGTGTTGCTTAAACCCAAACATGGTCGGTGCCACCGGGAAACGGCTCTGGCCGCTGGTCATTCCTGTGATGCGCTGTTTTCCACGTACGGAATCGGGCAAGTCTTTATCAAAGTGCGCTTTCAGGCCCGGCTTGTAATCCCAGAGATCAAGCTGGGAAGGGCCGCCATTCATATGGATGTAGATGACCGACTGGGCTTTTGGTTTAAAATGCGGCAAGCCAGCTAGCGGCGCATGCACCTGACCAGGCGCAGCATTGGCAGCCGCCGCGGCAGCTTGAGCTGAGGTCGTTTTTGCGAGCATCCCGGCGAGGGCAAGCCCGCCCAGCCGGAGGCCGGTGTGGCCAAAAAACTGGCGGCGTGTTTGAAGCAGATTGTAGGCGAAAAGAGGATCCATAACGGAAAGGGCAAACGTGGAAGCCTTTGAGGAAATTAGTGTTGGGTAAGCGCTTCGTCCAAATTGAGCACGAGGTTGCACACCAGCGTCCAGGCCGCCAGTTCGGAGGTTTGCAGGTTCGAGGGCGGCTTGGAGGCACCGTGAAGCACTAGCCGGCATGCCGCATCCGGGAACTGTTGATAGGTCGTCAGATGCTGGGTGTAAGCCTTGCTCACAATCTGGATTTCGTCGGAGGTGGGACGGCGGCCGAGAACAATTCGGAAAGCCGTTGCGATCCGATCAGCGGAAGTAGGCCCGCCTTCGGTGAGGAGGCGCTGGGCAAACACCCGGGCAGCCTCGATATTTTGCACATCGTTCATGAGCTGGAGGGCTTGCATCGGCGTGTTGCTGCGTTCACGCCGAGCGCAACTCTGCTCGCGCGATGGGGCGTCGAAGTTCGCCATAAAAGGTGGCGGCGCGGTCCGTTTGAGGAATGTGTAGAGGCTCCGACGATAAAGCGCCGAACCGGTGTCCTGTTTATAAAAGCGGGTGTTGCTGCCCACAAACCCGACGGGCTCCCAGATATTGGGCGGCTGGTAAGTGTTCACTCCCTTCCCGCCCATAGTTGGATCGAGCAATCCCGAAACCGACAACGCCGTATCCCGCAACTCCTCGGCATCCAGTCGGAAACGGGGTCCCCGAGAGAGCAGCCGGTTTTCAGGATCCCGTTGCCAAGACTCCGCCCCCCCGGCGGAACTCTGCCGGTAGGCGGCCGAAGTCACAAACTGACGAAGGAGCGCCTTCACATCCCAGCCCGATTCACGAAAGTTCACCGCCAGCCAGTCGAGCAGTTCGGGATGACTGGGCATCTGACCCTGGGAGCCAAAGTCAGCGGAGGACTTAACCAAACCCACTCCGAAAATCTGCTGCCAGAACCGGTTCACGGTGACCCGGCTTGTGAGCGGATGCGCATCAGAAACAAGCCATTGAGCCAGGTTCAGGCGATTGGGTTTTCCTACCTCCGCCATGGCCGGCAGTGCGGCAGGTACTCCCGGAAAAACCTGTTCGCCAGGATTGGTGTATTCCCCGCGCTGCATCACAAAACTCTCCTTCGCAACGGGCGTGTCCCGCATGATGAGCGAGGCCGGAATGGCTTTATCGAGCGCTTCGCGTTCGGCGCGGAATTTCGCCCAGGCGCTTTGCATGGGCTGAAGGGTGGCTTTGGTCAGAACGCAGACTTGAGAGAGGTAATAATCCAGAAGCTCAGAGTGTTCTGCCGGAGTGCGTTTTGCGGCCGACTTTTTGAGAATCTTATTCAACTCAGCGGACAGACCCTGCGTATCCTTCCCTTCGCGAGGTTTGAGCCAGGCCTTGAAGGAATGGTTGGGATCGTTTGCCGCATCCACACGCCACACCAGACTGAGCTGGTCGAAATAGGCCGTCCCGTCAAACAGCGTAAAGGCAACGCCGGTAATCTGGTCCCCCGGTTTGAGGCCGATCTGGGCCGCATCCACCTCCAGTCGAGCCCAGTTTCCCTCGGGCGGCAACTCGCCGGCGGCAAACCGGGTCGTGGTTCCCAGCGTGCCGAATCCGATGCCATTAGGATCCCCCCAAATCGCCCGATGCAGCCAGCCACCGCTGGTATGGATCTGGATCATCAGTGAGGTGGGTACCTCCACTGGATCCAAAAACACCATCACAGCCAGCCGGGCCTCTCCGGGAACTTCAAAGGGAGCGGCGCCTTTGTGGTAATAATCCTGAGCAAGCCCCTTCCCCGTGATGCGAAGAGAACGATCCCCGCTGGAAACAGGTCCGTCGCTCTGTGTCGCCCACGTGAGTTTTTCTCCCGGTGGCTGCACTAAGACCTGTGCTCCCGCCGGGAACTCATCCTCCACAAGCACCAACTCGGTTTCCTTCGACGCCAGCGGCGGACTCGCGTCGGCCGGGTCGAAATAGACGAGCTTCTTGATTTCGTCCTTAAACACCTTTTCCGATTCCGCCACCCGCTTGTCCAACTCCTTCAAACGTCCGGCCTGATCCTGTGTCGCCAATTTCACAACGGGAGCGGTCAGGAGCGCATT
>CAMCYN010000199.1 GCA_945883955.1 Akkermansia muciniphila
CGTCGCCCAGACACCAGCCGAGCCCCCTCAGGCCGCTCCCGCACCGATCCTGGCCGAGGCCCCCGCCCATATCGGGGATCTTACCGCCGCACCGGCGCCCGGTACGGCGCCTGCCAAAATCACCTTTTCCTCCTGCTCCGTCGACGGACCCTACATTGCGATTACGTTTGATGATGGTCCCCATGCGCAATACACTCCGCGCCTGCTGGATATGCTCAAGCAACGCGGTATCCGGGCGACCTTCTTCGTCGTGGGCCAGAATGCGGCCGAATATCCCGAAATTTTGAAACGCATCGCGGCCGAAGGACACGAGATCGCCAATCATTCTTATACCCACCCCATCTTAGCCTCTATGGGCGAAGCCGGATTACGGGATCAGATGGATAAAACCCATCAGGCCGTGCTCAAGGCCACCGGGGTGAACATGAAGGTCATGCGGCCCCCGTATGGCGCTCTCAGCGAACCGCAGCGTCGTTGGGTCCGTTCGAATTTCGGCTACAGCGTCATTCTGTGGGATGTGGATCCGCTGGACTGGAAATTCCGCGACGCTGGCCGGGTCGAACAGGAAATCCTCAGCCATACCCGGGCCGGGTCGATTATCCTCGCGCACGATATCCACAAGTCGACGGTAGACGCGATGCCCTCGACGATTGATACCCTTGTGTCCAAAGGCTTTAAGTTTGTGACCGTCTCCGAGTTGCTGGCCAGGGACCGGCCCGGAGCCGCCAAACCAGCCGCCGCCGTGGCTCCCAAAGCGTCCAAGCCTGCGGCGAAGGAAGCGGCGGCAGCCTCGGGGAAGTCGCCCTCCGCCGAAGCGCCTTCCAGAGCCAAGGCTGCCGATTCTCCAAAGACCACAGAGAAGGCCGGCGAAATGGACAAATCAGCTTCTAAAAAATCTGCGGCAACACCGGAGGAAGTACGTCAAAAATGGCTACAGATGCAAAATCAGCGTTAGCACGCGATCTCGCCGGCCTGGTGGGCGCCGAACGGGTGGCTGAAGACCCCGCGTCCCTTGTCGCGCATGCGGGGGACCGCTGGTTTGCGAGCCATCTGCCCGAGGTGGTGGTTCACGCCGGCTCCACGCAGGATGTGGCGAGTGTTTTGGAATATGCCGACCGGCACGGAATCCCCGTCACTCCGCGTGGCGCGGGGGTGGGTTATGTCGGGGGCTGCGTTCCCCTTCAGGGCGGGATCGTGCTGTCGGTGGCCGGGATGCGCCGCATCAAGGAGATCCATGTGGAGGACGGCGTGGCGGTGGTCGAACCCGGGGTGATTACCGGCCATTTGCAGGCGGAAGCGCGCAAGTTGGGCCTCTTTTATCCGCCCGATCCGGCCAGCCTCAAGGAGTGCAGCATCGGCGGGAATCTGGCGACCAATGCCGGTGGTCCGCGCTGCCTGAAATACGGCGTGACCCGCCATTATGTGTTGGGGCTGGAAAGTGTGCTCGCCGGGGGCCGGGTGTTAAGCGCCGGAGGCCGGACGCATAAGAACAAGACCGGCTTTGATCTCGTCGGCCTGTTTGTGGGATCCGAGGGCCTGCTTGGCGTGATTACCGAGGCGACCTTGCGGCTGCTGCCGCTGCCTCCGGCCCGCGCTACGTTGTCCGCAAGTTTTGCCACTTTCGGCGAAGCGGCCGCAGCGGTGCAGGCCGTTTTGCGTGCGGGCTTTCTGCCGGCGGCTCTGGAAATCGCGGATGCTTTTACGCTGCAATCGGCCCGCGAACATTGCGGCACTTCGATTGTGCCCGGGGGTGAGGGCCATCTTCTGGTGGATCTGGACGGACAGGACGGTTCGGTGCGCCTGGAGGTGGAGGCGTTGGAGGTTCTGCTGAAGGGATTGGGGGCGTTACATTTGAAAAAGGCGGTCGGCGAGGCCGAGTGCGAGCTGCTTTGGGAATTGCGGCGCAAATTCTCCGAATCGCTCAAGGCCACCGGTCTCACAAAACTCAACGAGGACATCGTGGTGCCTCGCGGACGGCTCGTGGATCTCGCGGTGTTTGCCGAGGGACTACGCAAACAATACGGGTTCCCCATCGCCTGTTTCGGTCATGCGGGGGATGGAAACATCCACGTGAACATCATGGCCAAGGGGTTCCACGAGGACACGGCGGTGCGTGCGAGTGTGGAGGAAGCCCTGGACGCGCTTTTCTGTCAGGTGTTGGCCTGGGGGGGAGCGATTACGGGCGAACACGGCATTGGAATCGCCAAACAGCGTTGGTGGCCGCAGGCCGTTTCGGAAACGGGCCGGTCGGTCCATGAAGCGCTCAAGGCGGCGCTGGATCCCAACGGGATTTTAAATCCAGACAAGTTTGTGACAGTTCGGCGCACTCGTTGACGCTGCCTCAGGGCAGTGCTACGTTCTGGCTCCGTTCGGTGGTCCTTGCTTGTGCTGGTATGCTAGAACGTAACGTCCTCGTCCTCAATAGACTTTGGCAGGCGGTGAATGTCTGTTCGGCTCGGAGAGCTTTTATGCTCCTCTGTTCCGGTCAGGCGCAAGTCGTCCACACGGACGACGGTCATTTTCTCACCCACGATTTCGCCAGCTGGCGGGATTTCTCCTCGCGTGAACCGTCCGAGGAAATGGTGAACACAGTTTCGCTCAAAGTACGGATCCCCAAGGTGATCGTGCTGCTGCTTTTTGACCGGATTCCCCGCAAGGAGGTCAAATTCACGCGCCACAACATCTATGAGCGCGACAAAAACACCTGCCAGTATTGCGGCAAAGTTTTTGACCGAAAGGATCTGAATTTGGATCACGTCATTCCCCGGGATAAAGGCGGGCAGATGCACTGGGAGAACATCGTGTGTTCCTGTATCCGGTGTAATACTCGGAAGGCCAACCGGTTGGCGCACGAGGTTGGGATGCGTCTGATCCGGAAGCCGGAGCGTCCGCGGTGGCAGCCTTTTTTACACATCACTTTCGAGACCAAGCCGCACGAAAGCTGGCGGCATTTTATCGATCTCGCCTATTGGCACGTGGAATTGGGGTAATCGCGCCGGGAGGGTTTGGACGGCGCGGGGATTCGGATTTGGCGGCCTGGAACAATGCTGGGTGCTGGAAGCAGCTTCTGATAAAGAGGAAGGGCGACTTCACCTGAACTCTTCTCCCGTATGTCTCTTTCTTTTCCACGGAGCCTGTCTGTATTCGCCCTGTTTGTGGTTTTCTTTGCGGCTTTGCCCGCTCGTGTGCTAGCGGCGGTGAAAGAATACGCCGTGATCGAGACCTCGAAAGGAACGCTGGAGGTGGAACTCTGGTCCGACGCAGCGCCGAAAACGGTCCGGAATTTCAAGTACCTAGCCGATAGTCGGTTTTACGATGACACGGCGTACCACCGGCTCATAGCGGGTTTTATTGTGCAGGGCGGGGATCCGCTCACACGCGAGCCTTCCAAAAGCGCAAACTTTGGCACGGGCGGTCCCGGATACACCATTCCTGATGAAGTCTCGACCGATCCTGCCCGCACGCATGTCCGCGGAGTAATCTCGATGGCCCATTCGGGGGCGAACACCGGCGGCAGCCAGTTCTTTTTCGTTTTTGATAACGCCACTCATCTGGACGGAGTGCATTCCACATTTGGAAAACTGACCGATGCGCCGTCCAACGCGACTGTGCTGCAGGCAATTGAGGACGCGAGTATAGTGGGTACTATCCCGGTGGACCGGTTGGTTGTGCAATCGGTCCGGATTCGCGCTGAGGTGAGCGCCCCGGATACAGCGGTCTATAAGGCGGCCACGTACTCGGGTTTGTTACGCCGGTTGAACCGTTCCTCGGATACGGGTTCTTACACGATCTCGGTGACGGCCCTCGGCGCGTTCAGCGGCACGGTGCAATATTTTGGGCGGATCAACCGGATTTCCGGAAAATTTGTGCGTTCCGTCAATGGAAACGATGCGGTGTACACCACCACTCTCGATCCCAATGCCGCCTTCCCGCTGCGGCTCGAGCTGGGTCTGCGGCTGGCCTCCTCCCTGACGTCGGCCACCAACACCCTGTCGGTCCAGGTGACGGACTCCACGGTGGCGGGCGTGACGACGACCAGCACGATGAGCGGAAGTGGCGAAAGCTTCTCGGCCGCGACGCTCGCCGAGCGTTATACGGTGCTGTTGGAGGCGCCCACCATTGGCGGACAATACGCGCTCTCAAGTCTGAATGGATTTGGCTCCCTGACTCTAACCGTAAATCGGTCCACCGGGTCTGTGACCGCTACTGGGTTCCTCAGCGATGGAACAGTTTATACTGCAATCAAACGAGTTACGAGCGAGAACGGGAAGTTCCTTTTCTCGCTTTACGATACCAAGTGGCAGTCGGCCTTTGAGATCCAGCGCTCCACATTTGCCAGCAACCCGTTGAGTGACTGGAATACTTTTCTCGATGATACCCGATATCTGCTTAGCCAACTTCGCGGGTCGGTGGAATTGCCCAAAGCCGAGCCGAGAACGGCCACTGCGAGCACCTTGATTTGGTTGCGCGCGGGGAAGACCACGGGGGCCATCCGATCGCAGTTTGCGGGTTATGTGTCCGCTTATACCGCTCCCTGGGTGCGGCCCGCGGCAGGAACCACTCTCGCGCCGTTCTCGGCTGTGTCTCCGCGCGGGCAGCTTCAGATTAACGGGCTCGCCCCGATCGAATTCACCCTCAACAAAACCAACACTGCGGGGATTTTCGCCAGAAGCCCGATGAATACGACTCTCAGTATCAACCTCGCGGCGGGTACGTTTACGGGCAGTTATCGCGAAATTACCGCGACCTCCATGTCCACCCGGAGTTTCCGCGGAGTCTTGCTCCCGTTCACGAATGTGACCGGATTTGGCTATTCGCTCGATGCGACCTCCAGCCGGGCCGTCCAAATTGTCCCGCTCGCGCCGCCTCCGGCGACTCCATAACCCGAATAAACCCGGAGGCGCCTCGCCTCTAGCTCACTTGCGAAAGCTCCGCCTCCCGAGTCTCGGCCAGCAGTCCGCGGTATAGACGGTGTTCGGGTTTTTCGAGCTTCGGGTCGGCTTCCATGATCCCAAACGCGCTTCGACGTGCCCGGTGCATCAGGTCGGCGTCGCGGACCAGACTGCCGATTTTTAGCGGTGGCAACCCGCTCTGAGCCGTTCCGAGCAGATCGCCCGGACCGCGTAATTCCCAGTCGGCCTCGGCGATTTCAAACCCGTTGGAAGTGCGTTCGAGAATTTGCAGCTTGGCGAGTGCTTCCGGCTCCTCGCTGCCGGTCAGCAAAATACAGTAGCTTTTGTGCCCGCCCCGCCCCACCCGGCCGCGCAACTGATGGAGCTGCGCCAACCCGAACCGTTCGGCGTTCTCGATAAACATCATGTTCGCATTGGGCACATCGATCCCCACCTCGATGACCGTGGTGGCAATGAGCGCCTTGGTTTCCCCGCTGCGGAACCGTTCCATGATCGCTTCTTTTTCCTCCGGCGGAATCCGGCCGTGCAGCAACCCACAAGGCATCGGTGCCAGGAGCTCGCGCCATTTGTCGAATTCGGCCGCCGCCGCCTTGGCCTCGAGTTTTTCGGAAGCATCAATCAGCGGATAAACAATATACGCCTGCCGGCCTGCTTCGAGGTGTTCGCGCATAAACTTCACGGCTTCGGGCAGTTTGGCCGAGGGCCGCACGGCGGTGATGATTTTGCCACGACCCTTCGGCAGTTCGTCGAGGGTGGAGACGTCGAGATCCCCGTACAGGCTCATGGTCAGGGTGCGCGGAATCGGCGTGGCGGTCATCACTAGCATGTCGGGGTGCTGACCCTGTTCGCGCAGTTTGGCGCGCTGGAGCACGCCGAATTTGTGTTGTTCATCGATCACGGCGAGACCGAGCCGTGAAAAACCGGCGCCTTCATAGAGCAGGGCATGGGTGCCGATCAGGATGTCGGGTTCGCCCGGGACCCGCGCCACGGGCCGATCGGCGCGCCCGGCCAGAAGACCGGCCTGCCATTGGTCATGATCGAAAAGGGGGAGGGGACCGGCTTCCGCCCGCCGGTTGCCGGTGCGCAAGGCGACGCGGATCCCGAGGGGGGTACAAAGGCGCTGGAAGGTCAAATAATGCTGTTCGGCCAGGATCTGGGTTGGGGCCATCAGACCGGCCTGAAAACCGGCTTCCACGGCCAGCAGCATGGCCGAGAGGGCCACGAGTGTCTTGCCGGCGCCGACATCGCCGTGCAGAAGCCGGTTCATGGGGCGTTCGGAAGTCATGTCGGCCCGGATCTCGGCGATGGAACGGGCCTGGGCGTCGGTGAG
>CAMCYN010000200.1 GCA_945883955.1 Akkermansia muciniphila
TGACTGAGACTCTTGTAGTCCTCCATGGGTTTTGTGTGGGTTTGTTCGCTTTGCACGGCTCACAAGCTCACTCCCATGGGGGACTGCACTATAAGTCAAACTCTGATAGTCTCCCCGGCAGAGCCGGGGGTTTACCTATTAGGTAATTAAACGCAAAACCAACCCGGTGCGGTAGCATCGGTGCGGATTGCGAGAAACTTTGGCACTCTTGATGGGTTCGCCGGGAATAAAGAAGGAACGCGTCAATTCCGCAATGCGACCGCTCCCGGAAAGTGGCGTCCCTTCCCTCACTCACAGAATCAGCCGTTACGGCACTTCTGGCGATATTAAGACGCAAGCTCCAGACGCCTGAACAGCTTTTGCATCGCACTAATACGGAAAACATCGAGGGGCACTCAATGTCGCTTTCAATGCAATAATCCAACGAAAGGGAACCCCTTCAGTAGACTCCTTGCGATCCTTACCATCTCCCCGTGAACAGCATAAATTTATTCTATGAAGACATATTTCATGTGAATAGAGCCCAGCGTACATGCTTGAAGCCACATTCCTGTCGCTTTTCATACATTCACTGTCGCTCAGACATTGCCGGGATCTGGGTAATATTTAGCAACCACACCGATTCAGCTGACTCCAGATCCGCCACCCCGAACCACTCCCTTATTCACCAAATCCAAACACCCCTATTACCCTATGCAAACCTGGCTCAAAGAATACGTCGCTGCACAACACAATGCCCTTAACAGCGTCTCGCTGGAGGGCGTGGAACGCCTCATCCAAACCGTCCGCGCGGCCTGGCTCCGCGATCAACAAATCTTCGCAATCGGCAATGGCGGTAGCGCGGCCAATGCCTCCCACTTCGCTACCGACTTAGGCAAAGGTTCCTCCGACGTGCTTCCCAGACGTGTCCGCGTGTTATCACTGACGGATAACGCCGCTTGGTTAACCGCCCTCGGAAACGATTACAATTTCGAGGACGCCTATCTCAGACAACTTCAGAATTACGCCAAAAGCGGCGACGTGCTGATTACCGCGAGCGTGAGTGGCAATTCCCCGAACCTCGTAAAAGCCTTCAATTGGGCGAACGAACAGGGGCTGGAAACGATAGCGATCGTCGGGGCCAAACGCGGCGAACTCTCCCGAACGGCAAGACAAACCCTCGTGATCGAAGACACGCACTACGGTCGGGTGGAGGATGTCCAGATGCACGTCCTTCACATGCTGTGTTACGCCTTCATGGAATTGCCGGAGATGCAGGCTCTCTAATCTGGCTCCAACAAACCATCAGCTGTTCCTCCTATGAAACCTTCCTGTTTACGCTTCGGATCCAGGGCAGCGGCGGCCCTTGCCTTATCAATTTGCCCCGCCTGGTCACTGGACTCCGGCATGGTGAAAGGACAAACCGCAACCAAGCCCGATCCCATTGCCTATCCCGCCGACGGGACTGCAATGCAAGCCGCGAGAAGCATTCATTTGCCGGCTGACTGGAAGCTGGAGCTGTTCGCTGCGGAACCGCTTCTATCCGACCCCGTAGCGATGAACTTCGATGAACGTGGCAGACTCTATATTGCGCTGCATCACCGGAACCGCCATGGCACCGAAGATTCTCGCGAACACCGCTATTGGCGTGAGGATGATCAGGCAGCACACACGGTAGGGGACCGGCTGCGATACATGGAAAAGTGGGCGGCTGCAGGCAAGAAGCCCATGAGCTATTTCACGGATATTCCGGACCGGATTGTCTGCGTCGAGGATCGCGACGGCGATGGCAAAGCGGACACGAGCCGCGAGATCGCGCTTTTTCAAGAGCCCCTGGACGGCGTGAACGCCGGCGTATTGGCACGGAAAGGAGATGTTTGGGCGACCTGCATTCCACACCTCTGGCACTTAAAGGACTCAGCAAATGGCGAGGTGAAATCCGAAAAGCTTCTTGGCGGATTTGGCGTTAAATTCACGTTCCACGGGCACGATATGCACGGGGTCCTCTTTGGGCCGGATGGCCGACTTTACTGGAGCATCGGGGATCGTGGATACCATGTGGAAACCCAGGAAGGCCGGGTTCTGGAAAACACCCAGAGCGGTGCGGTATTTCGCTGTGAACCGGATGGTTCCAAAATGGAGGTCTTCTGTACCGGCCTGCGGAATCCTCAGGAGCTAGTTTTCGATGATCTCGGAAACCTCATCACCGTAGATAACGACAATGACGCCGAGGACGATCCTCGCCTGTTGAGTCTTTTGCAGGGTGCCGATTATGGCTGGAGCAACGGAAATCTCTGGGCAGACGACTCACTTCCTTCATTTGCGCCCGTTTTCCGCCGCCCTTGGTACGGCGACAAACTCTATGAGATGCAGTACCTGAATCAGCCTTCCTGGGTACAACCTGCTCTCGGCTTTATTACCAGCGGTCCCGCTGGACTGACACGCGAACCGGGTTGCTCCCTCCTCCCCGAAGCCTACCGGGGTGCCTATTTTGTCGCCGACTGGCGGGGCGGCCGCTCGAACAGTCCCTTGGTCGCCTTCTGGCTGGAACCACAGGGAATGGGTTTCAAGATTCGTAAACAAGAAGACCTGCTCACTGGCACTCTGCCAACGGATGCAACCTTTGGGCCGGACGGGAGGCTATACATTTCCGACATGGTCGAGTTCCGCCAACAGCCCAACGGCGGAAAGCGCTCCGGACGCGGTTGGATCTGGGCGGTCTCCGCTCCGGTCTCGGATTCCCAACGCGCAGCTGCCCTCGAGGTGCGGGATTGGCTAAAATCCGGCTTCGAAAAGGAATCGGACTCCGTCCTGATCCAACGCCTCGCCCATCCGGACTATCGCATCCGCCTAGAAGCCCAGTTCACCCTCGCTGAGCGGGGCCTTACCTCTGCTCCGGCCCTGACAAAGGTCACGCTGCATCACACCAACCGACTCGCACGCATCCACGCCTTGCAGGCACTCGGCCAATTGCAACGCGCCCACGGTTCCGGACTCAAAAGCGCTTTAGCACTTCTGACTGACGCCGACACCGAGATGCAGGCACAACTCGCGCGCCAACTCGTCGATCATCCGATGGAGGATGCAGCGCCAGACCTCCTGCGGCTCCTCACAAGCAGCGACAAACGGAGCGCCTACTTTGCCGCTCAAGCGTTGGGCCGACTAGGGCGTATGGACGACATTGCTCCCCTCGCAGATTTCCTTCGTCGGAACGATTCGGATCCCTCGCTACGGCATGCCGGAATAGCCGCACTCGAACGAATGGCAGACCAGCCAGGTGGCCGTCAGGGTGTTATGAAGCTGGTTGGCGACGCATCCCCTTCTCTGCGCCTCGCCGAGACGGTCATCCTTCGTCGACTCAAGGCCCCTGAAATTGCAAAGCTGCTGGTGGATTCCGATTCACGCGTGGTACGCGAAGCGATTCGTGCGGTAAACGATTTGCCCATTCAGGAAGCGCTCCCCGCCCTCGCAACACTGGATGTCAAAACCGGCAGCCTCGACATCGAAAGCGCTCGGCGTGTCCTGAATGCCCGCTATCGCCTCGGTCGCCCAGAGGATGCAGCCGCTCTGGCTCGTTTTGCGTCTAACGGCGAGAACACCGAACCACTCCGACGCGAGGCATTGGCCATGTTGATCGACTGGAAAAAGCCGTCGCCGACCGACAGAGTCACCGGATTGTGGTTGCCGCTAGCTGAACGAGATGAACAGCCAGCCCGCGACGCGTTTGCAAGTGTTGCGCCCGTCCTCATTCGCGATTCGTCGGCCGAGGTAGGTGCCGCAGCGGTAGCGATAGCCGCTCGCTTTGGAATGACCAGCGTGGTCGACGACGTAGTCAAAATTGCGGAAGACTCCGACGCCCCGCCAGCCCGCAGAGCAGCCGCGCTCCGGGCTCTGGCACATCTGCCGAGTCCGAAAACCATTGAGTTAGCGAGTGCCCTTCAAGGTTCACCTTCAGAAGAGATCCGGATCGCCGCCCGCGATACGCTTGCCGCTAGAGACACAGAGGCGGGGTGCAAGGCCTTCGATGGGGCGATGTCGGGTAGCCCCGCCGAACAGCGGGCTGCCCTTGACGGCTTAGGCTCGCTCGCCATACCGGCAGCCTTCCGTCTGTTGGACAAACACACAGAACGCCTATTCTCTGGCCAATTACCCATCGCACTCGCCCTTGACGTGGACCACGCACTGGGATTGCAGTCACGGCATCCTCAACTGACCGGAAAATTCCGTACGGCTCGTGTCGCAGCTCTCGCCACATTCCGGGAACGCTGGCTATCGCGTTTTCCAATTGAAGATCCCCTGCGCCAGTATCGCATAGCTCTTGCCGGTGGTGACGCCGCGCACGGCCGAAAATTGTTTCACGATAAACCCGAGTTCCAATGCCTGCGTTGCCACAAAATCGAAGGAAACGGCGTGAGCATCGTCGGCCCTGACCTCACCCGTATCGGGGAACAACAAACGCGGGAATATCTTCTACGGGCCATCGTCGATCCCCAGGCTGATATCGCTCGTGGTTTTGAATTTGCCACCCTCACCCTAACGGGCGGCCAGATGCTGGCTGGCCAGGTCGATAACGAAACTGAGGCCGTCATCATGCTCCGCTCAACCGACGCGACAGGAGCCCTGAAAACGCTCGCAATCCCAAAACAAACCGTCCGCACCCGACAATCCACCTCCCCTATGCCGGCTCTCATAAGCCTTATGACGCCCGCTGAGCTGCGGGATCTTGTGGAGTATGTCGCCACACAAGGGCCAAAACCCACCACCTCCCAACCGTAAATTCACTCCTAGCTCCTCCTGATCACTCTTATGAAAACCCGCCTCCATCTCCCCATGAAAATCGTCTCCGGCTCATTCGCCGTCATAGCAGCGATGCTGACAATCGCCTTCGCCAGCGAGGCCCCTTCGAACGTCACGGGCCTTCAAATGTACAGTCTTCAGGAAGACTTCGATCGAGACACACCCGGAACCTTGGATAAATTGAAGGCGCAAGGTTTCACGGATATCGAAACAAGCGTCTTCACGAAGCTGCCGGCAGAGGAATTGAGGGCTCTTCTGGTCGCTCGCGGCATGACCTGCTCCAGCCATCATGTGCGTCCTGAGAGTTTGGAGAAAGGAATGGAGAAGGTCATCGCGGATGCCAAGGCGCTCGGAGCCGGGCAGGTCGTATGTCCGATCTTACCGCGCAAAGGCGAGATGGACCGCGAGCAGTTGCTAAAGGGGGCCGCCGCTTTCAACCGTTATGGAGCCGCGCTCAAGGCCGCCGGGCTAAAGTTCGCGTACCATAATCACGCCCTCGATTTCCTGGCGGTGGATTCACCCAACAAACCGGATGAAACGTTTTATGACTTACTGGTCGCTTCCACCGACCCCGGATTGGTGTCGTTTCAGCTCGATGTATTTTGGGTCACGTGGGGCGGGGCCAAGGCCACGGAGGTGATCGAAAAACACGGCCCACGTATTTGTTCTCTCCATCTCAAGGACCTCGCACGCGACGCGACCATTGACGCGCGAAACTCAAAGGCCGCTCGTTCCTACATGGTGCGCCTCACCTCCGGCCGCGTAGATATTTCAGCCGTGATCAGCGCCGCAAAGGCAAAAGGCGTGAAACATTTCATTATTGAAGACGAAAGCGCGAGCGCCGCGGGCCAATTGCCCGAGAGCCTAAAGGCTGTGAAATCCCAGCTGTAACCCGGAACAGATCCGGGTTTCACAACCTCTGTTAAAGAAAAGCCCCCCCCTTTTCCATGAAACAGCCGTTCTCCCTAGCGCTACTCAGTTCACTACTTTTAATAACCGCAGACCTGAGCGCTGCCGATTCTCAGTCGGCTCCGACAGGAAACCCCGATAGCGATCTCTGGTGGCAACGGATGTTCTCCACGTCGTTCGACGGCCATGGCAATGTTGTGGCTCCGAATCTCGGCACTCTACACACCACCGCCGCCAGCCTCGGCGCGGTGGGTTACCATGGGCCGTGGCAGGCTGATCTAGCGCGCGATATGCCGTGGATGCGTGCGTATGAGACCTCGTTTGCCAAGCTTCCGAAAACCAAACGGGTCATCTACATCGAAGGAAACAACGCAATAAAGGTCCTCGCCAGGGTTTCAGCGGACGGCCGGGTGCTTTTCACGTCCGCCCAGCTTGAGACCCTCAGCAACCCAAAACACCGTCGTTACATCGAAAACCTCATCCAGCCGGACGGACGCACCATTTGGTTCAGCGACTGGGAGTTCATGCAATCCCCTGCTCTTAAAACGCCCC
>CAMCYN010000201.1 GCA_945883955.1 Akkermansia muciniphila
TGTGTGAGCGGGGCGAGTTTCGCCGCCGAACACTGGGTTTATCTGGACAACAAACACCTTCGGTTAGGCATCAACATGGATGCCGGTGGCAGTATCGGCTGGCTGAGCCCGTCGCGTTCCTCCGACAACTTGATCAACGCCTTTGATCACGGTCGCTACGTGCAGCAATCCTATTACGGCGACAAAGATGGCTCCGACTGGAACGGCAAACCGTGGTGTTATAATCCCGTGCAGGGCGGGAGCTGGAAAGGCAAGCCGGCCACCGTGCTCGAATCCAAGGAGGAAGAACACGCCCTTTATGTACAGACTCGCCCCCGCCAATGGGCCAGCGGCGAGGATGTCCCAGACATGATTCTGGAACAATGGATCCGGCTGGAGGGCCGCTTCGCGCGCCTGAAGTATCGCATGACCTACACCGGCAGTACCGAGCACAAGACCCGTAAGCATCAGGAGCTGCCCGCCGTATTTGTGGATCCGAAATGTCACACCCTGGTTTTTTGCGATGCCACACAAGCTCCGTGGACAAACGCCGAGCTCATTCGCAAACAACCCGGCCCTCCCGGGACCAAGGGCAACATCTTCCACGCAAGCGAACGCTGGGCGGCCTGGGTGGACGAACGCGATCAGGGCCTGGGTATTTATTTTCCATACACCGACATGGCCACTTCCTATCGGGTCGCGGACACCGGCATTGGCAACTGCTCCTACGTGGCTCCGCTCCAAACCTGGGCGCTCCAACCCGGCATGATCTTTGAATACGAAACCGTGCTGACTATCGGTTCCCTGGAACAAATCCGCTCGGGTTTTTCTAAAATCAACGCCAAGCAAACCGCCGCTAAAGAAGCCGCTAAAAGCGCCCCAAGCCCGCAACCCGAAGCCCAGGGCACCGGGAAGAAAGCCGAAACCAACCCCAATCCATGAGGGCTCGGATTTCCCCTTCCGTGAGAACCCTTCGTCAGGGCGTCCAGCGCGCGCCTGAACTCTGAAGCCCCAGACAAAAAGAGGTATTCACGCGGAGGCACGAACTTCTACATTCGGGTTGAGAAAACCACTCCTTACGGACGGGTGAGAGGAAGTGGCAGCATCTCCGCTGCGCGTTCATCTTATGGCAGGGCGGCCCGCTGGGCGTCCGGATAGATCCCGATGTTTTCAAACGGGATCCGTTCAAATCCCAGCGCCCAGGCCGGCGACTCCTTGCCTAATTCCCAGGTATTGCGATCCAAAATCAACGGATCGGCCACCACAGAATGACCGTCGACGCCGTTCGCACGCCAAGTTTCCCATTCCGACTGCGGCACCGCTTTGTGTAAGGAGAGTCCGGTGACTTCGAGCCAGCCGTCTTTCTCGCGCCACTCCACTCGGGAGGAAAATGTGGCCATGCGTTCATGCCAGCCGGGTTGCCCTTTGGAAGGCACCACAAAGATCCACTCCTTCTCTTCCCAGTAGCTCCCCACCTTCACTTCGTTTCTCGGGCTCAGCCAGAAATAGACGTTGGGAACATCCGACTGCATCCCAATGACCGCCTTGCCTAAACGACTGGCACGCACCCACGCCGTCAACCGATAGGTCGCGCCCTGTTCCATCGCCAATTCCGATCCCGCTAGGATTGGGGAAGACGTCGATGACCCCGACACGTTCAGCACTCCGGCTTCCGGACTGGTTTCGGTGAGACCAGCCCTGGAAAATTCGGACTTTTTCGATTGCCAACGCCACCCCGCAGGAAGTTCGTCCTGCGCTCCGGCCAATGCCGGCAACAACTCGTCGCCGATATTGGCTCCGGCTCCGGAGTATCCCGTCCGGACTATCCCGCCCGGCGCCCAGTACAGGTTCCGATCGAATTGATTGTGCGTAAACGGCACCCGCAGCACGCTCAGCACAGGAACATTGGCTTCATCCGACACGAGGATGTTCCGTTCAAAACGATTCCCGCGCATGGTTAATCCGGAAGGCAGGGGAGCCTCCGCGGGATGGAGATTCATCCCTCGCATCCCCTTCCATGCCGGTTGATCCACCACTTTTTCATAACCCGCAATCATCGTCGGCAGGTGGCGGGACCAGAAATCCTGCTGGGTGGTCCAGCCGTGGAAATCCACCTGCCAGTTGCCATTTCCAACCCAAATATTGTTTTCCACCACACAATCCCGAGCACCGTGACCGTGAATCCCTCCGCGCCCGGCCCGCGCCACGATGTTCCCGATGACATCCACGCCCCCGGAATTGTCATCGAGATAAATCCCCCACGAAAAAACCGGGGTCTTTACGTGCCCATTGTTCAGTTCCAGCCCCCAGATATCGTGAATGTAATTGTGCCGGATCACCGTGCCTCGCGGTGTAATCCAATCCCGACCGCCACTGTAAATCGCGCCGGTATCTTCCGTTTCCAGGCAGAGATCATGGAGATGGTTGCCCTCCAGAAGATTGTTATTCCCACCGTGCATGATCCCAAAACGCGGGCCGTCATGGATCCAGTTCCGCTTCACGCTGTTACCGACCCCGCTCACGGCCACACCCGAGCCCTGTTTGTAGAATACCCCAAAGTGATGCAGGTGGTTGTTCTCCACCAAATGCTCCGAAGGCGACAGCGACAGCACCTCTCCTCCGGATACCGACACGGCATTGCTCCCAGCACCTTCCACCGTATTGCTCCGGATCTGAGCCCCATGCCCGCCACGAACTGAAATCCCTCCCCCTGCCCATTCCCCGGCGTTCCGCACGAGGTTGCCGGCAAACCGGCAGGATTCCGTATCCTCAAAACTCACAGCGGTCGCATTGGACCCTTCCAGGATAAACCCTTCAAAGGCGATGTAGCCGGCTTTTCTAACGACTAACAGCGAAGGCGCCACCACAACCTCCGCCTCTTCCGGCCGCGTGCCGTCCGGAGGAAAGAAATAGAGCAGACGCTCCCGGCGATCGACGTGCCATTCGCCCGGAGCATCCAGCTCCTCCAAAGGCCCTTGGAAAAAATAGCGGTTCCCCCCACGAATCGCATAGGAACAGTCTTTGGTGAGTTTAACCGTAAGGGTCGCCGGATCGAACGAAGCCACTGGCGCGAGGCTATTCCACCAGTTGTACCGGGGAAACACGTTGAGCTCGCCATCTTCCGGATGCGCCCAGGACCGCACATCGGCCTCTTTGACTTGGAGCGTCCGTTTATCTTCGCCAGGAATGTCGGCGTACATGGGCCAATCCTTACCATCCGCAAAAGCCCAGCCCTTAAAAACAGGGTCGGCTGGATCCGCGTTGGGGTAACGCGCCATCGGTTGCCGTTTGCCGGCCATTAAAATCTGGCGAATCTCCGCCGGATTTTTCATCCCCGGATCGACCCGATAAATGCCGTCCTTCCACTCTTGCCAGCCAGCCAGACGGACGCTGCCGAGGAGACGCGGATGTTCCCCGGAAAATCCCCGCCACAAAACCGGGGCGTCGGGCCGACCGGAATCTTCCTTGGAGAAGGTCAGCGGCGCAGTGCGACGGTATTCCCCGGCGCGTAAAGTAACGGTGACCTCGCCGGGGAGACCTGTGTGAAGGTGTTCCCGAACCGCTTTTTGCGCTCGTTCGAGTGTGGCAAACGGACCATCGGAGCCATCGGCGAGAGCATCGGGAACCCGCCCACTCCAGATGTCCTTGCCCTGGGGAGAAACAAACCATTCCTCCGCGCCATAGGCGGAGAAGCAAACAAGCGCAGCACAAAGGAAGAGAGGGAAAGTCGGGCGCATAGGAAAAGGGCATCCAAGGGGTGAGGGGGAACGACGTTCAGGGGACCGGAGACGAGAGGGGCGGATCCACTTCGAATCGTCTGGCGAATATGATCCCTGGTTTGTGAACCCAACGGACCAGTTTGCTTAAACCCAGAGACGAATGGATGAGAGGCCACGGATTCCGCCCCAATTCGGACGGACCCGTGACATTGCGAAGTGCGGATCCCCCGCTCGTTAAGCGGAAGCGGGCCGACCTCCAGGTGAAGGAGCGCCCGGGCGTGCCGGTGGTCGGCCTTCGCCAGGCAGACAGCAGTTTGCCGGACAAATATCGTGACAGGGCCCGTGGGTTCCCACAAAGGGACGTTCGGAGCTGTGGCTGGTTCTTTCCAAAATCAGATCCCGGATCATGGAGATAAATTTCGGGTGTGTCCCGGCCGCACCCGCACGCGCAAAAGGCAGGTTTAACTCCGCAGCCACGGTTTTGGCTTCCACATCCAAATCGTAAATAACCTCCATGTGATCGGAGACAAAACCGATCGGGATGGTGATCACAGCGCGCACCCCTTCCGCATGCAGATCCTTGATGACCCCTAAAATATCGGGTTCAAGCCAGGGCGAATGCGGCGACCCGCTGCGGCTTTGGTAAGCCAATACGAAGCGATGCCCCGGAAACCCTGCGGCGACCAGGCCCGAGCTTTCCGCAAAATGACTTTCGTAGGCGCAATTCTTCGCCATCGAAAGCGGGATACTATGCGCCGTAAACACCAGCACCGCCGAGTCGGCCACTTCGGCGGGGAGCTGTGCTTTGGCCTTCTGCACCCGCTCCTGCATCACTTCGATAAAAGCCGGGTGATTATAGGACATCCGCACCTTGGATACCTTCGGTGCGCCCTCTCCGATTTCTTTTTGCGCCGCCTCAATATTTTCCCGGTATTGCCGGCACCCGGAGTAAGAACTGAATATCGAGGTAAAGAATGCGACGGCATTTTTACACCCGTCGGCCTGCATCTGGCGCAGGGTATCTGGGAGCAAGGGATCCCAGTTCCGGTTGCCAAAATAGACGGGCAGTTTGGGTCCGTTTTGGCCGAGAACCGCTTCGAGGGCGGCAATCAGGGCGCGGTTCTGGTCGTTAATGGGACTTTTACCCCCGAACTGTTGGTAGTGTTTGGCCACTTCCTCGAGCCTTTCCCGAGGCACATTTCGGCCTCTTAAGACATTTTCAAGGAAAGGGATGACGTCGGCGGGGCCTTCCGGACCGCCGAAAGATAAAATTAAGATAGAATCAAATTCAGAGGACATCGGGATGTGGTGTATTCCTTTTTCAGTAAGCCATCTCTGGCTTGGGTGCCAGACTTGTTGCCGCCCGAAGAGCCCAAGTTCGGGCAACCAGACAGGCGCCGGGAAGAGAGCGTTTTGAGCGGACCGGTTGGGTTTTGTTGCTTTTTGCGCATCCCCCACCCGGCTCCCCCAGTCGCTCCGCCCAGACCCGCCTGCGGCGACAATCGATCAGGAGCGCCTAATTACTTATTTCAAAACACTTGCCACAGCTAGCTACGGAATCAAAAGCAGGTTCCTATATGGCATAGATTATGTTCACATGACTCCTAATGCATCGGGAAAAAGAACGGCTCGTTGAACATAAAGCGGGACACAAAGACTGGCGGCGCTGGGGCCCCTTTCTCAGTGAGCGCCAGTGGGGAACCGTCCGCGAAGATTATTCCGAGCATGGCAACAGTTGGGAAAGTTTCCCGCACGACCATTCCCGCCGCCGCGCTTACCGCTGGGGCGAAGACGGTCTCCAGGGCTGGACCGACCGCCAGTGCCGGATGTGCTTTGCTCCCGCGCTCTGGAACGGCAACGACACCATTCTCAAGGAACGTCTTTTTGGACTGAACGGTCACGAAGGCAACCACGGCGAAGACGTTAAGGAGTGCTATTACTACCTGGATTCCACTCCCACACACTCCTACACCAAAGCTCTTTATAAATATCCTCACGCCAAGTTCCCCTACACGGCCCTGCGCGAGGAAAACCAGCGCCTCGGCAAGACCGGTCCCGAACTCGAACTGGCCGATATGGGCCTCTTTGCTGAAGGTCGCTATTTTGACGTCCTCCAGGAAGTCGCCAAGCGGACTCCCGAGGACCTGTTATGGCGCATCACCATCACTAACCACGGTCCCGAAGCCGCTCCGATCCACATCCTGCCCACCCTTTGGTTTCGCAACGCCTGGAGTTGGGAGAACAACCGGGAGGCGCCACTCCGGAAACCCAGCATTGTCGCTGACGGCGATGGCTTGGCCGCTCAGCACGAAACGCTGGGCGAATACCGTTTTGTAGTCGATTCCCCCGATTTTCGCGGCCGTTTGCCCTGGCTTTTCACGGAAAACGACACCAATTTCCGCAGCTTTTCGGGCGCCGAAAATCCCACACCTTTCGTCAAAGACGCCTTCCACCGTTATCTCATCCAAAAGGAGAAAGACGCCGTTTCACCGGTTGCCGAAGGCACCAAGGCCGCCGCGCATCTGACCTTTCT
>CAMCYN010000202.1 GCA_945883955.1 Akkermansia muciniphila
CGACCGTAAAGACGGTCAGTGACCCGGCTGTAATACATTTTCGCAAAATCAAATTCCAGGGCCGGATCGGCCACTGGAAAACACAGGCGCGCCAGCGATGCGCGTTGGAAGGACAGTACGTCGCAGTCCTGAAGGGCGAAAACGCCCTCGGCACCCCTGGCAAACAGGATGCCCATAGCGGCCCAGACGTTGAGGCCTTTGCCGGTGGGCAATTGCTCCGGGGGAAGATGGGCCGCTGCGGACAGGATCTGTGTTGCCGCTGGAGTATCGGTTTGAAAAATAGTGTGGGCCAACGGGAGGTTCTTTTGAAAAAAAGCGCGTGTATTCGCGAGATCCTCGGGGGCCAGGCCGTTGATCGGGATAATGACGTGGTGGATCCAGGCGGCCTGCGCGAGTTCGCGGCAGATGGGAGCAAGCGCCGGGCCCCGAAGGTCGGGGGCGTGACAGGGCAGGATCAGCGAGACGGGGGTCGTCTGAGCAAGGGAGGGAAGCCAAATGGAGTCGAGCTCCGGGAGGTGGGCGTCGTTGAGGCGCTGGAGAGTACACACGACGCCGTTTTGCGAGAAATCGCTCATGGCGACAGAGGAGGGCCCGTGCGCTTAGGGACTGTCCGTTGGGTGGATATCGTCCTCGTCGGTGTCATCTTCGATGTCGCGCTTCATTTCCCGGGAGAGAAAAGGGCGGAAGAAACCGTAGAAGAGATAGGCGATAAAAATAACGGCCGGCATCCATTCGAAGTTCATGGCCGTGACGACGACGACGATGACAATGGACAGAAATTTGGGAAGGGAACGGGTCGAGCGCCAGGAGACCCCTTTGAAGCTCGGGTATTTGAACTTGCTGAACATCATCCATGCCAGAAAAAGCATCAGCGGTGGCAGCACCCAGCGGCCTGATCCGAGCTGGCGGTCGTGTTCATCGAGCCAGAGCATGAACAGGGTCAGTGAGGCGATCATTCCGGCGGCGGCAGGGATGGGGAACCCGGTGAATTCGCGGTTGGCGGCTGCTGAATCCGCCGCCGCTAGGCAGTTGAATCGGGCCAGACGCAGCGCGCCGCAGACCAGGTAGATCGAGGCCACGATCCAGCCGAAGCGCGGGAATTCGAAGAGCACAATTTTGTACACCATGAGGGCCGGGGCGACTCCGAAGGAGACGATGTCGGCCAGGGAATCAAATTCGCGTCCAAACGGGCTTTCATGTCCGCCGAGCCGGGCCAGACGGCCGTCGAGCAGGTCAAAAATACAGGAAGCCAGGATCAACCAGATGGCGTGCTGGATTTGGAGGCTGGCATCGGCCAGGGCGACGCGTGCCCCGCCCGAACCGGCAAAGATCATGGCGCTTTCGACAATTTTAAGCGAAGCGGCGAACCCGCAAAACAGGTTGCCTGCCGTCATGAGATTGGGCAGGAGGTAAATTTTCGGGCCGTTTTCCTCGCTCATAATGGGATGGGGCTACAAGGCTGCCGGGAACCGGGCGATGACGGTTTGCCCGCCCAGAACCTTTTGACCAACCTGAACGGTGACTTCGCACCCGATGGGTACAAACACTTCGGTGCGCGATCCGAAGCGGATCATGCCGAAGCGTTCTCCCTTGCGGACTTCTTCGCCCACCCGTTTCCACGGGACGATACGCCGGGCGATGGCGCCGGTGATCTGGCGGACTACGAGCGTGGCGCGTTGATTTTCGAAGGCCCAGGTTTGCGCCTCGTTTTTGGAGGAGCATTCCCGATTGCGCGCATCCAGATAAGGGCCCGGATAGGTGCCGGGGAAATGGTTAAGGTAAGTGACCTTGCCGTCGATAGGGGCGCGGTTGGTGTGGACATCGAGAACGGAGAGGAAGACCCCGATCCGTTTCATCGGGGTTTTAAGAAATTCGCCTTCCTCCATTTCGAGGATTTCTGTGACTATGCCGTCGGCGGCGGAGAGAATATCGCGCGGGTCGTCGGAGCCTTTGCGTTCTGGATCCCGAAAGAAGTTCAGGCAAAAGACAACACCGCCGGCGGCAATGGCTAGCAGCCAGATTTGATGTAGGGCTGAACCGAGGGCGCCGAGAGCAAGCAACACGGCAAAAATCCAACGGCCTTCCCAAAGAGTCTGAAATCGCATGGGAGAGTGTACTAGGCGACAGGTTATGGGGGTCAAGTGGTTTGCCCTGCACTGGGGAGGTTTTAGGGGGAGGTGGAGCGAGCGCTGTGGGAGGGGATAAAACGTGGGGGTTGAGTTTTTGCGAGGATCGCGGATGCTTCTTAGCCACAATTATGAACTACCGATCCCTGTGTGCTCTGGCGGGCGCTGTGACTTTGTTCAGCTCGGGAGCTTATGCGGCGCCCCCTGCGCAACGCATCGATGTGAGTCAATTTCCCAAAGAGGTAAAACTGGTGGAGCAGGTGGTTGTGCCTGTGCCAAGCGAGGTTTTTGCGGTGCTCGACAAGCTCGGAAAACCGAACTGGGCCGAGGTGTTACGTCCACTCAAAGGGGTGGCGACGCCTTCTGGGGGCAAGGAGCAGATATCGCTCATGCTGGGCAGTATCATTGCCGAAGGGTTTGTTGCGGTGGAGGCCGAGAACGTCGAGGAAGTGAAACATATTGGAAATAGCGTTCGTTCGCTGGCCAAGGCGATTGGAGTGGAAAAAGCCGTTAATCGCCGGGCGAATTCCATTGTGGAATTTGCCGATAAAAAACGCTGGCAGGAAGTACGCCGCGAATTGGATTTGGCCCTGAAGGATGTGCGTGAGGCGATGCTGGAGCTTGATAGCGAGCCGTTGGCGCAGTTGGTGAGTCTGGGGGGGTGGTTGCGGGGTACGGAGGCGCTTTGTCAGGTTGTTTCCAAGGAGTTTACGCGAGACGGCGTTGAATTGTTGCATCAACCTGTGTTGATCGAACACTTCGACCACCGAATCTCAATGATGCCGGAAAAATCCGCCAAGCAGGAGCTTGTGGTTCGTGTACAGTCGGGGTTGCGGGAGATACGGCCTTTGATGGGGGCCAACGATGGGTCGGCTATTTCAGAGAAGACCTTGAAAGAGATTGGCCGTACGTGTGCGAGCCTGGTGGCTGCCATACAGTCCAAGTCCCGATAAATTTCCGGAGAACTTTTGTGAAACGAATTTTACTTTCGATCGCATCCACCCTGTTGCTGTTGTTGGTGGCCGTCACGGCCCGGGGCACAATCGATGATGCCTTATCCTTTGCCCTCGAGGCGGCCATGCCGGCGGTTAAAGAAGGGTTTACTGTAAGAGAAGAGTATTGGGGCGGGGATATGACCGCCAAACAGCCCAAGCCGATTGCGCATCAGCTTTTTAAAGGAAACGAATACTGGTTCTGGATGGGGACGGATACCAAGGGCGCCAAGATTTCCGTACATGTGTATGACAACACAGGAAAACTTGCGGAGGAGGATTCGTGGCAGAAAGGCCAGAAAGCGGCGGCGCACATTCGCCCGAAGCGCACCGGGACCTATTATCTGCTTGTGGAGGTGGAGAAATCCCCCGAAGAGCGCACCACCTGGTCTCTGGCTTACGGTTTCCGTTAACCTCAAGAGGACGTAGAGATCCGGCTTCCCCCTGGCCGGATCCTCGAAGGCTCATGACAGAAGTTGAGACATTGCAGTTCGAGAGTGGGAGAGTCTTACAGGCTCTGTATGGGAACGATCTAAGTCTGCTGAAAGCGCTCGAGCAAACGCTCGAAGTGCGGCTCACCACCCGCGAAGGCTGGCTCAGGGTCGAGGGCGCTCCGGCGCAGGTGCTCAAGGTGCGCCAACTCTTTCAGCAACTTGAAAAGGCGCGCCATAACGGAGTCTCCATCCGGCGCCAGGAGTTCCAGTACGCTTTACGGGCAATTTCCGAACCCGGGTCCACCGGACTGGATGAGTTGAGTGCCGCACGGTTGCATGTTTCTCCGCGGCGCGCGCCGGTCACTCCGCGAACGGAAGGACAGAAGGGGTATCTGGATGCGATTCAGAGTCATGATATCGTGTTGGGAGTGGGGCCTGCGGGAACGGGAAAGACGTATTTGGCGATGGCGATGGCGGTAGCGGCGCTCAAGCAGGAACGGGTGGCCCGGATTGTACTGACGCGCCCGGCGGTGGAAGCTGGAGAAGCCCTCGGGTTTTTACCGGGCGATCTGAAGGAAAAGATCATGCCCTATTTGCGTCCCTTGTACGATGCGTTGCAGGACATGCTCGAGCCCGAGGAATTGCAGCGGTATATTGACCGGAATATTATCGAGATTGCGCCGCTGGCCTATATGCGGGGCCGGACTTTGGCCCGGGCTTTTGTGGTGCTGGATGAGGCTCAGAATACCACCACCGAACAGATGTTTATGTTTCTTACCCGGCTTGGTCTGGAGTCCAAATGTGTGATTACAGGGGACCCGACCCAGATAGACCTTCCGCCCAATCGGCGTTCGGGTCTGGTTGAGGCGCTTCAAGCACTCAAGGGTGTGGAGGGGGTGGGGGTTTGCCGGTTTGGCGAGAAAGATGTGGTGCGCCATGAGCTGGTAGCCTCGATTATCCGCGCCTACCGGCGTCATCGGGGTACGGGCGAGCCCGTGGAGGCTCGGTAACTAAAAATTTGCCCGAGTGACTAATTTCTTTTTCGCCCGAAAACGCCTAATCCGCCGTGGCCTTGCTTCGGTGAAGCTGCGGCGTCGGCTGACTCATCGCGAATGGGTGGAAACATTGCGCCACGGGGTTTGGACGCGGATCTTACTGGTGGTGGTGGTGGCGGTGGCGATTTCACGCGTGGTGGCCGTTGGGCCGGAGGGGTTGGTGCCGGAACGTCTGGTGGTGGGGTGGCTGATATACGGGCTGTCGATGGCGTTATTGTGGTTAAATCATCCCCGCGTTTGGGCGGATAATTCCCGGTTGCTGCTGATTTTTGGCACCCTTTTGGCCCATCTCGAAGTCGTGCGGTGGGTGGTGGGGAACTCCGCCGACGCAGCGGCCATGGGTGGGGCCGGGTGGAGCGCACTGGACCGCAAAATGTTTTGGGAACTGACCTTGCCCTACGCCCTCGGGCCGCTCCTGATCTCGCTGCTTTTGGGCCAGCGTCTGGCGATTGTACTCACCATTTTCGCAAGTCTTCTGGGAGCCATGCTCAACGGGGGGATGGATTCGAGATTCCTCACAATCAGCATGCTGTCAGGATTTGTCGGTGTACTCACCACGCGTCAGGTCCGCAAACGGGCCGATCTGATTCGGGCGGGATTAGCGGTCGGAGTGGCGACCTGGGTGCTTTCGCTGCTCATGGGCCTGCTGGGACCGGTGCTTTGGGATAATCTGGCTCTGACACACTGGAACATGGTGGCGTGGCAAAGTGCGGCCGCCATTGGAAGTGGAGTCGGGGCGGCGCTTCTGGTCTCGGCCATTCTGCCGGTGGTCGAAGGCCTTTTCCGGATTACCACTTCGATCACCTGGCTCGAACTGGCCGACTTAAATCACCCGCTTCTCAAGCGGATGACTATCGAAGCGCCCGGCTCTTATCATCACAGTCTGATTGTGGCCCACCTCGCCGAGGCGGCCGCCGAGGGCATCGGCGCCAACGCTGGTATGGCTCGGGTTTGCTCGTATTTTCACGATATCGGCAAGCTCGTAAAACCCGAGTATTTCGTGGAAAATGCCAGGCACGGGCGGAATGCACACGAGGATCTGGCTCCGACCATGAGTGCGCTCATCATTATTGCCCACGTCAAGGAAGGGGTGGATCTGGCCTTACAACACGGCTTAAACCGCGAGATCATCGACGTCATCCAGCAGCACCATGGCAACTCGGTGGTGGTTTATTTTTATAACCGTGCGCTGAAATTCCAGGAGGAAGCGCGCAAGACCCGCACGGATCGTTACGAGGAAGATTTTCCGGAAGTCTGCGAGGAATCCTTCCGTTACCCGGGACCCCGGCCGCAGAGTCGGGAGTGCGCCATTATCAGCCTTGCCGACACCGTAGAGAGTGCCTCCCGTTGTCTGGAAAAGGTGACCCCTCATAAGATCGACCAGCTTGTGGACGAGTTAATGCTGAGGCGTCTCATAGACGGACAGTTAAAGGAGTGTGAGCTCACCATGCGCGAACTTCAGGAGGTGGCGGAAAGCTTCAAGCGAACCCTCCGCAACATGCTCCACAGCCGGATCGCCTACCCTAAACCCCAGGAGAAAAAGGAGCATCAGATCGGCTCCTCGATCCGTCAGGGCACCCCCTTGGACGTCTCCTAGAAGCTTCCTTCTCCATGACCGCCCCT
>CAMCYN010000203.1 GCA_945883955.1 Akkermansia muciniphila
GAATCCATGGCCGCGCGGCACGTCCGACCCGACTGGAGCACATCATCCACGAGCACGACAATTTTGCCTGAAAAAGAGACCGGAAGGTGAGTCGGTTGCACCGCCGAGAGCAAACGCCTGGCATGGAGGTCATCCCGGTGCATGGACACATCCACCGAGCCGCAAAATGGAGTCAGACCGCCAATGGCCGCAATGACAGCTCCGAGTCTGGCAGCCAGTTCTACTCCACGCGAAGGAATCCCCACGAGGGCCAAGCGAAGCGGATCAGGATGGCGCTCCAGGATTTCCTGGGCCATCCGCCGAAGGGTGCGGTCAAGAGAGGCGGCATCGAGTAAGCTGGAAGCCGCCCCGGCAGGAGGAGAAGAAGACGACGACACAATGGCCCTTGGAACGCGTGTGTTTTAGTTTCGGTCCGCTTGCTGTTGCTGGGCCGCCTGCCGGCGGGCCCGCCAATCCGAGCGGTGGCGCACAATCCAGTCCAGCAAGGCTTTTTCAAATCCGATGTCATGCCCGGAACGCTCACTTTCCAGCCACTTGTGGCGGAGGATTTCTTCACGTTCCGCGAGGAACTCTTTGTACAACAACGAATCTTTGACGAGATCGGAGCCGCTTCGGGAGGCAGTCATGACTAATTGGGGTTCAGGGGTGGACCACAGGAAAGTAAACAATCCTATAGGTGCAATCTACACTGCAGGGGCGACTGTTTCCAGTCCGTGTCTTAAAGTTTGCGCGATTTTTTCGAACTGTTCGGACACCGGATTGGCCCGGTCAGCGGCCGTCACAGGCAATCCCCGATCCCCAGCCTCTCGCGTGGGAATATCAATAGGCAACTGCCCCAGCAGCTTTACTCCCAGCCGATCGGCCTCCGACTGCCCTCCGCCCGATCCAAATATATCGTAACGCTTTCCGTCCGAAGGACATTGAAAATAACTCATATTCTCAATGATTCCGAGCACAGGCACGTTGACCTTCTGGAACATACTCACCGCTTTACGCGCATCAATCAGGGCGACCTCCTGCGGAGTGGTCACAATCAGAGCGCCAGTCAAAGCCACTGTCTGGACAATAGTTAACTGAATATCTCCCGTCCCCGGAGGCAGATCCAAAATAAGGTAGTCCAGATCGCCCCAATCCACCTGCCGCAAAAACTGCTGGGTGTATTTGGTGACCATCGGCCCGCGCAGTACCGCCGGCGCGCCATCTTCGAGCAGGAAGCCCATACTCATTAAGCGCAGGCCGTAACGTTCGATGGGTTGAATATGGCCGGTTTCCGTATCGGCATAAGGACGTTCGTTGCTCCCAAACATCAGGCCGACGCTTGGCCCATAAAGATCGCAGTCACAAAGTCCTACCGACGCTCCGGAATGCTCCAGCGCCACGGCCAGATTGGCCGCCACTGTGCTTTTTCCAACCCCTCCCTTGCCACTGGCCACGGCAATCACATGTTTGACTCCGGGAATCGACGAGGCGGCGCTGACCGGGGTGGTCTGAGCCGGAGCATGAATATCGATTCGGACCGTCACCTTTTCCACGCCTGGAATGGCCAGAATAGCCGCCTCGGAATCCTCCTTGATCTTCTGCGGCACCTTCACGTCTGCGGTGGTTAAATTCATCTGGACCATCACCGTTCCGGCTTCGATCCGGATGTCTTTGACGAGACCAAAGGAGATTATATCCCGTGAAAAACCGGGATAACGGACTGTGGCGAGTTGGGCGCGAATCTGAGCCTCAAGGAGGTTGGACATAACGCGGGATAGCATTCAGCCGAGTGGGCTCGGGAGCAACTCCGGAGACGCACGAAGAGCGTGAAGGCTAAAAAGAAGCGCATCCATTAGCACAGCGTGGCGCGATTCTTAATTGGGGGGCCAGTGTTTCGGGTTGATTCGCCCTGTAAGCCGGATACATTCAGCCTGTTTGGTACTCCATGGCGGAGTGCCGTTGTTTTGCTAGAACAGAGTTATGATGAATTCGAGTGATACCGGGGAGCGTACAGGCCCAGAAGCTATTGCATCTGAAAAGGTTTCTCATGAGAGGAAAGTATTCTTCCTCGATTTGAAGGAAAACCAGCGCGGACGTTTCTTAAAAATCACCGAGGATGTTGGTGGTCGCCGCGATACCATCATGCTTCCCGCCCCGGCTTTCCGCGAGTTCCTCGAAGCACTTCAGCGCCTCGTCGAATTCGAATCCAACCTCGAATAGGCTCGCCGCCCCTCAGGCTTCCGCAAGGGCGCCTTGATTGACCTTCTCAAAAACGCCTCTCCAGTCAGGGAGGCGTTTTTGCTTTCCCTCGTATCCCCGTGCCTTTTCGCGAGTTTTTACGGCTCTGCTGGAAAATCGGCTGGCACTCCCTGGGCGGTCCCGCCGCTCAAATCGAGCTTCTCCATCAGGAGTTCGCCACAAAACGCACACTCGTATCCGAGAGCGAATTCCAACATGCCCTCGGATTCTGCACCCTGATTCCTGGTCCGGAAGCCCAGCAACTGGCCACTTATATCGGGTTTATCCTCCACGGAACGCGGGGAGCCCTGACCGCCGGCGGGCTTTTTATTCTCCCGGGAGCGCTCTGTATGGCCCTCTGGTGCCTCCTCTACGTCAGTTCCAGTGATTATGCTTTAACCCAGTGGATTCTGGCGGTTTTCCGTCCCGCCGCGCTCGGGCTCATCCTGGCGGCCGTTTTCCGAATGGCCTCCCGCCTTCCTCGCACCCCGTCCTCCCTCCTCGGCGTGCTGCTGGCCTGGAGCGCTCTTGCGATGCATCTACTGCCATTCCCCGCCATCGTCCTTATGGCCGCCATTTACGGGGCCAGCCAAACCCCTCCCGCCCAATCCCCCACTGTCGCTCCGCAAAAAACTCCCCCGCTCACTTCCACCCTCCGGATTGGTTCCGTGGGCCTGCTCCTCTGGATAGTTCCCATCGCAATATACGTTTTTCTGCTGGGATCCGCCCATCCACTCGCCCAGTTGGGTCTCCTGCTGGCTAAAAACTCCCTCACCACCTTCGGCGGCGCCTACGCCACCCTCCCTTACGTGGCCACGGCAGCGGTGGAATCCCACGGCTGGTTTTCCCATCAGGCGATTTTCGATGGACTTGCCCTCGGAGAAACCACTCCCGGCCCGCTCCTTCTGGTTCTCCAGTTCTACGGCTTCCTCACCGGCTGGAACGCACCCTCCCCAGCTCCGCCCCTCCTAGCTGGGGTTTTGGGGATGCTTATTGCCCTCTGGACGACTTTTATCCCTTCTTTTATCTGGGTTCTCACCGGAGCCCCCTGGGCGACGGTTCTACTGCGCCTTCCCCGACTCCGCTCCGCTCTGGCCATGGTCACCGTAGCTCTGGTCGGATCGCTAATCCATCTGGGATGGACCCTCACCAGATTAACCCTCTGGATTCCAGCTCACATTCCCTGGTTCTCCATCGCACTCACCCTCGGAGTTCTCGTATGGCGGCTCTGGCCCAAACGCGCGAGGAACGGGGCCGGGAGCTCATCTTTCAACGCTCCTGAGGCAAAATTCTTAAAGACAATGGCCGGTGATCACTCGCCTCCCGCCAAATCGGCGAGCGCCACACGCGGGCGCTCCCCTTGACAACCCTCGGAAATAAAGCCTTGTTTACCAACAGGTAATCGATTCTGGAATAAACATCCGCAGTTCGCCAATAATGCGTCCAGCGATCCCCCAAGCTATCTTCAGCCGGAAGATCGACCAGCGCTCCGGGACTCCCCCGGTTCCCTAATATCTCACGAATAGCCGGCTGCTCCCTTGTATCGTTCAGGTCCCCATAAACCAGTAGTTGGGTATTAGGCTCCGCCAAAAGCACCGAATCCACATGCCCCCGTAACAGTTGGGCCTCCATCCGCCGCACCAAAGATTCGCCCTCGGGAACAGGCAGCTTACTTTTCAAATGCGCGCCCACTAAGCGCAGGCGGTACGCCCCATCGAGTTCGACGACCACATCCAGAAATCCCCGACGCACTAATTGGGGAATCCCGTTCAATTCATAAGCCACCCTTGGTCTGGATTGTCGCGAAACCAGCGGGAAACGGCTCAACAAAGCAAGATGCCGTTCCGGATCCGGACCGGCTACCAGCTCGACATCCCTAAACTCGATCCCGCGCAGCCGGAGACGTTCGCGTAGATCCTCCACCGCATCCAGGGAACCGATCTCACAAACTCCGAGCAAATCAGGCCGGAGTTCCGCAATCATCTGAGCCACAGCATCCCGGGCCCTATCCGCCTTCGGGCGGGTTCCGGCACTGCCGTGGAGAGTGTAATTTTCCAAGTTGTAGGCGACAAAAACGACCTCGTTTCCCGCCAAAAGCTGACGTCCAAAAAACAGGAGGAGCCAAATCATTCCTCCAGACACAAAAAGGGCCCGCCTTTTCAGACGGACCCTTTTTTGCAATGGCATGGGCGACTTAGGCGCTCGGCTTTTGTTCCGGATGCATCGAAGCCGTGGGAGCCGGCGCTTGCGGGGCGGGCGCTGAATGAGAAGGCAACCGAGGTTCCTCCACGTGCGCCGCACGTTCGAATTCGTGGTTTACATCCTCTTTAGCTTTACTGAATTCCTTAACGGCCTGACCCAAGCCCTTGGCAAGTTCAGGCAGCTTCTTGGCGCCGAACATGATCAACACGATCATAAAGATGATTAACATATCAGGGCCAGCCAAGTTGGGGAGAAGGGCGAGCGAGTTCATAAGCTTGTAACTCCACTATTAGCACTACCCAGGGCCTCTGGCAACGTGCGATCCACCTTCCCGCTCTCAACCCGCCCCACCCTGTCCGCCGCCAGCAAAATCCCTGCCGCCTTGTCCCACGTCTCCTGCCACTCCCGTTCCGCAACCGAATCAGCAACCACCCCCGCCCCCACACTAAAACTCAACTGCCCCGCCTCCAGCACCACCGTCCGAATCGCAATATTAAACACACTTTCCCCCGCCGCCCCAAACCACCCCACCGCCCCCGTGTACAGCCCCCGCCCGCCGACCTCCAACTCCTCAATCACTTCCCGCGCCCGCCTCTTCGGCGCCCCCGTAATCGACCCCCCCGGAAAACAAGCCCGCAACGCACTCACCGCATCCACCTCCGGCCGTAAGCGTCCCTCTACCGTCGACACCAGATGGAACACCTGTTCATGACGCTCCAACTTGAGCAGTTCGCTGACGGACACACTCCCCCATTCACAGATCTGGCCCAGATCACTGCGCTCCAGATCGGTAATCATCACCAGTTCCGCCACCTCCTTGGAGGAATTGATCAGGTCAAACGCGGAACGTTCGTCCGCATGCGGGTCTGCACGCCGGGGCCGGGTGCCTTTGATTGGCCGGGTCCGAATCAAACGGCCCGAGATTTGCAGGAATAACTCCGGCGAAGTACTCAGGATAGTGCTGGAACCGAGCTGTAAAAATGCCCCGTAAGGCGCTGGGGAATAATGACGCAGCGCTTCGTAAAACGCCCAAGGATCCCCTCCCGGCCATTCCGCTCGAAACGGATAACTCACGTTCACCTGATAAATGTCTCCAGCTCCAATGTACTCCTGGGCCCGCTCCACCATCCCACAGAATCCCTCGCACTCCATCTGGGGCACGAACTCAATAGGGCCCGCCGCCTTTGCCGCCACCGCCTCGCTCGTCAGCAGGGGGCGCCACCAATCTCCGTTCCCGTACCACTGGGCCTCCGAATGCCGGTACACCAGCACCTGCGAATAGAATCCGAATAGAAACTTGCCGTCGTATTCCACCGCTCCGGCGATCACCGGCCCCGGCAAACCGTCATCGCCCCCCGCCGCCAGCGACTCCAACCGGAGTACTGCGGACTGAAGCCGGGTGAAATCGGCCGCCTCGAACAAATTCCCCACAAGCATCTGTTGCGGACACAACGCCAGCAGAGAAATATTGGCTCCGGCGCAGGTTTGCCGCGCCGAATCAAAAAACACCAATCCGGGCAGCATCCGAGCCCGGGCAGCCAAATCTGCCGGCGAAAACTCCGCCAATTCGCGGAGCACATAAAAACGGGAGTGCTGCATTACTCCCCGCCGCTAACTGTAGAAGGGCACTCTTTTCAAATGCTTTTTTCGCGGTAGGGTCACAAACGCTCATTTTCTCTCATGAAGCTCGCCCGCAATTTTCTCCTGCTGACCCCCGTCCTAGTCCCGCTTGCCCTGCTCGCCCAACAACCCGCGAGCCCCGATTCGACCTCGCTCTCCCAGGACCCTCAGAAACCAAACCCGGCCGGCT
>CAMCYN010000204.1 GCA_945883955.1 Akkermansia muciniphila
ATCGTTTTGTCGGAGATAGTCGCCGACTCGCAATTAACGTCGTTGAGCCGCCCCCTTTGATTAATTTGCTCTCGGGCCTGACCGTTGCGCCCACCGCTTAACAAATCTTGGTATGCTGGTGACTTGAAGGAGCAGGTGCTTCGAGCCAAACTTAGCGGATGCCTGTCTCCGCTCCCTCGTCTCGCCTTTGGGCTTCTGAATCCTCCGATTACGCCGATTCTTTTCCTCGACGTCACTTGGGCTCCGCCGACCAAGAGCAGAGGGTGATGCTAGATTTGTTGGGGTTGCAGTCTGAATGCGAACTTTTAGAGGCGACAGTTCCCGCCGGGATTCGGTTTTCGGGTTCTTTGCAACTCCCTCCGGCCAAGAGTGAATACGAGGCGATAGCCGAGTTGAGCGAGATAGCTAAGGAAAATAGAATCCTGAAGAGTTTCCTAGGCCAGGGATACCACGGATGTATTACGCCGCCGGTTATCCAGCGGAATATTCTCGAGAACCCGGCCTGGTACACGGCGTATACGCCCTATCAGGCTGAAATTGCGCAGGGCCGCCTGGAAGCTTTGCTAAACTTCCAGACGATGGTGACTGACCTCACTGGGCTCGACGTGGCAAATGCTTCGCTTTTAGATGAAGGCACGGCTGCGGCCGAGGCTATCGCAATGGCTTCTGCGGCGAATAAAGTTCCCGGGGCTGACACCATTTTTGTCGACGCTGAATGTCACCCGCAGACTGTGGCCATTGTCCAGACCCGGGCCGAGGCGCTTGGGATCAAGGTTGTGGTAGGAGACCCCGGCTCTTGCCATTTTGACGGAACAGTATTTGCCATTCTTCTCCAGGTCCCGGGAACTTCGGGCATCCTCCTCGACTTCGAAGCGCTTGCGATCCGTGCCCACGCGGGAGGGGCTTTGGTGATTGCAGCGGCCGATCCCCTTGCTCTTACGCTTATCAGACCGCCCGGAGAATGGGGGGCAGATATTGCCGTTGGATCGACTCAGCGTTTTGGTGTCCCCATGGGTTTTGGAGGGCCGCACGCGGCCTATATGGCGACCCGTGATTCGCTCAAACGTTTGATGCCTGGCCGTCTCGTGGGTGTTTCTAAGGACGCGCAGGGCCGTTCAGCCTACCGGCTCTCACTTCAAACGCGGGAACAACACATTCGTCGTGACAAGGCCACCAGTAACATTTGTACCGCACAGGTCCTTTTGGCTGTGATGGCTTCCATGTATGCGGTTTACCATGGGCCAACGGGTCTTCGTGCGATTGCCCGGCGGGTGCATTGTCTGGCTCAGGTTTTGGCTAATGGGCTTGTGAAGCTGGGCTATCAATTACGGCCCGGGGCATTTTTTGACACCGTTGCAGTTCGACTGTCCGCCTCGGAGCGGAACGCCTGGATAGAAAAAGCCTGTGCAGCAGGAATCAATTTGCGGGCTTTGCCTGATGGTGTCGCATTGACTGTGGATGAATGTACTGGGACGGCAGACTTGCTTGCCGTGTTAAAAACGGCCGGTGCCGGAGATTCAGCCAGTCTCGACGGGTTACTGGCGGAAGTGAGTTTTGAGGACGGGCCAATTGAAAAGCGTACCTCGGCGTATTTGTTACATCCGGTATTTAATTTGTATCATACCGAAACTGAAATGTTGCGCTATATGCGCAGTCTGGAGGCTAAGGACCTTTCGCTCGTGCATTCCATGATCCCACTCGGATCCTGCACCATGAAGCTAAACTCCACGAGTGAGATGCTTCCGGTCAGTTGGCCTCAATTTGCTCAGATGCACCCGTTCTGTCCGCCCGATCAGGCAGTGGGTTATGCCCGGATGTGTGCGCAATTGGAGCAGTGGCTCGCTGAGATTACAGGGTTTGCCCGAGTATCTCTGGAGCCTAACGCAGGTTCTCAAGGTGAATACGCGGGCCTGTTGGCGATCCGGGGTTACCACCGCTCGAGGGGAGACATACACCGCGACGTCTGCTTAATTCCCACGAGCGCTCATGGAACCAATCCGGCGAGTGCTGTAATGGCAGGAATGCGTGTGGTGTCGGTGGCCTGCTTGGACGATGGGGACATTGACGTCGCCGACTTGCGGGCCAAGGCCACGCTGCATGCTGAAAATCTCGCGGCCCTCATGGTGACTTATCCAAGTACCCACGGGGTTTTCGAGGAGGGAATTCGCGAGATATGCGAGTTGATCCACCAGCACGGTGCTCAGGTCTATATGGATGGGGCTAACATGAATGCGCAGGTCGGACTATGTCGGCCCGGGGATTTCGGCGCGGACGTCTGCCATCTTAATTTGCATAAAACCTTTTGTATTCCTCATGGCGGCGGCGGGCCGGGTGTGGGGCCGATTGGGGTTGCTTCGCATCTGGCTCCATTCCTTCCGAGTCACGTTCCCGGATCTGCGGTTGGGGCGGTGTCGGCAGCTCCTTACGGGAGTGCAAGTATTTTGGTCATTCCATGGATGTATTTACGAATGATGGGATCCGCCGGCCTTGTCGCGGCCACGACGTTGGCGATCCTCAACGCCAACTATATTGCCACCCGTCTGGACGCATTCTTTCCAATACTCTTTAAGGGGCGCAGCGGCCGGGTCGCACACGAGTGTATTCTGGATTTGCGTGGATTTAAAAAGACAACGGCTGAGGATGTTGCCAAGCGGCTGATGGATTTTGGATTCCATTCACCCACGCTGAGCTGGCCGGTGGTTGGAACGCTAATGGTGGAGCCCACCGAGAGTGAATCCCTGGCCGAACTGGATCGGTTCTGCGAAGCAATGATCGCCATCCAGCACGAGATGGTTGCTGTCGAGAATGGCGAAATGGACCCTCTGAATAACCCGCTTAAGAATGCCCCGCATCCTGCAGTGGTCGTGTGTTCGGATACTTGGGAACGGCCTTACTCGAGGGAACAGGCCGCCTTTCCTTCGCCGTGGGTGAAGGAACGTAAGTTTTGGCCTGCGGTGGGGCGAATTGATAACGTGTGGGGAGACAGAAATTTATTCTGTTCCTGTGTTCCGTTGGAGGCCTGATCCCGCGTCCTGGCAGTCCGGCAATGATCTTAAGAGCGCGGAACGAGGGACTAAGCTCTCGTTCCGCTCAGGCTCCCTGGGGTGCCGGGAAATTAACTCAACGGCTCACCGATGAGATCGTACACTTGGGCTTCGGTAATCAGGACGTCGATAAATTCACCCACCTTGGCCGGCTTTGTTAGCATGATGCGCCCGTCGATATCCGGAGCATCGCCGGCGGCACGAGCGACGGTAGGTTGATCCACCAAAGCGCGGAGCGTTTTGCCAATCTGAGCGTTGGAAATTTCCTGGGCGATTTTCTGCTGCAGTTTCATCGCTTTTCGGAACCGAGCCTGTTTGGTCTTCTGAGGGAGCTGCTCCTCCATCTTCGCGGCTTTGGAACCTTCTTCCTGCGAATACGGGAAGACGCCAAGTCGTTCAAAACGAGTGCGTTTAATGAAGTCCAGCAGGTACTCGAACTCTTCGTCGGTTTCGCCGGGGAATCCCACAATAAACGTCGTCCGGATTGCGATCCCGGGAACCCCAGCACGAATTCTGGCGATTAACGTTTCAATGTGTTCGCTCGTCGTTTCCCGCTGCATGAGTTTGAGCATGCGCGGGTGAATGTGCTGCAGCGGAATGTCGATGTAGCGGCAAACCTTGGAGCATTCGGCGATACAGGCAATAAGCTCATCACTCCAGTGGGCGGGATGGGTGTAGAGGAGGCGGATCCAGAAATCGCCTTCGATGGCGTTGAGTTGTCGGAGCAGGTCTGTGAGCGCCGTGCCTCGCGAAGAATCCACTGGTTGACGAGGGCCTGCCTTTTCTTCCCACAGATCCATTCCGTAGTACGTCGTATCTTGGGAGATGAGGCTGATTTCCTTGACCCCCTCTTTTACGAGGGCACGAACCTCGGCGACGACGGAATCTACCGATCGCGAGCGATGCCGGCCGCGCATTTGCGGGATAACGCAGAAGGAACAGGGGTGATTGCAGCCTTCGGCAATTTTTGTAAAGGCGGTGTGTTTGGGAGTTAACCGCACACGGGGTGTATCCCAGTCCGGGATGTACGTCGGTTTACGGGTCACGACGTTGAGCGGTTCCCAAGCCTCGTCGGTTAGGACGGTTGCCGCTTTTTTTGAGCGGGGGGAAAGAGCCGGGGCGATCGGGCGATCCAACACCTGACGGATTAACTTTCCCGCGTCCGCAACCTGATCAAGGCCCATGAATGCATCCACCTCGTTCATCTCCGAGGAGAGGTCTTTTGAGAAGCGTTGGGACATGCAGCCCGAGACAATCAGTCGTTGGCCGGCGCGCTTTTTTAAGCCGCGCTGCTCGTGTGACTCGAGAATAGCTTCGATGGATTCTTCTTTTGCCGAATCGATAAATGCGCAGGTATTGACGATGAGAACGTCAGCGTCGTCGGCATTCGCTGTGATCTCCATGCCTTCGGCCAGTACCGATCCAAGCATGATCTCGGCGTCCACGAGGTTTTTAGCACAGCCGAGGCTGATCATCCCGACTTTGGGTTTTGCGGCAGTAGTCATTTGAGAAAAGCGAAGGATACAGGACGAGCAGTGAAAGTTCTATAGGCCAGGTGCCGGTTCAGCTGTGGAAAGGGCGGCTTGATGGAAAGAGGGTTCGCGCTTCTTGCTGAGCAAGGCGAAGACTGCAGGAACAAAGAAAAGGGTAGCGATGGTGGCCATAAAGAGGCCCCCAATGACAGCTCTCGCTAACGGGGCGTTTTGTTCGCCGCCTTCACCGAGTCCAAGAGCCATTGGAACCATGCCTATGATCATAGCTGAGGCAGTCATGATCACCGCCCGTAGACGGGTTGTGGCAGCTTCTATGGACGCCATTATTGGCGACATGCCGGCCGAGAGGCTTTCCCTGGCGAATGTGACTACGAGTACCGAGTTGGCCGTGGCCACGCCGAGACTCATAATCGCGCCCATAAGCGCAGGGACGCTCAAGGTGGTTTGGGTTAGGTGTAGGCCCCAGAGTACGCCTGCTGCGGCTCCGGGAAGGGCCATGACAATAATGAAGGGATCGAGCCAACTCTGAAAATTCACAACCAGCAGCAGGTAAATAAGGAGAATGGCCGCGCATAATCCCAGCCCGAGACTGGTGAAACTTGCCTGCATGGTTTCCGCCTGCCCGCGTAGCTCAATAAAGCTGCCTCGGGGCAGTTCCTTGCGGAAGCTGTTCAGAATGGGCTGAAGCTCCGAAAGGACCCCGCCAAGATCTCGTCCGTCCACGCCGGCAAATACATTGATGACGGGCATGATGTTGTAGTGGCTCACTAAGGGAGGACCTTGCGTCCGGTGTAGAGTGGCCAGGTTGCTTAGGAGTTGTCCGTCACCTGTGCCCGGAGTGTTTCGGGTTACGGGGACTTCGTTGAGGGCATTGAATGAATCAATGGAGTTTTCCGGGGCGCGGAAGTTGATCAAATACTGAACGCCAATTTTAGGATTGAGCCAGTAAATCGGCTGGACCTGTCCGCTGCCGCTCAGGCTGAGAAGAACGGCATTTGCAACATCCCGTTCGCTGAGATTCATCAAAGCGGCGCGTTCCCGATCAACATCCACTTGAATCTTGGGAAGGTCGGAGGGTTGTTGGACTCGGATGTCGACGATACCCGGAATGGATTGGATTCGGGCGGCCAGTTTAGCGGCTATGGCCCGGTTGGCGACCTGGTCGCGCCCCAGAATCTGGATGTCAAATGGAGCGGGGAGGCCGAAGTTCAGCGTTTGGCTCACGATGTCAGCCGGGAGAAAGTAAAAGAGCGTCCCAGGAAATTCGCGGGTCAGTTTCTGCCGAAGAACCTTTTCGTAATACTCAGTAGGAGAATGCTTTTTGGTGAGAGAAATAAGGATGTCGGCGTCTCCTGTGCCGAGGAGTCCGTTGTTGGAGTAACTCAAACTGATGCCGGAATTCGGGATGCCGATATTGTCCAAGATCCCGCCCAGTTCGTGTTCGGGGATGGCTTGCTTAATCGCAGTTTCAACCTTTTCGACGAGTTGAGCGGTCTCTTCGATTCGGGTGCCGGAGCGTGCTCTGAGATGGAGCTTTATTTGACCCGTATCGACACGGGGAAAAAAGTCTCTTCCCAGAAAGGGGATAAGAGCGCCGGATCCGGCGCAAAATATTAGGAAGAGAAAGATGAAGCTTCGGCGGCGTTG
>CAMCYN010000205.1 GCA_945883955.1 Akkermansia muciniphila
GATTGTTAAGTCTGACACTGGGGAAAACAACGGGGCGATCCTCCCCCATTTGGGGGAAGCCGCGCACGGGGAGGGTTACTTTTTGTCTCTGCGCCGCATATCGAGCCAGACGGCGGTGAGAATCACGGCGGCTTTGACGATGGTTTGGATCGGGAAATCAAGCTGCATGGCCCGGAGTGCCAGCGCAAGTGCCTCAAGGGCATGGGCCTCGCAGAGGATCTATCGCTAGAAGTGAGCGGCGCCCGGAATGCTCCAGCGACTTGTTGGGCGACTGGCGTGGGGAGCAGGCAGGCCCATTATAAAAGGAACGATCGAGCCGCCGCTACGTCGGAAATCAGCGACGTCGAATTCCAAAATCTGGATGTTTGCTATGATGGCGTATCACCAGAACTCGAACTGTGTCTTCGACTACACGGAATAAAAAGTGGTAAGGAAAGCGCTCCAGATTCACGCGGCGGATGTCACGGTAGCGGATCGCGTACGACTCTGGCCTCGTTGATGCTGCGACCATGTAGGATCTAAGTTCGAGGTAGAACTCATCGGCAAGTTCTTCTGAAGCAACCCGTTCATAATACTCCATTATCGTCTCGATGTCGGAGTAGACCTTGTGATCGAGAACTAGATCCATTAACTGCTTCTTCGGGATCTGATCTGATGGTCAAGCTGTTCCAGAGAAAGAGCTGATGATGGGTTCGAATCGAGTTCCCGATCGCGAATCAGGGCTTCTTGGAGTCCATCGTCTTCGTCCCGTAGCACTGGAGACAGAGAATCCAGAAGATGTGCCGCGAGCACAGCCCGTTGAGCTTCAGGCAAATCGAATGCAAGTCTTTCAACCTCAGTGATTGTGGCCATGCCATTCAGCGTACTGCTGGAGATCGTTGAAGGCAAGACGCTGAAGTCGCCCAACTCCCAACTGAGCGGCGGCACGCAGACTCGATCCCGGAATGCTTTCCCTTCCGTTCTGCGAAACGCGCGGTGTTGTCGCCGGAAGTCCGCGATTTCGGGGCCGTACGAACTCAACTCAAATGGAGGATGGAAAACGCCTTTGGTTGTGGGAATTCACAGGAGTGGGCGAGACCGGAAAGACCGTTCCTTTCAAAGACTCAAAATTTGAAGGCGAGCCTGGGACTGGTTCCACGCGATGATTCTTTTGTCCGCGGTAACCAAGGGGAGTCCGAGTGTAATGGCAGTGGCGACAATCAGTCGGTCGGCTGGATCGCCATGAAATTCCGGCAAGCGACAACTGGCGATGCAGATTGCCGGCGAGATTGGCTCCAATTCCACAGGCGCAGTGAGGTTTGTTGAAATCCAAACATCCAAGTCGGGGGCGAGTTCCAATCGGCCTTTTTCAGCCAGCATTGAAACTTCCCAGACAGAAATGGCCGACACAATGCAGCGACCGCGAAAGGTTGCCGCTGCCGCGGCCTCGGAAGCGCCGGCACTGATCCAAATCCAAGCGTGAGTGTCGAGCACTGCGGCCCCGATATTAGCAAGATTCTGCATCCCAAGTTTCCCCCGTGCTGGTCAGGTCTCCCAGAATCTTGGTCGTATCGGCAGCGCGCCCGAAGAGAGGCGTGCCTGTACCGCCGGTGAATGGAATAACTTCGGCGGCGGCGCGGCCGTACCGGGTAATCACCACGCGCTCTTTTTTGTTTGCGATGTCCTCCACAATCGCGAGGCATTTCGCTTTGAACTCAGAAACGCTCATTTCCATAGTTTGACTATAGAATGACCACTTTGGAAAAGCGAACCGAAATTTAGTTCTTCGGATGCGAATCGGGGAACAGAGCAACGGGCCGATCCTCCCCCATTTTGGGGAAGCGACGCATGGGGAGGGCTATTTTTTGTCCCTGCGCCGGACATCGAGCCAGACGGCGGTGAGAATCACGGCACCTTTGACGATGTATTGGAGCGAAAAATGAACACCCGCCTGGTTCAAACCTTTGTCCAAAATCCCAATGATAATGGCCCCGAGCAGTGTCCCGGGAATCGAGCCGATGCCGCCCGAAAAACTCGTTCCACCCACCACCACGGCGGCGATTGCGTTGAGCTCGAAGCCCTGCCCCGAAGACGGTTCGGCGGAGAAAAGCTGGGAGGCGTGGATCATTCCAGCCATCCCCGCACACAATCCGCAAAGTCCGTATACGACCATTTCGTGGAGCCGGATGTTGATGCCGGTAAACCGAGCCGCTTCGCGATTGCCACCGATGGCGAAGAGGTGTTGGCCGAAGCGAGTCCGATGCAACAACACGGCGCTTGTGACGAAAACGAGCAGCATGATCAGCACGGGCAACGGCAACCAGCCACCTAGTCGTTCATTGCCAATCGCGAGGAAGAAACCTTGTTCATTCCCCACGGGCAAAGGCCGACTTTGGTTAAAGCCAAGGGCAAGGCCACGGGCGATCATCATACTCGCCAGACTGATGATAAACGGAGGCATCGCAGTTGTTGCGGCGCAGAAACCGTTCCCCAGTCCCAACAGCACGGCGGTTCCAAGACCGGCGGCGATGCCGACGACGGGGCCAGCCGTTCCGAGCAGCGAAACACTCACCACACCCGCAAGGGCCACAACGGCTCCCACACTGAGGTCGATTCCACCTGTCAAAATGACGAGCGTCAGACCGAAGGCGAGGATCGCGTTCACCGACACCTGCTGGGCCAGATCGAGCAAGTTGCCGACGGTAAAAAAGAGGCCGTGGGGAACCCACAGGGCAAAGGTGACCAGAAGCAGAGCGATGGCTCCGAGGAGCGGAAATATAGAGCGTTTATTCATAAAGAAGAGGGGGTGTTGTGGTGGCCGGTAAGCGTCGCCATCACGGCTTCCGGGGTGAATTCCGAGGAGTGTCCTTCTCCCACAACGGTGCCATCCCTATATAAGAGGAGGCGGTGGGACAGGTTCAGGACTTCGGGCAAATCCGAGGAAATGAGCAGGATCGCCATGCCGCGTGCGACGAGTTGTCCAAGGAGTGCAAAGATCTCCTCCCGGGCGCCAACGTCTACACCTCTCGTAGGCTCGTCCAGGATCAGAATCTTGGGCGGGGATTCCATCCATTTTCCGATCACCACCTTCTGTTGGTTTCCTCCCGAAAGCGCACCGATGCTCGTCTCGGGGGAATGGGTTTTAATCCCCAAATCCGTCACCGCTCTATCAATGATCCCGCGCCGCGTGGTGGGATTAGGCGTAATCCCCCGGGACCAACGGTTGGTCCACGGCAACGCCAGATTAAAGCCCACATCCTGGGTCATGATGAGGCCTTGTCGTTTGCGGTCTTCGGGCACAAGGGCGATTCCTGCGGCACGGGCCTCCATCGGTGAACGCAAACGGACGGAATTGCCGTCGACGAGCATGGTGCCGGCGGTAGCTGCCGTGACTCCTGCCAAAACCTGTGCCAGCTCGGTCCGTCCAGCCCCGACTATCCCCGCAACCCCAAGGATCTCACCTGCACGCAATTCGAAATTCACGCCCTTCACTCCGGGGCCTTGCAGATTCCGGACAGAAAGCGCCACTTTGCCCGGGTTCGACTGAGGCCGAGGATAATGAGCCGTGACCTCGCGTCCGACCATCCATTGGATCAGCTGCTGCATGTTGAGCTGTGCGGCGGCTTGGGTGCCAATACTCCGGCCGTCGCGCAAGACGGTGATTCGGTCTGCGAGCCGTTTGATTTCCTCGAGGCGATGGGAGATGTAGACGATCCCGACGCCGCGTTCCCGAAGTTGGTTGAGTTTGGTAAACAACGCCTCGGACTCTGTGTGGCTGAGCGCCGCCGTCGGTTCATCTAGAACCAGGATCCGGACATCGCCAGCAAGGGCACGCGTGATTTCGATCAGTTGCTGCCGGGCCACATTCAGGTCGCTGACCCGCGCGTTCACATCGCCCAATTCAGGAAAGCCGAGCTCGTCGCGAAGACGCTCAGCGTCACTTTTCAACTTGCGGCGGTCGAGGAATCCGAACCGGGTCGGTTCCTGGCCGAGGAACAGATTTTCCGCGACGGTCAGATTGGGGGCCAGTGCCAGTTCCTGGTGAATGAGACGAATGCCGAGTCGTTTCGCGTCGGAAACATCGCGGATCTGCTTGGTGACGCCATCGATTTTTATTTCGCCCTGATCCGGCCGATGCACGCCGGAGAGAACCTTCATCAACGTCGATTTGCCCGCGCCATTTTCTCCCAACAGTGCGTGAATCTCTCCGGCACGGAGTTCGAAATCGACCCCGCCCAAAGCCACAACGCCGCCAAAGCGCTTTTGGATTCCGGACAAGGTGAGCAGGGGAGCTGTTCCTGCGCTATTGGGGAGCGGTGTCATTTGGCCTCCGGGGTAACATGGACGTTTTCTTTGGTGATCAGTTTGACTGGCACTTTGATTTCCTTTTCCACGGGTTTGCCTTCCAGATGGGCATACGCTTTTTCCACGGCGATCCGCCCAATCTCTTCGGGTGCCTGAGCCGAGGTGGACAGCAGTTTGCCACTCGCAACTGCGGCTATGCCTTCTCGGGAACCGTCAACGGAGACCACGCTGACCTGTCCGGCGCGTCCGGCGCTTTCGATGGCCGAGACACAACCCAAGGCGCTGGGATCGTTGATGGGGAAAGCGGCATCCAATTCAGGAAACCGGCCGAGTAAATCCCGCATGACGGGCCTGGCGCCCTCGGTGCTCCCTTTGCCTTCTTGCACATCGAGAATGGCCATGCCGGGATGCTTTGCCATCTCGGCCTTAAAACCGGCGACCCGGTCAATACAGGCCCGGTTGAGGCTCAGGTGCAGGACGACAATTTTCGCGGCTGGCTTTACTTTCGCGAGCGCCTCGCAGGCCATGCGTCCTGCTTCGAAGTTGTCGCTGGCCACTTGGCAGAGCACTAGGTCGGGGTCGCTGACGGGTGCATCCACCACAATGACGGGAACGCTTTTACGTTTTGCCTCGATGAGAATGCCTTTGACGCCTTCCCAATTCACTGGGTTCAGAAAAATGGCGGCAGGTTGTTGGTTTAGAAGATCCGAGACGTCGTTTTTTTGTTTAAGGGAATTAAACTGCGCGTCTAGCGTCACGACGTGATCTCCATGCGCCTCTACCGCAGCTTTGAGTCCGTTGTTGAGCTCCACAAAAAACGGGTTGTTCAGGGTCTGCATGGAGATCCCGAACATTTTCGTCGAAGCCGTTTGTCCCGACTTCTCGGTGCTGGGTTTACAGCTCTGGAAAGCGAATGGAGCGAGGCCGGCGATAAGGAGTGTGAGAAAGGGCTTCATAAGCGGGAAGGTTTGAGAATGGAATCGAGGGGATGGTTTTCGTTCTTTTGGGGTTGCCCCACAATGTTGCGACCTTCCCCCATTTGGGGGAACCCGGTATCCCCCGGGACCGGGAGTGTTCCGGAGGTTTGCTTGTAATGAAGGGCCCATCCGCTGCGATCTGGTTGTGGGTGTTCTGGGTTTGTACCGGGGCTCTTTTGCTCCAAGCGAAGGAGGCCGGATCCATAACCACTTCGGCGGCTGAAGTGGCTGCCGTCTCGGTGGAAAATGCGAAGCAACATCTGCCAGTCCACCTGAACGGCGTGGTTACCTTCACCTGGCACCAAGGCACCTCCGAATTTACCATTCAAGATGACTCGGGGGCCGTCTGGGTCTCGCCCGTCGCGCTTCCCCCGAACTTTGTGGTGGGCAGTCGGATCGAGTTGGATGGTCGGACGGAGGCCGGTGCTATCGGGACCATTGTCCTCGCAGACGCTGTGCGTGTTCTTGGGATGGGGGCGCTCCCGGCTGCATTGCCGGTCAGTTACGAGGAACTTTTCAGTAATGCGCTCCATGGCGTACGAGTCGAGGTCACGGGGGTTGTGCGGGGCCAGCGGGTGAATCCCGAAGCTGGGTTGGGCTGGCTCGCGCTCGAAGTAGCGAGTGGCGGACGCCGTTTGACCGTGAATGTGACCCACGAAATTTCGGGTCACCCTGAGCTCGTGGATTCTCGTGTTCGGATCCGTGGGGTAAACTTGCGGGCGTTGGGGCGTTCTCAGGACGGCTTTCTGCCGGTATTAAACGCCCATTCGCTCGACGATATCACGGTCGTCGATGCAGCGGCAGACCTGCCGTTTACGTTGCCACCTATTCCTCTGGACCGGGTGATGCGGGATCCCGTGGCCGGCGGCTCCGGACGCCGAATTCATGTGCGAGGGGTGGTGTCAGCACTTCGCTCCAATCA
>CAMCYN010000206.1 GCA_945883955.1 Akkermansia muciniphila
CAGATTGATGTGAAGCCGGAGATTAATCTGACCTTTGCCAACGGACTGCGCGCTATTTTGCGTCAGGATCCCAACGTGGTGATGGTCGGGGAAATTCGTGACTTTGAAACAGCGGAAATCGCCATTCGTGCCGCCATGACTGGGCACGTTGTGTTCTCGACCCTGCACACCAATGATGCAGTCGGCGGGATTACGCGTTTGCTCGACATGGGGATCGAACCGTTCTTGCTGGCGAGTGTGGTTCGGGCATTCCTGGCCCAGCGTCTGGTGCGTACGATTTGTACACGGTGCGCCGAGCCTGTCGCTTACGAGGAAGAATACCTGCGTGAACTGGGGATCCCGATGGATCCGCCTCCGGTGCTCTACCGGGGCAAAGGGTGCGAACATTGTCGCCAGACGGGGTATCGGGGGCGGGTCGCCATTTACGAAATTTGCGTGCTCAGCGAGCAGCTCCGCCGTTTGGTCGTCAAGAAAGCCACCGGAACGGAAATGAAGGCGCGGGCCGTGGGGGACGGGATGGGCACGTTACGCACGGATGGCTGGCGGCGAGTGTTGCGCGGGCAGACCACGATCGAGGAAGTGCTGCGGGTCACCCAGGCTGACGATCTGATGGACGAATAGCGGTCGGGGCTAGACAAGGCCCCTCCGGTGTCCTGATTGGTTTGGGCGCCATGCCAGGCGCTATTCTCCGAGGGCTTTGAGCACAGCGTTCAGATCCGAGAGATCCGAGAAAAGGAAGTCGGGGGTGTGCTGGGCGAGTTGCTCGGTCGTGAACGAACCCGTGGCGATGGCCACGGCCTTGGCTCCGATGGCCCGGGCGCATGTGACGTCGTGGGGCGTGTCGCCGAGCACGTAGATTTGTTCGGGTGGAAACTCGACGCCGTAGATGTCCAGAGCGCGTTTCTTTGCGAAATGTCCGAGCTGGTTGCGGTCATGATGGTCGTCGGCAAAGGCGCCGAATTGGAAAAACGCGTCGACTCCGTAATGGCGCAGTTTGAGGTCGGCGCCGCGTTCGAGATTGCCAGTGAGCAGGCCCAAGGCGACATGGGGGCGGGCGTGGAGGTTGGCGATTAACTCCGAGATACCGGGCAAGAGACGGCCCTGACGCTGGGAGAGCTGGGGGCCGAGGAAACGTAGATAACCGCTGAAGAAACGTTCCAGGTGCACTTCGTCTACGGGCAAACCGTGGTGGGCGAGCATCTGGCGGGCGATGCCGGAATCTGTGCGGCCGGCGATTTCCACCCCTTTGAGGTCGTCTTCAATGCCAAACTCGTCGGCGAATCCGAGGCGCAAAGCGCGTTCGCCGGCCCCGCCGCTGGTGAGGATGGTTCCGTCGATATCAAAGAGAACGAGGGTGGATTTATTCATTAACGGGGTTTTGGTGGGGGTGTTTGAGGGGTGGACGAAACTTCGCGGCGAATCGGTTCGACAGTGCCGCCCTTGGACTTGGAGGTGGATAACAGCACGCCGGTTGGGCTGTAATGATCGATACGGTTGATGCGCCCTTTGTTGTCATAAAAATACACCATCTTGGCCAGGTAGGTGTTTTTGGCATCGAAGATTTCTTCCTCCTCCGTACGCCCCCGAAGGCACAGGTACTTGTGGCGCGAGATGACCTGATCCTGTCCATCAAACTTTACGCCGTGAATGGGCTGCATTTCGTCGTCGAGTTCGTTGACGAGCCGCCAGATCACGGCGCCGGTGGCACTTTTAAGAATTTCTTCGACCCGTTGCTTGTTGGTGTCGACCTGGACGGTGCGCATGGTGCCGTCCTCGTTTTTAATCACCCTGGAAAGGGGAGTGGAATAAGGGGACTGGGAATACAAGGTAGCTGAGTGAGCACACAGCAGCAGGAGGGGGAGAAGTGGAAGACGCATGGCGATCACGGGGCTCATGTTACGGCTGCGGGGAGGGAAGGGGTGATGGGGCCACAGGCAGAACAAGTGGAGTTGATGGCGGCGCGGTGGCACTCAGAAGCTCGGCACAGGCGGCGAGCGCGGCGCTGGTGGTGATGGCGGACATGGGAGCGGAAGGAGAGTTGGGATCAAAACAGGTTAGCACCCCGCCCTGGAAGGCGGCGGAAACTACGCGGGCCTGGTCGTGCCGAGGACGCCATTGGAAGGGGTTTGTGGGGCCGAAGAGGGTGACTTGGGGGCGGCGGAAGGCGGAGGCCATGTGTACAACGGCGGTGTCGCAACTGACGATCAGCCGGGAGCGTTCCACAAGGGCCGTCAGCAGGGCGAGGTCGAGCTGACCTGCGAGAGTGACCAAGGGCAGGGGCAGGGGACCCGAGCCGAGTACGGCCATGGCGGTCTGGATCTCCCGGAGGTGGTCTTGTTCAAAGGGATCGGGGCCACCCGTCAACACGCAAGGAAGTTGGTGCTTGTGCTGGAGAGCCAAAATGACTTCAGCCCAGCGTTCGGGGAGCCAGTATTTTTCGGTCGCAGCGCTGCCGGGCTGGATTAAAGCGAAATCGCCAGGCACCCCGCATTCCCGAAGAAGCCGGGCTATTCTTTGGCGCGCGATGGGCGGGACATTCAGGATGGGGTGCAGGTCGGCGAGTGGAGGGGGCACGCCGAGTGGCCGGATGAGCTGATACATGCGGTCAATCTCATGGGCGGGGTTGACGGGAACCTGGACAAACTGCTGGTAAATTAGGGCGCGGATGGGGCCTTTGCGTGCGGAGCTAAAGGCGACCCGTTTTCTGGCGCGGGAGGCCAGGGACAGAAGGGCCGAGCGGTCGGTGCCGGTGAAATCGAGGCAAACGTCAAATTGACCTGTCAGCAGCTGACTGAACAGGCGTCTGTTGAGGCGGAGTTTGCGGTTGAAAATCAGGACGCTGTCAATTTTGGGAAGGGCTGGGACAAGTTCCTGGCAGGCTTCGCTTAAAGCGATGGTGATATGGGAGAGGGGCCAGATTTCTCGCAGAGCGTTCAAGGCCGGAGTGGTCAAAACCAGGTCTCCGATGCGGTTTAGCTGCAGCACAAGAAGCCGAGGCGTGGGGCCGATCGGTTCGGGTGTTAACAAACTAGATAAGAAACTCTTCAATCGGGAGTCAGATTTTTCACCACCGTTTGCAATGGTGGTCTGCAAACTCCCTGAAAGGTAGGCTCTATGCGAGCGTGTTTGGTGAATTTCGACTTAAAAAATGGCAGCCGCGCTGAAGCCGGCTACTAGCTGGGGGTGCCCCACGAGCCCTAGGGCCCGCGGCCCAGCCGGGGGGATGGACTGAAGGCGTGTCAGAAAAGGTAAAACCTTCATTCGCAAAACAATTGGCGAAGAAGATTGATTAGGATGAAAAAGTCACAGATTTAAGAAAACTGTAACCTCCCTTATGAACAAGTTTTGTGATCCATTGCCGGCTCGTCTGCGTGTGTGTACGTCTTTCCTGGGGAAAGCACCCGGACTGAGAAGTGGACTTTCTTCGGCAAGGTTACTGGTCTTCCTGGGACTGGTGCCTGTGCTAGCTGGGGTTGTGGGCTGCGCTTCTAGCTCTACGCAAAAAGGATCCGCACACAAAGCGGCATCCTCCGAGGCACCCGATGCCTGGCGGCCCCGCTTGGGCAAGGTGGCCTTGGTTGATCAAACTGCGGGATTTGTATTACTCGACATTGGAACGGCTCCCGCGCCTTCCGCCGGCACCGCGTTACGCTCTTATACGCAGGGGGGCGATTCGGCCGATTTAACGGTGAGCACCTTTCAGCGTCGCCCTTATCTGATAGCCAATATTCAAAAGGGGCATCCTGCGCAGGGAGACGCGGTGGTGTTGCTTACGCCGGGTGGGAAGCCTGAGAAGCCGGCTCTGGTGGTGGTTGACGGACCGGTCGGGGCGAAGAAAGGGGCGTCGCGTGCAGAGGCCAATAGGCTGGTGGTGCCGGCAAAAGATGATTCCACGCAGTACCTGCCGGTATTGACTGGAGAGGGTCCTCAGGAAGGGGTCATTCCAGGATTGCCTGTCGGGCCGAGGAAACCACAGCCCTAGGCTAGGTTTTGATAGAAACGCTGCGGTTGAAAGAAAACGCGGCAGGAAGGGTTACCCCCCGATGCTGGGGGGGTATCACAAGGAGTGTCCCCAAAACGGAGACGCTTAGGAACTAGGGGCGTCGTCGTTGTTCCAGTTCACGACATTCACAAGGCGTTCGTTGGTCTTGCGAAGCCGTTTGGCCAGCTCGGTGACGATCACGGAAACGATCTTGAATCCTATCCCCGGATAGGTGCTTAGAAACTGGTGCATCGTGGCGTAATCAACGACCGCCATCTGGGTGGGTTTCATGGCCCAGATGCTCGCTGTGGCCGTTCCCGGATCGAACAAATTAACCTCGCCAAAAAATGCTCCGGGCCCCAGCCGCCCCAGCAGCATTTCGCGTCCCTGCGCCAAGCGACGCACCTGCACGGCTCCGCCAATCACAAAATAGAGGTGGGTTACAATCTGACCTTCTGCCAGAATTTGGGCGCCCGCACCGACGTCCCACGGCGTCAGAATCGATAAAAATGCGTTAAACTCATCTGGTGCAAGATTACTAAAGAGACCGGCGGCGCGCAGAGCATGTACGTCCATTATTTGGGGGGGATGACAAAAGGTAAGCTGGGGGCAGCGCAGGCGGGAGCTTATAGCGTGGAGCGAGAACGAGGTTCGCGATCCTTGGTGGTTGCGGTCGTGGGGACGGTTACAAACGGACCACCTTCCAGTGGAGCGGCCGAGGAGAAGGCCACATCTGGCATGTCGCTGGGTTTTCCCCCCAACGGAAAATCTTTGCGCAGAGGGAAAAATGGATACCCGTCCCACATCAGGATCCGGCGGAGATCGGGGTGGTTGGTGAAGCGGATGCCGAACATGTCGTACGCTTCGCGTTCATGCCAATCGGCGGCGGGCCAGATATCGGAGACGGTTGCGATTTCGAGGTGATCCTCGGAAACAGGCGCTTTGAGTCGAAGCCATTCACCGCGTTCCATCTGGTAAAGTTCGTAGACGACCTCGTAACGGGGCTCGGTGCCGAAATTGTCGAGCCCGCTGATATCCAGAAGGTAAGAGAAACCGAGTTCGTCGCGGCAAAAACGGCAGATATCCGAAATGCGCCCCGCTTCCACTGTGAGGGTGGTTTCGTCGCGAAACTCTACCTTTTTAAGAATTTGGAATTTGGCTTCCAGCGCCTCGATTGCGGCCTTTGGAGAATGGCTCATGAAGAAAGTGATTTTCGGTTTGGGAACAGGCTTAGGAGAGATCTTCGATCAAAGTCCGCTTTTGTTCGCGCAGAGCCGGCTCTTTCTCGATTTTACGTTGTAGGCGCATCAGACCCTCGAGGAGGGCTTCAGGACGAGGAGGACAGCCGGAAATATAGACGTCGACCGGGATGAGCGTGTCTATGCCTTGAAGAACTGAGTACGAACGATACATGCCGCCACTGGAGGCACATGCGCCCATTGCGATACACCATTTGGGTTCGGGCATCTGATCCCATATCCGTTTGACGGCAAGAGCCATTTTATAGGTAACCGTACCGGCGACGATCATGACGTCACTCTGGCGCGGGGAGAAGCGCATGACTTCGGCTCCAAACCGTGAGATGTCGAAGCGAGAGCTGGCGGAGGCCATCAGTTCGATGGCGCAGCAGGCCAACCCCATAGGCATGGGCCAAAGCGAATTTTTGCGCATCCAGTTCATGGCGGCATCGAGCTGGGTGACAATCACATTACCCTCGATCTTAGAGTCGTAGGCTAAGGGAGCAAGTTCGGGCATCCTTGCAAACTAGGAAACCGTTTCTCTGCGGCAAGCCAGAATCAAGGGAAGGGTCACGAAAGAGCGAGTTTCAGCGGGGAATTGCCGTGAAATTGTTTTTTGAATTGGTGTTTCGAAAAAGGGTGCGAATTCGACCTGAGCATAGCCATCCGGACTAGTCCGTCATTGGGCGGAGGTGTGTTTGGGGCAACGAACTCGGACGTGGGAGAAATTTTTTATGAAAGTAGGAAAACGGCTTGCCTCGGCAGGAGCGATGTCTACCTTCCTCCTCCCCATAAAGGGCACCGTTAGCTCAATTGGTAGAGCGGATGACTCTTAATCATTAGGTTTCTGGTTCGATTCCAGAACGGTGCACCACTCTTAACGTCAACACGTTGTGGTTTTTGGAAGGCTAAGCTAAGACCATAGCTAAGACCCTGTCCGCCTCCGTGCATTTCTGTCCA
>CAMCYN010000207.1 GCA_945883955.1 Akkermansia muciniphila
CTGCTCCCAACGCGGGTCGGATACTTCCACCGTACGGAACGTCACTTTTCGGTCGGAGTCGGAGTTCATGGGGTAAAATGGGTAAAATCCCTGTCGCGGATCGCTCGTAATACGAGTTCCTGCGGCACCACACTATCCTCCATTTCCACCAGCGCGATCAGTGCCTTGGCCACCTGGCCCGGTGTGAGAAAATCCTCCACCGGCATCGCCCTGTCCACCGCTCCACTCCAAAACGCCGTATCCACTCCTCCCGGTAACAACGCCGTCACCCGCACTCCAACCGGGGCCGCCTCCTCGCGTAATCCCTGCGTAAAACCACGGACACCCCACTTCGCGGCGCAATAAACCGTTTCATTTGGAATCCCGCGCAGGCTGGCTGTGGAAATCACGTTCACGATGTGCCCGCGCTTTGAGGACGCCATCGCACGCAACGCCGCCTGCGATCCCAAAATCGTTCCCTTCAGGTTTACGTTCAGCATCAGCTCAATGTCCGACTCGGTGTAATCCGGAATCGCCCTGTGCCGAGCCAGCCCCGCATTGTTCACCCACAGCGACACCGGCCCCGCAAACTCAGCGGCGGCCCCGGCCAAATCCCCCATCGCCGAGGCCGAAGCCACATCGGCAGCGACTCCCACGGCGGCAGGCGAGCCCAGCTGAGACAACGCCGATTCGAGTGCACTCGCATCCACATCGCTCAGAACCACACGCGCACCCCGATCGAGCAGGGACACGGCCATTTGAAAACCAATCCCGCGCGCCGCTCCAGTCACCACACAACAAGCACCTTTGAGTTCCATAATTTATGCCGAGGTGCTGAGTTCCCGCAGATCCGCTCTCTTGGCCGAGTAATTTGTGTCATAAGCCAAAACCGCCGGATCCACCACGTGACCCTGCACACGGCACCACTCCGTATACAGAGCCGGCCACCAGTTTTCATGCCCAGTCAGGCCTTCAGTACGGTACTTCTCCCAATCGATGAGCACACGCCCCCAACACCCGTCCCCATAAGTCGTCGCAGTCTTGGAATCGCCCATCTGTTTCACAAACCAATCCCGCCCGATCCGCGCATGTAACACCTCGTCCGCCCAATCATAATCCTGCGCCAGGGCCGCAAACGAATCTCCCGACGCCAACCCCACTTCCCACTCAAACCGTTTGCCAGTCTTCGGCATGAGCCCCTGCTCGATGAAATAAAGCACCCCGTGCCGTTCCAAGGCCGTCAGCTGCGTGTTTAAAGCCAGAGACCAGGTGAAGTTCACCGGCACAAAATCCTCCCACCGGATACCCGCTCGCAAAAACCCTATCTCCCCCATCATCGCATGCCGCGCCTCGTCCCAGAGTTGGCGAGTGAGATCCACCGTATAAGCCCAGGGTTTTTCGGGAGTTTCTGCCAAAATCGAAGCGATCACCTCGGGCACATCAATTTCCCGTAACCGCTTATAAAAGAGCATCAACGGCTTTGGATCCGCTGGCATGACCAGATCATACAGAAACGCTTCCGCATGTACTCCCATGTTGTACGGATCCGAAAACCGCTCGTCCCGCTTCGGAACCGGATCAAAACGATACCCCAATGCCGAGAAATTCCGTCGCGGTGTCCCCGCAGCGCGCGGCGCTGTTCCGTCCAGTCCGCCCGCCTGCGCAAGAAGCAGCTCCAATCCCTGCTCCGCGGCCTGATATTGCGCCCGCGTTTCGCCCGCCAAAAGCGAAGCGAGGCAACGGACGCCGTAATCGGCCATCTCGGTTACCTCGAGCAACGCAAACCGGCACACCCGGATCGAAGGGTGGTCCACCACGGGATTGGTCTCCGCCAGGTGTCGGTCCAACGCCTGTTTCAAGGCGGGGACCGCATGACCGTAGACACCCAACAGCAGCAATTCCGTTGTGGGAGTGGACAGGATTTCATCGAAGAACAAATCCAGCGCGGCGTCGGGAACGACATCCAGGCCTAGCGGGGGTTCGCGCATTTCCGAGATCCTCGACCGGAGCGCCGCGGCATGATCGGCGCAATAATGCGCGTGTAAACTGAACCCCATCTTGAGTTCGTAAACGGGCTCCGAAACGAGGCGGTGTACGAAGATTTGATGCAGCCGCCGGAATGCCCAGTGGAGCCGTTTAAGCCGGCTCACACAGTCGTCCACAGACAAGCCGTCTTTGTTTCCCTGCTCAAAAGAGGCCATCCCGGCAAGAGGCGGCAATCCACGGTAAGAATTGGTGTACATAAATAGGGGGTAAAATGACGCCACGCACCCTGCCTGAACTGGGCTGGTTTGACCTCGCACAGCTTGCCCGATTTTGTGCATTTATTTGCCCAATCAACCTGCCAGGCTCCAACTTGAGGCAATCGAAGACCCAATGAAGCTGCGTTTTGAAAAGATCCCCATTGCACAGCATCACTCCATACACGTACTCGCACTGGAAAAGGCCCAGTTTGACGCCCCCTGGCATTTCCACCCGGAATGGGAACTGACCCTGATCCAGCACGGGCGCGGAAAACGGTTCGTGGGCAGCAACATCGAACCATTTGATAGCGGAGATCTGGTCCTGCTCGGCCCCGATCTGCCTCATTTTTGGCACAGCGAAAAAGCCGCAATCGAACCTCGAGCGGACGATTCCCGGGCCATTGTCGTCCAGTTCCGCGCAGAGTTTCCGGGCGAAAACTTCCTGAAACTCCCCGAACTGACTCCGATCCGTCAGCTCCTGCAACGCGGCGTTTCCGGACTCGTTTTTTCAGGGAACGAAGCCAGCGAAGCTGCCGTTGGGTTGGAGCGACTGGCAGGTCTGGACCCGCTCGGCACCCTTCTGGGACTTCTGAGCGTCCTTGCGTTGCTGGCTAAAGCGCAATCACGGCCCCTGTCCCAAAGCCATTACACAAGCCCGATGGAACAGGACGCCAGCACACGTCTCGGAAAAGCGTACGCTTACCTGGTCTCACACTTCCACGAGTCCATCACATTGGAAGATGTGGCGCGGGCGGCAGCGATGAGCCCAGCGGCCTTCAGCCGGTTTTTTAAACGAATGAGTCAAAGGAACCTCTGGGATCTGCTCAACGAACTGCGGGTGGATCACGCCAGTCGGCTTTTGAGGGAAACTCAGCGCGGCATTACTGAAATTGCGTTTGAAAGCGGGTTTGGAACCCTTTCGAGTTTCAATAGACATTTCCGCCACACCCACAAGCGAACCCCGCGCGATTATCGCAAAGTTCTCCAGTCCGGCCAGCACACCAACCCCCCAGAGGAGCGGCGACCGTAAGACGGCGAGAGAGGTGAGCGGTAGCCAGACAACCAGCGAAAAGAACGTTCGACTGACACAACCCAACCTCCAGAATCGGCCCCCTTGTTTCTTCCGAGTTGGGAAGAAGTGCGCCCGACGGGGGTCGAACCCATAACCTTTGGCTTCGGAGGCCAACGCTCTATCCAATTGAGCTACGGGCGCAGAACGGCCTGTCACCCTCTTGGAGCCACCCCTCGCTGTCCAGCCAAATCCCGCCCGCCAAGCTCCCAGAGCGCCACTTTCCACGATAACTTCCCGATCTGAAATAAACCGTTTGCCGCCCCCCGTCCGCTGTGTTGGAAATGCCCAATATGACGATCCTGTTTGCCGCCAGCGAGGTGGCCCCTTTGGCAAGCACCGGCGGGTTGGGTGACGTAATTGCCTCCCTCCCACGTTTCATCACAAAGCTCGGCCACGATGTCGTTGTCGCGCTGCCCGGCTATCCGTCCCTTCTCAAAGGAGCCGAGCCGGTCGGGGTGAAATTCTCCATCCCCCTCGGAGAAGAAGTCCATGACGTAGCCATCTTTGAACGCCACGGCCCGGACGGCACCCAGTGGTTGCTCGTCCAGAACGACGCGTTCTTCGGACGCGAAGGCTTATACGGCGACTCCGAAGGCGCTTATCCGGACAACGCCGCCCGTTTTATCCTTTTCTCCAAAGCCGTCGTGGAACTGGCCTGCCGCCTTCAACCCAGCCCCGAAGTGCTGCACCTCCACGACTGGCATACGGCCCTGGTGCCCATGATCATCCGGGACAAACAGCTCCCGCTCAAAACCGTACTGACCCTGCACAACGTCCAGCATCAGGGCTCCTTCTGGGCTTTCGACTTCGCTCTCACCAACCTTTCCCACGTCTGGTTCCGCGAGGACGGCCTCGAGTTCTTCGGACAAATGAATCTGCTCAAAGGCGGGATTCTGTCCGTCGACGCGCTCACCACTCCGAGCAACACCTACCGGCAGAACATTCTGACCACCAACGAGGGGTACGGCCTGCAGGCGGTCCTCCAAAGTCGCCAGCACGATCTTTTCTCCATACCCAATGGGGTCGATCCGGACCGCTGGAACCCAGCCGATCCGACCGACATTCCCGCCCCGTTTTCCGCCACGGACCTCGACGGAAAACTCTTCTGCCGAAATGCCCTCCTCGCCGAAGCCGGCCTTGCGCCCCAGCCCACGGGTCCCGTTTACGCCATGCTCGGACGTCTCGCCGATCAGAAAGGGTTTGATCTTCTGCTGCCCCTGCTTCCGCGTCTTCTGGCCGCAGACGCACGCCTCATCATCATCGGCGACGGCGAACCATCCTTCCGTCGCGACCTGTTTGCCGCAGTACGCCAGCACCCGACCAAAATGGCATTTTGCAACCGCTGGGAACCTGAGTTCTCCAAAGATCTGCTGGCCGGAGCCGACATCCTGCTGAGCCCCTCTCACTATGAACCCTGCGGCCTGACTCCGCTACACGCGCTCCGTTACGGCACCATTCCGTTGGCGCACGCTACAGGCGGCCTGGTCGAGCAACTCACCGATTACGATCCCTCCACCCGTCAGGGCAACTCCCTGCTTTATTTCCCCGACTCCAGCTCGGCCCTTTGGGACACCATCGAAAGGGCCCGCGGCCTATTTGCCGACAAAAACCACTGGTATTCTTTGGTTACTAACGCCTTACACACTAGCTTCCCCTGGGAAAACGCGGCCGCATATTACCACGCCCTCTACCAACGGATGACCGCAGACGCTTAACCCCGCCCATGAAAACCGTTCCCTCCCAGACCGGCTCACGCAAAACCCGCCGCAAAGCGACCCGCCCTCTCCTCAAGGCCGCCTTATGGACGGGAGGCACGCTTGTGGTCGCCGGAGTGGTAGCGTTCTTTGCGGGGCAGGCCTGGCTGGAGGGTTACCTTAAAAGCGAACCTTTCCGGAACCGGGTCGAAAGCGGCATCGGCCACCACCTCAACGCCCAGGTGCAACTTGCTCCATTTAAACGTGATGGCACCTCGGTGTTCTCTGACTCCCTAGATTCGGACGGGAAACAGGGCGCCCCCTTCTCCCAACTCCAGCTCCGCAGCCTGAGAGCCGATCTGGATTTGAGCGCACTCTGGCACCGGACCTGGCGTCTCGATCATTTGAGTGTCCAGCGCCTGGATCTGAATCTGGAAAATGGCGCCGCCACCGCTGTCCCTCCCTCTGCCGAGACACCGGCCCCGCCCAGCTCTGCCCGTAACTGGATGACGCGGTTTTTACCCAACCACACCGAGTTCGGGATTTTCAAAGTTGAGAGAGCCACCATCCGCAAAGGGCCCATGGACGCTCAGCAGGTCCGGCTCACCGCCACTCAAATCGGCGAAGATTGGGAGATTTTGGCCGAAGGAGGCGAGCTTCACCTCCCCTCCCTGCCACTACTCGAACTAAATACAGCCAAACTGGTTATCCACCAGAAGGCCTGTATCGTCAGGAATTCGCGCATGCTTTTTCGTGCGGGCGGCGAAGTTTCCGCCACGGGCGAATGGTCCGCGCAGTCCGGCACCGACATTCATGCCCGCCTCCTGAACGTGGCTATTGAACCGTTCCTGAGCACTTGGTGGCAAACCCGCCTGCGCGGGAACGTCCAGGGCGACCTGCGTTTTCAGCAGCCCTCCGGCAACGAGGCCGGTGGCGAACTCACCGGCACTCTCCAGCTTAAAAACGGCAAACTCGAAGCCCTGCCCATTCTCTCCCAACTCGACACCTTCCTCGGCAATCCCCGCTTCCGTTCCGTGCCGCTCAAAACCGCCAGCGCCCGGATCCGGGTCACCCCCGGTCGCACCGAAATTCAGGAGCTCGATCTGGATGGCGACGGTTTGATCCGGCTCCAGGGCCGCTTAACCATCGAAGGCACCCAGCTCCAGGGGCAGCTCCAGCTGGGCCT
>CAMCYN010000208.1 GCA_945883955.1 Akkermansia muciniphila
GAGCTCCCCTCCATATACCGCTGCCGAATGAGCTCCGCCTGCTTTTCAGGCAGCCTGCTGAGGCAGTCCCTGAGCGCCAGTTCCCTTTCCTCCGGGGCGGTTTGATCCGGCGATTCCTCCGCCAAAACCTCGAGGAGCTCCTCGTCAAAAATATGCCGATCGCGCCCTTTGTCGCGAAGGTACGCCCGGGATTGAAAATAGGCGCACCGGCGCGCCCACGCACCGAAATCGCTCCCCTGCTCGAACTCCCCGAATTTTCGCCAAAGAACCAGGTTCGTTTCCTGTAACACGTCATGGGCATCATGGACGCTCCCCAAAAGCGTCACCAGATAGCCGTAAAGCCGGCTCTGCCACGAGGTCAGTTGGAAGATGAATTCTTTGTCCGTGGGCATCATGGCTCTTGGAGTCTGATACCGCATCTGGATGGCACGTCACGAAAATGTCTTAAAAAGGGGCCTGCGCATCGGCAGGCAATATAACGGGGGCGAGTTTGTGACGGAGCCTCACTTTCTGGTATCTACCAGTGCGAGGGGCCCCCCCGGCTCACTCCATCTCCCCAGCTCTCGCCACCCTACTCCTCTGATGAAACTCGTCCCTCCCATTGTCTCCCTTTCTTTGGGCCTCGCCTCAATGCTTGCCGCCGATCCTGCGGCGAAACCCTCTCCCAAGACCGAAGTCACAGAGGCGCCCGCCCCCTTCGTCTATGACGGAAATCCCGAGCGGCTCAAGTATGCCCTGCCGATTCCGCCCGACGAGAACGTCGCCTACGGTGCGCATCCCATGCAGGTGATCTACTTCTGGCGGGCAAAGTCAGAAAAGCCCACGCCACTCCTCTTCTATGTGCACGGCGGAGGCTGGAGTGGTGGTGATCGCTCGGTGGTGCGTAGCTTGCTGAAGGACGCCCTGGACTCCGGGATCTCGGTCGCGTCCATCGAATACCGCAAGATCAAGGACTCGACTGCCGACGGACTGATACCTCCGGTGAAGGGCCCGATGATTGACAGTGCGCGTGCACTCCAGTTCTGCCGGAGCAAGGCCAAGGAGTGGAATATAGACAAGACAAAGGTCGCAGCAGCGGGAGGCTCTGCGGGAGGTTGTACGAGTCTGTGGCTCGCCTTTCATGATGATTTAGCCGACCCCGACAGCGCCGACCCGATTGCCCGCGAGTCCACCCGCCCCACCTGCGCTGCGGTTTCCTCTGCACAGACAACGCTCGATCCTAAACAGATGCGGGAGTGGACACCTAACAGTGCCTACGGCGCTCACGCCTTCGGTATCGCCTGGGATAAATCAAAGAAACAGTCGTCGTTCGACCTCTTCTATGCCGAGCACGAGCGTCTCTTGCCTTGGATCAAAGAATACTCGCCCTACGCACTGGTTACCTCGGAGGACCCACCGGTAGCGCTTTTTTACACCACACCCCCCAACCTCGGTCAAAACGAGAAGGATCCAACGCACACCGCTAATTTCGGCGTGAAGCTCAAGGAGCACTGCGATGAACTCAACGTTCCTTGCGAGCTCATCTATCCGGGCGCGCCGAATGTCGTGCACGCGACCATCAACGATTATATCAAGGCGGTCCTGAAGCCTGACGCGAAGTGACGTCTTCTTCAATCGGCTCACCAGCCCAGTCACTCCCGGGCCGAGCTGTTCCTCATACTTTCGGAGTGCAATTCCATCCACCCCCGGTGCCGCAGGGCCGGACAAGGAGGGGTGGGCTCATTCCGCTTTTTGGGGTCAGTGGATCCAGACGCCTTTCCCATTATCACCTTTGGGCGCGGTCTTCGGGTAATCTGCGTTCGGCTTTTGCTCGATGACCCGGACGACCTGCTCGACGGGAAGCTCGCTCGGCTCATCCTTTATCCTAAAAGCGGGAATGGAAGAGGCCGTACAGCGGCTCAACCCTCTGTGGTTGTATGCCATGAAGGCGCAAGAAACGTCCGTAAGCAGCTCGGCCCATTACCAGCCAAGGCCGAAAGGTTCCTTAGAGGCTAACCTCGAGCCCCGATCCAAAAATACGCTCCGAAAAACCGCTGCTTCACCCTCGGTTACGCGTTTCCCACTCCCGTTTTTTTAGGATAAAGAGCCACTCTTTTGTGTCCGCGATATCGGCTCGTCTTCTCACGAGGCGCAGCCCTGTTCCCTGAATTCTGTGGGTGTTATCCCGCAATATTTGCGGAAAACCCGGCTGAAATACTGGCTCGATTCAAACCCTGTGCTTAACGCGACGTCCGTGATCGAAACTTCCTCCCGCCGAAGCTGTTCCCTGGCACGCTCAATCCGGTGCCGTTGCAGATAGTCGTTCGGCGAAAGACCAGTCGCCTTTTTGAACATCGCAAACATCCGCGCCCGACTAAAGCCAAGGTAAGCGGCAAGTTCATCCATCTTAATGGGATCTGCGTGATGTTCCCGCAGGAAACTCTTGGCCGCCGCCACCATCCCCATCGCCGCCCGCGGATGCGCCGCATCCACAATCGACACCACCTCAATCAACGCCAGACACACCAAGGACCGGATCCGCGCTGCGACAAAACCGTCGTTGGGGTTATTTTTAAATGTGCGGACCTCCTCGGCCAGTCCCTTGGCCAGCATCAGTAAAGCGCTGTTCATTGTCTGCACACGCGGTAACTCCCCAGCGAAAGTGCGCTCAAACCGCGGGATGTCGGTGTTGGTAAACGTGCTGTTTCTTAATGCCTTCTTCGAAAATGGCTCCAGCACGATCCCGCACAGCACCGACGGCATTCGCATGTCCTGTCCGCCGCGATGCAACGTCTTCGGCGGCACCAGCAGAAACTGCCCGCCAGAAAGCTCGATCTGACCAACCCCCGAAAACTCGTAGTTGCTTGCTCCTCCGAGCAAAAAGATAAGCTCCACGTTTTCATGGGAATGCCACGCGAGCCGAGTGGCACTGTGCGCCCGAATACTGCCCAAGGCACAAACAAGCGGCAGATCGATTTCCCGACCGGAGATCCTTTCGTTTACGTCCGGTCCGCTAGAGGAACTACCCATTCGTTGTGTATTATTGTCTAGCGGTCGCGAAGACAAGACGCCACGCCGTGCACAAGACAGACTCCGGCCACTATGAATTTGCAGCTTTCAGGAATCATTCCCCCAATGGTCACCCCGCTCCGTTCGCGGGACGCCTTAGACGAATCCGGACTCGAACGGCTCATCGAACATCTCCTGGCCGGTGGCGTCGGCGGTCTCTTCCTACTCGGCACCACCGGTGAAGGCCCCGCCCTGAGCTACCGCCTCCGCCGGGAACTAGTCGAACGCACCTGCCGGCATGTCGCCAAACGCATCCCCGTGCTGGTCTGCATCACCGACACCGCAATGGTGGAGTCGCTCGAACTGGCCCGCGCCGTCGCCGACTTCGGCGCAGACGCCGTGGTGGCGGCACCTCCGTATTACTGGCAGAGCACCCAGTCCGAGCTGGATCGCTATTACGAGTGTCTGGCCAACGAACAGCCACTCCCACTCCTGCTCTACAACATGCCCGGGCTTACCAAGACGGTGATCCCGATGGGAACCGTCCAGCGGGCCCTGGAGCATCCCAACATCATCGGGATGAAGGATAGCTCCGGGAATCTGGGCTATCTCCACCAGATTCTGCGTTTGCGTGGCACCCGGACAGACTGGCCCTTGTTTGTGGGGGATGAAGAAACGCTGGCCTACGCGATGCTGGCCGGAGCCGAAGGCGGAGTGAACGGCGGAGCCAACATGTTCCCCAAGCTGTACTCGCAGTTCTTCCAGGCCTGCGCCAATCGTGACCTAAAACGGATGCACGATTTGCAGGATCTGGTAGTCCGGGTGTCCGACATTTACAGGGCAGGCAGCGGCGCCTCGGCCCTAATCAAAGGAATCAAGACGGTGCTTTCGCTCCTGGGCATCTGCGCGGACGTTTCCGCCGAACCCGTCACGCGTTTTGAAGGCCAGGACCGCGAGACCCTCAACGCCCTGCTGCAAAATCTCCTCCCCTTCCTTCCCTAAAACCTCCCCCAATGAACCCTCATCCCAGCGCCCTGCTCTCTGTCGCACTAGCCGGACTTGCGGCCAGCGCCCTCGCCGCCGAGCCACCGCTGGCTCTCGAACGCCTCAAATACAATCACCCAGGACTCACCGTAGATCTCGGCGTCGGTCTGTGGGCTTTTCCTCTGCCCATGGACTTTAATGGAAACAACATCCCCGACTTTCTCGGCGGGGCCGAAGACGGGCACTTCTATTACCTCAAAAACCCTCGCTCAAAATGAAAGCCTCTCTGGGACTCGATTTTGGCACGGAATCCGTCCGCGCTCTACTGGTGAGCCTGAACGGACAGGAACTCGCCTCAAAGGCTGTGCGTTATCGGCACGGTCAGATTTTGGCAACCCTCCCCGGTAGTTCGCAGCCTTTGCCCGCCCATTTTGCCCTTCAGCATCCAGGCGACTGGGGGATCGCTGCGGCCCGGGCCGTACGGGCCGCTTTGGCCATGGCGTCTCTGGATGCAGAGGACGTGGTCGGCATCGGCGTGGATTTTACGAGTTGCACCATGCTTCCTACCGGGGCCGATGGGACTCCGCTCTGTTTGCTGGAAGCGTTCGAGACCGAACCTCAGGCCTGGCCGAAGTTGTGGAAACACCACGCCGCTCAGCAACAGACGGACCGGATGAACGCCGTAGCCCGTGATCGGGGAGAGAAATTTCTCTCACGTTACGGCGGAACCATCGGGCTGGAATGGTTCTTTCCAAAGATGTTGGAGGTACTCGAAAAAGCGCCCCGGGTTTACGAAGCTACGGCCGTGTGGGTTGAAGCCGGGGACTGGTTTGTGTGGCAGTTGGTCGGTGGCAATGCGAGCGAACTTCCCCGGTCCACCTGTCAGGCCGGGTACAAGGGACTCTGGAATGCAGAAGAGGGGTATCCGTCCGAGGAATATCTGGGAGCCGTAAACCCGAAGTTTGCAGGAGTCGTGAAGGACAAGATGCCCGGCCGTTTGCTGGCTCCGGGCGTTTCGGCGGGCGGGCTCACCCGAGAAGCCGCGAAACGACTCGGCCTTCGGGAGGGCACCCCCGTCAGCACCGCGATTATTGACGCCCATGCCGGAGTTCCCGGCGCTGGCGCGGCCGAACCGGATACTCTCGTCATGGTGCTCGGAACCAGTTCCTGTCACATGCTCAACTCCGCACGGGATCAGTTCGTACAAGGAGCCGCGGGCGTGGTGAAGGACGGCATTCTCCCCGGATTTTTCGGGTACGAAACCGGCCAGGCCGCCGTTGGAGATGCGTTCGAGTGGCTGCGCAAGCTCACCGGCCAACGTAACTTTGCGAACCTCACGAGCGAAGCCGCCCTAATCGCCCCCGGAGCGGATGGCGTGCGCTGTCTCGACTGGTTCAATGGCTGCCGCACGCCCCTGATGGATGGCTCGCTCACAGGCGCCTTCACTGGGTTAACCTTGCATCACACCCCGGCACATCTCTACCGCGCCTTACTGGAAGGGTCAGCCTTTGGGCTTCGATGGATCGTAGAATTGCTCCGTGAAGGCGGGGTACCGGTGAAGCGGTTTGTGGCCACAGGCGGCCTGCCTCACCACAACCCGCTCGTAGTACAGGTGTACGCTGACGTACTCGGCGAGGACATCCTCGTGCATCCGTGTAAACAGGGGCCGGCGCTCGGCGCGGCCATCCTGGGAGCCTTGGCGGCAAAAGCATTCAGCTCGCCACGCGAGGCGATCCTGGCAATGGCCACACCGCAGGCCGGTATGGCGGCCACCTTCCAGCCGAACTGCTCTCTGGGGCCCATTTACGCGACTCTTTACAGCGAGTACCGGCGGCTCGCCGCGGCATCTTGCAGCAGCTCGAACGACAACCCACAGCCCAGAGGGAGTTTTGTCCCATAGATCCCCTTCGTCCTATTCCTCCCATGACTTCCCCCAAACTCTTCTCCTCTGCATGGATGGCCGTAGCACTGCTCTGGCCCGTCGCGCTGCTCAACTATCTCGATCGCCAGATGCTTTCGACCATCCGCTCAGCGGTTCGGACCGATATTCCCAGCATCGCCAGCGACCAGGATTTCGGCACGCTCATGGCCGTTTTTATGGGTGTGTACGCCCTGTTGAGCCCGGTCGGAGGCCTGATCGCCGACAAATTCAACCGGCGTTGGATGGTGATTGGCAGCCTGTTTGTCTGGTCCCTTGT
>CAMCYN010000209.1 GCA_945883955.1 Akkermansia muciniphila
CAGACTTACTTTTTAGGAGCGTCGCCGGGACGTTTGGGGCGGTCGCCCGGCCCCCCTTCACGGCCTTCCTTCATTTTGGCGAGCTGTTCGGGCGTGAGCACCGTGGAGATTTCCTCGCGCTGCGCTTTCATCATTTCCTTCAGCTTGGCTTTGTCGGCTTCGGTCAGGTTCTCGCGTCCTTTGGACATGATTTCCTTCATCGCGGGTCCGTCTTTTTCAAAGATGGCCTTCATTTTGGCCGTTTGTTCGTCAGTCAAACCGAGCTTTTCGCGCATCATCCGGAGGCGCGACGCCGGATCCATGTGTTCGCCAGGCCCGCCGGGTTTGTCGCCGGGAGGACGCCCAGGTCTATCACCAGGAGGACGGCCGGGTTTGTCACCTTCGGCCTGGAGCAGGAGTGGCGTGGCGAACAAACCGACGGCCGCCAGTTTCACGAGGGAGGAACTCATCTTCATCATAGAGGGATCAACACCGCCGTTTCGCCAAAGTTGCGGACAAAGAACACACGCTCACAACGGTTCGCCCCCATTATTTACCCACACACCAAAGATGTTTGTGTGTGCGAATGAAGAACTGGCCGTCGGATGCCGCCAGCGAAGCGTTACCCAATCCGTCTCCGAGCACATTGGTCGCGAGCTTCTTAAAAACCGGCGCGGCCTCGAGTACCAGCGTGTCCGAACTTTGGTTAAGCACGTACAGCCGCTCTCCACTCAAAATCATCGACGACCACGATTCGCCGCGTGCCCCCGAACCCGTCAGCCGTTCCTCCCAAACCGATTTGCCAGTCGCTAGTTCGATACACTGCGCCGTTCCCGGGACATTGAAAATGTAGAGGTGCCCGTCCTTGATCACGCCGGAGCCAATCCGCTGTTTGTCGCGCAACTTCTGCCAAAGCCGACTTTCGCTCACATCCCCTTTCCCTCCGGTTTTCACCACAATCGAGGAGCCTCCGTACCCGCCACTGGCGAACACCATCCCCTCGCCGGCCACGGGAGAGGTGTAGATGAGCGGGTTAAGCCCGCCGCAGGACCACAATTCCCGACCCGACGCCGGATCATAAGCGACGAGTTTTTCGGGCCAGTTGACAATCAGTTCGGACTGCCCGGCTGCATTCTGGATCACAATCGGGGTGGCCCAGGAACCGATCACCCCGTCTTTACCCGCAAATCCGTCCGTGCGCGAAGCTGGCTGGGTGGGATGAAAATCGACCTGCCAGCGTTTTTCCCCAGTCTTCTTGTCGACGGCCAGAAGGAAGGTGCGTTCTCCCGGACCAAAAACGAGAAAACACAGGTCGCCGAGAATGACAGGGGAACCGCCGTAGCCCCATTCATGATCATGTTTACCGAGATCGAGATGCCACTGTTCCTTGCCCTCGAGATCCCAGCACCAGAGACCGGCCGAACCAAACCAGGCCATCACACGTTCGCCGTCGGTGACGGGCGAGGCCGAGCAATAGGGATTGGTCGGATGAGACCTTTCCTTAAAAGGAGCCACGGGTCCCTCCTGCCAGAGTTGTTGGCCATTGGAGCGGTTAAAACAGGTCACCGTACGCCGGTCACCCACCGCCTGGGCCAGAAAGACCCGGCTTCCCCACACAATCGGCGAGGAGTTGCCGGGCTCGGGTAATTCGACCTTCCACTGGACGTTCTCAGTGGCGCTCCAGGTCAACGGCAGATCTTTTTCAGGCGAAATGCCGTCCCCGGTCGGGCCGCGCCAGGCCGGCCAGTTGGCGGCCAAAGCCGAAGTGACACATAGCAACACAGACCCAAGCAGCACAAAGGGACGTAAAGACATGGCGCAATACTGGCCCAATGCGGTGCCTATTCCCAGACCCATTCCCCGGGGCGAAAACCGCTCCAGCTCGAGAATCCGATCTCGTCTTAATAAAATAAGAACGCCCGTTTCCGACGGAGACTCTGATGACTCAGAATCCACGGATGGATTAGCGCGCTTCTTCGGCGCCGAAACAGGCGGAACAAGTCCGCTTTGTTTTTGGGATATTTTTCATGGTTGGTTTGGTTTTGGAGAGGATGCAGAGGGACTGCTGGCGTCCAAAGCTGCGATCGCCTTGAGGATCTGGGCGGGTGAGTCCGACGATTCGCCGTCGAAGTAGCCCCGAACGACTCCTTCTCTATCGACCAAGACGAGCTTATCGCTGTGGGTCAGGACCTCCTCCGTGCCTGCGGAAAGTGCGAAGCCGCCGGTGGCGAGTCTGGTGATTTCATCGCGTGCTCCTGTGACAAAGAGCCACTTGTCAGACGCCTGGAGCGCGTCCGCGTAAACACGCAGTTTTTCTGGAGTGTCTACCTCCGGGTTTACGGAAATGGACACAAGCCGGATGTCGTCCCGTGTCCCGAGTTTGGAGTCGAGCAACTTCATGTGTTCCCCCAACCGCAGACAAACGCCGTTGCAGGTGGCGAACATCAGGTTGGCTACCCAGATCCGGCCTTTGATGGTGGATAACGTCACCGGAGTACCCCGGCTTTCCGTCAGTACAAAGTCCGGCACGATCCGCCCCACAAGTTTTGCATAACTTGCGGAGTGATCGTTTGAGGCTGGGATCCGGCCTAAGCGGAGCCAGGCCAAGACCCCGAGGAGCACAACAAGCGATATCAGGTTTACCTGCAAAAGACGTTTCATGGCTTTAAGTAGGTTGCCTTCGCACGTTCCGTCGGACAGACGCAGGCTTGATGGGAAACCGCTTTTGTCGGGTCGCCATTCAGGGCCTCCGCCGAGTAGCCGATTCGAGCCAGGGAGGACTGAAGAGATTCTTCCGTGCGCTTTAAGGTGTGGGAGATGACCAGATCCTTGCGGTCTGCACCTTCGAAGCGGATGGCTCGGATGCCCGATTCTTTAAGAAGTTCTTCGGAAATGCTGGTGCGACATCCGTCACATTGGACGTCGGGAAGGCGGCACCGGAACTCTTCAAGTTTTCCGTCCCGGAGGCGTTGGAGTTGCCCGAGAGCGATGGCGGCAGAAAGGAGCAAAGCTCCAGTGAGGAGATGTTTTTTCATAAAAAAGGAACAGTAAACAGGCAGAGGAGAACCCTGAACCGACGGAGGGCGGGCAGTGCCGCCGGGGTGACACACACATCTTCCCCGGAGCATTTGGGTTGCGTTGGACACTTACGTTTCACCTACGAGAAGGAAGAGTCTCTGCCCTCCGCAGAAATTCAGGCCACAAGGACGCAGCTCGAGACCGCGAACCAGGGCGTGTAGAGTTGGCGAAATGGCCGGAACAGATGGGTGCGCTTTGTTTAAGCGGACCGACGCCACCTAAAGGTGTGGCGGGAGGTATCGACGTTCGCCGCTTAGGCGAGTCGAGGAGGCGGAACGGGCGGACGCTCCGTACGGACGCTCAGGTTACTATCAGATGGAGCGAAACTAACGTTACAGGACAACTGTTGGGGCATTGGGAGGGTTAGGTCCGTGCTGATTGGCGCTTCGAACTTGGCTGCTTTGACAGACAGCTTTGGCGCGCTCTTTTGTTCTTCTTCCTGCCCGGCCTTCACAACGTGACAGAGCGGACACGGATGATCCCCATCGAAAGTCTTTTGCAACCCGATTTTGACTCCAGATGAGGCGGAATAAGAGATCGCCATTCCCGACCATGCAACCAACTGGAGGGCTGCCCATTGGCCACCACAGACCACAACTGCCGCGAAGATCGCAACAAGCCGGACTAAAAGTGGAGTCGAACTTTGCATCGTTGGCGCGAGAGTAAAGGCCCCGTCTACGGCTGCAATGGTTTTCAATTCGTGTGGATGCAAAACTATGGAACGCAGACGTATCCGCGCGCCGTAATCTGAAATTGCGTGCAGACACGCAGATCCAGGCAAGGTGAGATTTGGTGGTGCCGATGCCTCTAAGTGAGTAAGGAACAGCAAGGAAAACTGTCTGTTCTATGAATCACCTCAGCACTTCAGAATCTTCATCTCCGTTGCACCACTTTAGTCGTCGTCCATCAGCAGGTGTGTGGGTTCGCTGCATATTGGCGGCACTCATGGTTGCTGGTGCAACGAATGCGCAAGCGCATTCGGGTGCAGAAGCTGTGGGTGGGTTTGTGAGCGGGTTTACCCATCCGCTTTTGGGCGCAGACCACATTGTCGCCATGGTCGCGGTGGGTTTGTGGGGCGCATTCTTGGGCCGTAAGGCCGCCTGGCTTCTGCCTGTGGTTTTCCCCACCGTGATGGCGTTTGGCGGAGCTCTGGGAGTTTTCGGGATTCCGGTTCCGGCCATTGAAACGGGGATTGCTGTTTCAGGAATTGTCCTGGGATCCATGGTACTTCTTGCGAGTAAGCCGCCGCTGTGGGTAGCGGCGTCGCTCGTCGGGATATTCGCTATTTTTCACGGTCACGCCCATGGCACGGAGCTTCCGGAATCCGCGAGCCCGCTGACCTACTCAATGGGGTTTGTGATAGCGACTGGGCTGTTGCACCTTGCCGGGATTGGTTTGGGAGAAATCTCGCGCTGGCCTTGGGGGACGGTTGTCGTGCGTGCAGGCGGAGGCGTGATTGCCTGTGTTGGGCTTGGATTTCTATTGCACGTTTTTTAGGCACTTGAGGGGTTGCTTCAGCGATTTGAATTGAAGGCGTCTCGCGTGAATGAGGTCATTTTAATAGCGCACGGTTCCATCGATGGAGTCGGGGATTTCTGGAATGGAGTATACCATCCGTTGCGTTGCCCAGCTCACCTGCTTGTCCTTGCCGGGATGGCTCTGTTTGCAGGGCAGCGGGCCCGTTTTAAGAATCCAATGATGGCCTTTTTGGGGGCCGCTGTCGTGGGCCTGTTTTTGACACAGTTACCAGGTGTGCCCGAACTGCCTTCCGTCGTGCCCGCTGCTGTAGCTGCCGTTCTTGGCGTTTTGGTAGCTTTGCGAAAGTCGTTACCCCAAGTGTTGGGGATTGGATTGTTCGCCATAGGCGGACTGTCGCTCGGGTGGGATTCGGCGCCCGAGCAAGGTTCGGGGTGGGTGGTTTTTAAACTTTTACTAGGCACCTGGACTGGGCTGGCTCTGTTGAGCCTGAATTTAGTCCATTACGCAGCTATGGTTCCCAAAAGGCCATTGCTGAAAGTCGGCTTCCGGGTGTTGGGTTCGTGGGCCTGTGCGATTTCGGCTCTCAATCTCGCGCTAACCCTCAGGAAATAGCGCTTCGACGGCGGTGGCTGCAGCGCATTCGCCCCCTTTTCCCGGAGTCGAATGCCGTTCTAATCCGGTCGTACTTTTGGATCAAAAAAGGCTCTTCGGCAGAATGTGACACCCGGAAACAGGAGGGCCTAAAAACTAGGGCTTCGCAGGCGTCGGGATGCCACTGATTTTGAGCCCGCGCACCTGGGCCGTCTTGGCAACGGCCAGCCAGCTCTGCGATTTGGGCGAGGCCAGAAAAGGATGCTGGGCACGGATTTCCTGCCCATCGAGAGCCGCCAACATAGTGTCCCCTTTCCATTCCACTCGTAACTGATGCCACCCACCTCCGGTCACCGGAACCTTGAGCGTTTCGAGCGTGTGAGAAGGCTTGGCCGAATCCTCGGCGATGGACATCCCATCCGGCCGCACCACCACCCGGCCGATATGTTTGCCCCCGTCGCAGCCGATGAGAAACATTCCCGGCCCGTCAAAACGGAACTCACACTCGATGAGCGCACTCTCCAACCCGACTTTGTGATGCAAGACGGCCACATGTTTATTCTCGGGAAGCTCCACCACCTTCAACACCCCGTTTTCCGGCGTCCAGGTACCGTGGGCCACACTCCAGGGAGCCGCCAGCGGTTCGCTTAAAGATGGAGCCGCAACTACCGGCAAGGTGCCTGCCGGGGAGAGGGGCTTGGAGGGCTCGGCGCAACTGACAGAGACTGCGACGAGGTTCAGGAGTCCGAGGAAGAAGCTGCGGGATTTCATAATCGATTAGTAATCAGCGGGTGATCCATTTGTTGGGGCGGCTATTTCCCCCGGATTGTGGTGAGCAGGGCTTCGAGCTCCGCGACTTTTGCGGGTTGCTGCTCATAGAGGTTCTGCTTTTGAGCCTGATCCTGGCTCATGTTGTAAAGTTCACCCTTGGAAGCGTTTTTTGTGTAGCCGAACTGGGTGTTATACCAGTCGGGCACCTTCGAGCCCCCTCCCGTCGGGGCATCGATGAGTAACCAAT
>CAMCYN010000210.1 GCA_945883955.1 Akkermansia muciniphila
ACCAGGCTGCTACATCGGCATCGCCGGTGCAATCGATGACTGTTTTTGGGTGGATCACGACGAGGCCATCCTTGTTGGCAATCGTCACTGTCTGGATGCGACCACCGCTGCTGCTGACGTCGCACACCACGGAGTTGAACAAGACGCTCAGGTTCCCCTTTTGCTGCTGAAACAGTTGGTCTAACAAAACTTTGAATTCAAACGTGTTCGGTATCGTTGGGTTGTGGCGCTGAACCGTCTTGGCATCGGGCGCACAGACGCCGGACTTGGAAAGCAGTTCTAACGCAATCCCTCGAACAACGATCCGGTTATCCTTAATGTTTGCTATGCCGTCGAAATAGGGGAGGCCGACACTGGTGACGATGCCGCCTGCAAACGGCGCTTTTTCAACCAGTAACACCCGGGCTCCTGCGCGAGCGGCGGCGAGGGCTGCCGCGCTTCCGGCGCAACCGCTGCCGCACACCAGAACGTCTGTTTCGATGTGGTGACGTTCCTTGAGGGCGGGTGTGGGCTCGGCAGCAATGGAGCGCATAGAGGCCACCGCGGCTGCGGCTGCGGCAGTGGCGGTTTCTTGGAAGAAGCGACGGCGAGATTGTTGGTCCAGGGAGCTCATGGGGAGGATGGGGAGGGAATGATTTCAGGCAGGATGAAGGAAACCAGAACGGCATATTCTTGTATGTCAGAATTGGGACAGTCTTTGTGCCGAATGCGACACGACGTGCTGAAACGACAGGGATCTCGACCCGGCCGGAAACACGTGGGGCAGATGAGGTAGGGGTCTTATTCCGTGTTTTGCGTGATGCCAGGCAGTTTTGGAATTTGAGAGAACGAATGCGCGAGTTCGGCCGGGAGCTCTGGAGTCGCTCCGGACTGAGAGCAGACGTAGGAGGCGATGGCACTGGCCTGGAAATGAATCTCAGTTTGAACGGCGTTTGCGAGCAAACCGACAATCAGCGCGGCGGTGAACGCATCACCGGCGCCGACGGTATCGACGACGTTTGTCGACGGTAATAGGACTTCGGTGAACGTTTCGTTGATCAGGAGCAGAGACCCGTTTTCTCCGCGAGTAAGCGCGATCGTGTGCAGCGCGAACCGGCGACTCAATTCGGTTAAAAGCGCGCGTTCAGACGATTGTTTGAGCCCGAGCAACTGTTGGAGGATCAGGAGCTCCTCGCTGTTAAGTTTTAAAACATTCGCGACGTTAAGAGACTCTTCGATGCCACGTTTTGAGTAATAGGCTTGGCGCAAGTTTACATCGAAAACGCGAAGGGCTGTGGACGAGGTTGCATTTACAAAGCGCAAAATGGTCTCCGCCGATTCCGGGGAACGTTGAGCCAAAGAACCGAAAACCACGGCGCCACAGCGGACCGCCAGAGAGACGAGTTCGTGGTTCCACTTGAGGTGATCCCATGCCGAGTCTGCCTGAAACTGGTACGAGGCCTGGCCCTTTTCATCGAGAGCCACATTCACGGCACCGGTTGGGTGATCCGGCGCTAATTGTATCCAATCGGTGGAGATCCCTTTTTGTTTTAAAACCGAGACGGCTTGCTTTCCTAAATCGTCCGCTCCGGTGGAACTCACCAAGATGGCTTCAACTCCGAGGGCTGCCGCGTGACAGACCAAGTTCGCCGGGGCACCCCCGAAGTGAGTCGCATCCGGAAAAATGTCCCAAAGGACTTCGCCAATCCCAACAATGAGAGGTGTTTTTTTCATCTTTTATTTCCAGTGAAGTGCGATCTTCCGTTTTAGAAACTCAACACTGCGTTGTAGTTGTTCGATCCCGTCTACGCCGTCTTCCGTACTGATCCAATTATCGAATCCAACTCGGACGAGTTCAGTGAAAATAGCGTCGTAATCGTTCAATCCCTGTCCGATTTCGCCGTGACGAAGTCGGGCGGCGTAACCAGCCGAAGCGTTCTCTTCGCGGCGTAAATCTTCGAGTGTTCCACTGCCCAGATACCGATCACTAGCGTGCATCGTGACCACTCGATTCGAGACGCGAGCCAGCAGTTCGAGGGGATCATCTCCGGCGATAAATGCGTTGCTGGGATCGAAGTTTACGCCAAACGAGGGATGATCGATCGCGGCGACTAATTCGCAAAAGGCATCCATCTTTTGAACGAACTCGGGGTATTCCCAGAAATCATCTTTGTAATGATTTTCTAAAATGAGCGTCACGCCTCGTTCCTGAGCATAGGGGAGACAGGCGTAGATGCTCTCTGCGGCCAGTTGGATTCCGTCGTGAGTGGAGAGTTCCGGACGACGCTGTCCGCTTAAGACACGGCAATAAGAACCACCCAAAACCTGGGTCATATCGATCCAGTGCTTCTGTTTTTGAATCTCCTTTTGCCGGAAGTCTGGGGCGGGATGTGTGAAGTCTGGTGAACAACACAGCATTGGGATCTCCAGTCCCAAATCGTTTACCTGTCGACGAAACACGGGCCAGAGAGCCTCGTTTTCCATCTCCAGGAAGCCGGCGTAGAATTCCAAACCTTGTACGCCGAGAGTGTTCGCGAGCGCAAACCACTCGGCTAACTTCATCGTGCCGTCTTTGCACAGGGCGTGCATGTAGGCTTTGGGGAAGGCTGCGAGTTTTGGCATAAGTTAACGGCTGGGGTGAGTCGGTTCGGCAAGGTCTTTGGGGGCGTTGCGTCCCAGGAGTGGATATTGTTCGAGTTCGCAGATCTGGCCGCTGACCGGGCCGATCTCGTCTGAAAGCCACACGATGGCGGCGGATGCGATCTCCTGGGGGGTCAGAAGACGCCCGGATGGGGCGTGCGTTTTGGGCAAACTTGCAGGCCAGTTCTCGGGAAGTCCCTGCGCTTGTTTGCGCGCCGCCTCGTTTCCGGTCAGCACCCAGCCGGGGTTGATTTGATTTACGCGCACACCGGCCTGTTGCATCAGGCTATCTCCGAGGTTTCGGGTCAATGTGCTCAATGCGCCTTTTGAGATGCTGTATGGAAGGAGGTTTGGTTCTCCACACCAGGCGTTCACGCTGCCGATATTGAGCACACACCCGCGTACGGCCTGAAGATGAGGCAACGCAGCTTTGATCAATAGAAGCGGCGCCAGTGTATTTACCGAGATAATGCGGTGAAACAAATCGGCGTCAGTGGTGTGAATATCGCCCGAGAGAATAAGGGCGGCATTGTTGACGACGGCATCGAGGCGTCCGAAATGTTCGACTGCCAGAGTTGTGAGGTGTTCCGGGCACCCCTCGTTGGCGAGATCTTCGATGTGGGCTATAGCGCGATCCGACCCCAATTCGCCGACGAGTTCCGTGGCGAGATCGTGTTCCAATCCGTGAATGACGACACGGGCTCCTTCTTCGACGCAGCGTTTTGCGATAGCGCGTCCGATGCCGGCGGTGCTCCCCGTGACCAGGACGACTTTGTTTTGTAGGCGCACTGGATTAGTGGGGTTTGAGGATCGATTTTACGATTTCACCCCGGTGCATCTTTTCGAATGCGTCCTGCCAATCTTCGAGGGGCCAGATCCCACCAATAATAGGGCGCACATCAAATCGACCACTCGCCAGAAGTGCGATGACACGCTCCCAGATGGGCCAGTTGTGACTAAAACTTCCCTGTAACCGGATGTTCTTCTGCACAAGTGCGTCCAGATTAAAGCCGAGCGGTTGAGGTCCCCAACCCACTTTACTGATCCAACCGGAAGGCCGGACCAGCTCTAGTGCGATCTTCAATGTGACGCTAGCTCCTGCCGCATCGATGACGCCATCACATCCCAGTCCATCGCGATCAATAGCCCATGATTTGGCGTCTCCGATGATGATTTCGCAGCCGTATTGTTTTGCGATTTCGAGCCGGTGGGCGTCTTGCGCAAGCCCGACGATCGCAACCTCGGCTCCGCACAATCGCGCCATACCCGCACAAAGAATCCCAATGGTGCCCGGGCCTAGAACGACGATTCGATCCCCGGGCTCAATCCGCGCATTTTTGACAACTGCGTTATAGGCCACGCAACAAGGTTCGGTGAGACAGGCCTGCTCCAATGGGAGATGGTCGGGAACTCGATGAAGTATCCGTGCGGGAACACGGACAAACCGGGTCATCGCACCATTAACGCCGTATCCAAATCCTTTGCGGGTGGGATCCAGGTTGTATTGGCCCTGGCGCGTCATGGGGTTGTTCGGGTCAATCACGGCGGCAGTCTCGCTGACGACGCGGTCGCCTTCTTTCCACGTGACCACTTTGGAGCCCAGTTCGACGATATGACCGGCAAATTCGTGTCCCAGAACAACAGGATACTGAACGTGCCAGGAATGGTCGGCCGTCCATTGATGGAGATCGCTTCCACAGATTCCGACGTGGGAGACTTCCAATAAAACGTCTTCGTCGCCGATTTGCGGGCGGGGGAGTTGGCGGATCTCGACGGAGCCTTTTTGGGGCGCAAAATTAACAACAGCGGCGGAATTCATAGCGAGCTGGAGTGGGGAAGGGGTTCCGGATCAGCGGACATTTACGGCGACATCACCGTAAGCGTGGACCTTTTCGCAAATCAGACGCAGAGAGCTTTCGAGGTCGCCTTGGGCCGTCTTAAATGTATCGGCATCAATGGTGAGAGGAGCACCTAAAACGACGAGTGGTGCCCCGTATTCCGGGCAACGAATCGCCTGTTCGAGGGTGAGTCCACCGACGGCCTGTACGGGAACATACACGGCCTCGACCACTTTTCTGAGCTGGTCCAGTGGGCTGGGCATTCGGTGGCCGACAGCGGCGAGGCCTCGGCGTTCGTCGTATCCGATGTGGTGAATGACGAAGTCGCATCCCAAGTCTTCGAGTAACCTTGCGGCAGCGATCATGTCGGAGCAGGCGAGATTGTCGCCCATTACTTGAACGCCGTAATCGCGTCCGGCTTTGACAACCACCTTGATGGTTTCGGCGTGGGCTCTTGCCATGACAACAACGTGTGTGGCTCCGGCTTTGGCCATCATTTCGGCTTCGAGATAGCCTCCATCCATCGTTTTGAGGTCTGCTACGATTGGGACCTTCGGGAAGGCCTCCCGGAGGGCGCGAACTCCGTGGAGTCCTTCTGCGAGCAGAAGCGGGGTGCCGGCTTCGAGCCAATCGGCTCCCGCGCGTAGAGCCAGGGCTGCGGTTTCGAGGGCTTCGTCGATGTTTGTCAGGTCGAGGGAGATTTGGACAATTGGATTCATAATCGGAGGGGATGCAGAACGTCGTGAGGGACTGGAAACGACGCTTCCCATTGAACCAAAGTCCGTGAATACAGTATGTAATCGGGGTGCCGATCTTTATGCCAAAAGCGTCAAACGAGCTTCGGGACAGTCAAACTCAGCAGGCTGACTTTTTGAGATTAATCTCTTTTGATAAGCAGCTTTTGACGATTTTTGAGATATTTGAGGATGTGCATTATTTTGTCAAAAATCGTGCGGGCGAGACGTTGTTTGTCACAAAGGCCTGGGCGTTAAGGCACGGTTTTGAGAATCCGGAGCAAATGGTTCTGAAGACGGATTTGGATCTGACTCCGGGGGTGCTTGCCGAAGGTTATTTGGCCGATGACGCAGTCGTGTATGAGACCGGTGCACCACTCCTGGGAAAGGTGGAGATATGTCTGGATGAAGTGGGATTACCGGATTGGTACATCACGCACAAATTCCCGTTGAGAGACCGTAAAGGAACGGTGATTGGACTGATAGGCGTCTCGATTGCCTCGCAGGGGAAAGCGCCAAAGGATTCTCCGAGCGAGCGGATTTCGAGGGCGACGAAGTTGTTACGAGAGGAGTTGCGGGAGTTTCCGGGTAGCGAAAAACTCGCGAAGCGTTGCAGTTTATCGGTGCGCCATTTGCAGCGTTGTTTCGAGGAAACGCTTCGAATTTCACCACATGAATATTGGATGAAGTGTCGTATCCGGATGGCGTGTGAACTTCTGCGGAGTGGGCAAGTGAGCCTGGTGGAGGTGGCGCAGGAATTGGGTTTTTGCGACCAGAGCAGTTTTACGGCGCAGTTTCGCAAACACACGGGGATGACTCCAAATACCTTTCGGTTAAGGAATACCCGCCAGAACTCCGAGGCACTTCACGGGATTACGTAGGTGCCTCGGCGGACTGATTTCGAGAATGCCCCCGGCTTTTTAG
>CAMCYN010000211.1 GCA_945883955.1 Akkermansia muciniphila
GAGTTTTCAGTGCCGAGCGCATAGGTGACCCACGCACCAAAGGACGGAAACCCTTCCATCGTAAACCCAGTGTTGATGAAGTTTTCGCCCTGGGGATGCGCACTCGTTTGCGTGTGCAGCGAATGAATGAACGAAAACTCGTCCGCCAATTCCCCGAGACAAGGTAGCAAGTCGGAGATCATCTTCCCGCTTTTGCCGCGCGGTTTGAAATCCCAGAACGGTTTGGCGATGTTTCCTGTAGGCCCTTCAAACGTGACCTCCGGAAGGCCCGGCGGTTTCTGCCCGTGATATTTGGACAGGTCAGGCTTGTAGTCGAACGTATCCACGTGGCTCACAGCTCCGGGACAATAGATGATCAGAACCTGTTCCGCCGCCGTCTCGAAATGCGGTTTGCGCGGGGCGTACGGTCTCTTGGGGTCAATCACCGGCCGGATCGGCCCACTAGCGGCTTTGGTTTCGGCACCTAACAGACCTTCATCGGCCAACAATCTCGCGAGACCAATCCCGCCAAGAGACATACCAGCTTGTTGTAAAAAACCCCTTCGGTTGAGGAGAGCACGTCCGGGAAGCGATAATTTTTCGGCGCGGTTATTCATGGCTGTGACGGTTATGGGAGGAACGCGAATTCGTTAGAGTTCAGCAGGCTGCGGCATACGATGGGCAGACCGGCTTCTTTGACCGCTACCAGAGAGGCAGCCAATTCGGCCTCATCGGGCGCTCGGTTGAGGAGGAGTTGAAAGCAGTGTTTCACCTGGGTTTCGTAGGCGTCAGAGGCACATCCTTGTGCTGCCCGTTTCGCCAATAGTTCCGCTTGTTCGGTCACAAACTCGCTGTTCATGAGGTTAAGCGCCTGAAGCGGCGTCGTGGAAACTGGCCGCTTCGCTTTCACTTGACCGCAGTCCGGAAAGTCAAAGGCGGTAAACATCTGGTCGTCCACCCTGCGCATCCGCTCCTGATAAAGCATACGCCGCCAGGTTTGCGGCCCGTGGTTGTTCAGCACCGCCCACTGGGCATACGGCTTTTTAACATCATGAATGCGGTAGCTGCGGCCACCGATGGCTGGATCGAGAGTCCCCGACGCCTGCAGAATGGAATCACGAATCACCTCGGCATCGACACGTTTAGGAGGGAAACGCCAGAGCAGTGCGGCGGACGCGTCGGCTTTGAGCCCGTCTTCGCGCGGCGCGCTCGATTGCTGAAATGCCTCCGTTAAGACGATGTTTTTAAGCAGAGACTTCATGCTCCACGGCTTCTGCTCCGCGAGTTCAGGCGTCACAAATTCCGCCGCGAGATAATCCAGAAGTTCCGGATGGGTGGGCGGACTGCCGGCCACTCCGAAGTCGGCTGTGGTCGTCACGATGCCGGCACCAAAGAGATGATGCCAAACCCGGTTGACCATCACACGCGCTGTGAGGGGGTGTTCCGGCCGGGTGATCCATTTGGCAAATGCTTCACGACGGGACGAGTCTGAGGCGCTGGAATCCAGTCCCAGGCTGCCATTGAGGATCGCAAAACCAGCAGGCATCACTTCCTCACCGGGCGTTTCCGGACTGCCTCGCCGCAGCACGTGGGTGACGTTGGGCTTCGTAAATCGCCCGACAAAACTGTAGCGGGGTCCTTCCTCCTGTAACGTGGCGATATCCTTGTGAAGTTGGTCCGAAGCCGCTTTGAGCTCTGGATGTTCCTTCAGCAGGTTACCAGCAGCAGCCGTACTCGCGATTTCCTTCCAGCTTCCATCCGGTTGTTGCGCGGAGATCCGATATCCGGGGTACCGGTAGCCGCCCTCCTGGAGGAGATAATCGGTCTCCAGATAATACTCCCGGTTATGGGAAAAGCGGAATCGGTTTATCGAAACCGAATGAGGGAATCGAATCTCCACCCACGGCTTCTCATTGCTCCCTTTTGGAGCGCGGGCTTTCCATTGCTGGGTCCCGAATTCGCCGTCGTTTGCCTTTTTGATGTCACCCCGGGTTTCCTGCAGTTTCGGGTCGCCAACGAGAGTAGTTCCGAAGCTGTTTAATGCCAAATTTTTAGTCTTATCATCGGGACCGAAGACCTGCAGTTCGTCGATTGCCACATAGCCCTTATCAAAGTCGATCCGAAGCGCCTGCGTTTCCGTGGATGGAAAGTAAAACTCTTTAAATCCACCCCAGTCTTCTTCCCACCCCACGCCGCCACCTCGGATCAGCTCCCGCTCCTTTGCGATGCTCTGATAGATTTCTGCAGCTCGCTTCACCCGGGGATGGTCTTTACCCAACTCCGGATAACGCCCGCCGAATTCAATCCCCTCGAAGACTGCAGTCAGCGAGTAGTAGTCCTTGATCGAGATCGGGTCGAATTTGTGGTTGTGGCACCTGGCGCATCCCACGGTCATTCCAAGCATGGATGCGCCGATGGTTTGCATCATTTCATCCAAACGGTCAGCCCGTGCTTGGCGAATCGCGCTGGGTTCTTGACCGACGGTTTCTGCGGGGACATGGGGACCGGCAACCAAAAATCCCAGGGCCTCACCAACGCCCATTTGATCTCCTGCAATTTGCTCGCGGATAAACTGATCGTAGGGCCGGTCTTCATTGAAGGCACGGATGAGATAGTCCCGATAGATCCACGCGTTTTTGCGGTAAAGATTAGCCTCTGAGCCGTTGGATTCCGCCCAGCGGATCACATCGAGCCAGTGTTGCGTCCACCTTTCACCGAAATGTGGCGAGGCAAGCAGCTCATCGACGAGAGCTGTGTAGGCCACTTTGGAATCGAGCCTGGACGCCGCCTCAAACGCGGTGACTCTTTCCAGCGTTGGGGCGATCCCAGTCAGGAGAATGGAGACGCGGCGGATGAGATCGCGGGGTTCGGCGCGCTTGTTATAACCGAGGCCTTTTGCTCTCAGTTCCTTTATCAAAAATGCGTCGATGGGCGTGCTCGCGTTTTCTTGCTTCGGTACGTCAGGGCGTTTCAGCGGTTGCAAAGACCACAGCGCAGCCGTGGTTTTCTCGACCGCATCCATTTGACCAGGCCAGTGGGCTCCCGATGTTATCCATTCCTCGAGGAGCGCGACTTGCTGTTTGCCGAGCAGGGCGCCTTTGGGAGGCATTTTTGTATCCGGATCTTCTCCTTTGATTGCTGCGATCAACGGGCTGCCTTCCGGTTTGCCCGGGACAATTGCGGGCACTCCAGAATCGCCGCCTTTCAGCAGGGATGCGCGGAGGTCCAATCGAAAGCCTGACTTTTGTTTGCCCGGACCGTGGCACTCGGTGCAGGACTTTTCTAGAATCGGTCGGATCTCAGTCTCGAAGTCGACCGCCTTCACTGTGCCTGACATTAGCGCGACAGCCATCAAAGGACGCGCGTAGGACAGGAATGCCACGCCGTTGAAACGTGGAGAGGGGTTAAGGTTTTCCATGGTCGTAGATGTTCTTGATTTCTGAGGGGGTAAGAGCTGCGGAAAACAGTGCGAATTCGTCCATGGATCCGTTGAAGTTGCGGATCGCAAACTCAGGGTCGTTGCGGAGAGGAAGCCCCCAGTTACAAAGGGATGCTTGGCCCAGCGTCACATTTTCGACCATGAACTCGGCCGGTATAGCCTCCTGACTGATCGGTTGTCCGTTGAGGTAGAGGGTGACTTGTCGCTGCTCGACGTCGTACACGGCGGCGAGCATCAACCATTGGCCACTCGTAGAAGCGTTCCAGATGGACGGTGAATAGAATGGGTATTGGTTCTTCGGTTCCGAATTGGGGCGTTTCTTCACTCCAAAAAACACCCGCCCATCGTTCATGATTTGCCAATGCGGCTCGCCGGGATCGTGTCCGTCTGTGAGGAAGAGCGAATTGTACTTTCGATCGAGGCTATTGATCTTCACCCACGTAAACATCGAGAGGGAACGGTACTCGCCGGGGATATTCATTCGAACCCGGCTGACGGTGGCGCTGAAGTCCAACGCCTCCCCGGAGACACCCCAGCGGTCTGCGACATGAGAAGCTCCAACGACGGCTCCTTCCTTGACGAATTGTGCGCCCGCGCCGGATTCGTTCGGGAGTTGCCGGGAGCCCGTCGGGCCCATGTGGAAAAGCGCGACGAGGCGAGGATCCTTGCGGAGCTTTTCGTTAAAACGCAGCCATTCGCCTCTTCGCGCCGAGCGGTTTGACGCAAGTTTTTCACTCATGGCGTTCAGTCCGACGAATCCCTGCTCGTCAGCTTTGATGCTGGTTTTCCCGCCGTTGTTCACCAAACGCAGTCCCTCCCCCTTTGAGAGGAGCTGCTTCACCTCGGTCTTGGGATGCCACTCTACCTGCCCATCGAGGACGTGGACTTCGGATTTTTCTTTCGAAACATCCAGAGCGAACTCGGTCCCGAGATCCACAACCTGACCTTCGGAGGTGTGAATCCGAAATCCATGCGCGGGTTCCGGGACCCGTGCCCGGACTTTTCCACGGGTTACTTTCATTTCCATGGAAGAGAGAATCTCAAAATCGGCTTCTCCTTCGATAATCACACTGACACCGCTAAAAAGTTCAATTTGAGCGAGGCCCGACTGCAGACTCAAAGAGCCAGTTGGAAGTAACGAGCCACTTGCGATCGAAGGCCGGTTCTTCCAAACGAGATCTGATTGTTCGGAAAGGATAGCAAACCCGCTGGCCTTCTGTTCCGTGGGACTTGCGGGGCTATTCGTGACGAGTTCGTCTTTTTTCGGATGCAGAAAGAGCGAATTAACGGCCAAAAGCGCGGCCACTGCTGCTGCCATCGAGAGAAAACCAAAGAGATAAGAGCGTGTCTTGGGTGCTCTAAATTCGGCGATCCGGTTAGGAGACGCTCCGGCCTCCGTCTGGAGCATGGCGGACAGAGCGAGACGTTCATAGTAGGCCTGTCTCGCCTCCGGGTTGACGGAGAATTCAGCTTCGAGTCGGATGAAGTCGGCTTCCGAAATGTCTCCGTCCAGAAGAGAATCGATGAGTTGATTACGTTCGTTAGGCTTCATGATTCGAGAGGTTCAGGGCCCACGTGTTTTTCAATACAACCCAGGAGCGCATTGCGGAGCCGGTGCAGGGTCACTTTGAGTCCGCCGATACTGCGTCCGGATTTTTGGGCGTAACCGAGGAGCGTTTCCGTGCTGGCATAGCGATGCATGAGTAACTCCCGGTCAGAGGATCTAAGCTTGCCGAGGCATTGCTTGAGGGCGAGATGGCGCCGCTCAAGCACGTCATTCTCCTCAGCCAGTTCCTCCGCGAATGTTTCTTCGAGTTCCTGACCAAAAACCAAGCGCGAGTCTCTGGCCTGTTGTTTGCGGTAATTCAGCACCTCGAAGCGTGCGATACTAAATGCCCATGCCTTGAAGTTGGTCCCAAGGGTGAATTCAGCCCGCTTTTCCCAAATTTTGGCGTTGGTGAGTTGAGATACGTCGGAGGCAGAGGAATCGCCTGGGAGCAGCGACTGCACATACAGGCGTAACGGCACCTGAATTTGAGTCAGTTGCGCAACAATCTGGCTTTCGTGGGAGGCTGCATTCATCGGTTACGCTGATGAATGCCGGATTTTGGATTCGGTTAACCGATTTTTTCCCAAAACCGATGAAGAGCGCCAAAGGAGTTGCGCGGGCCGGGGAAACACGATTTCGACAAAGCAGCCAAAACAAGCACCTTACCAATTTTTGCTTACTGGTTTGCGACAGTATTCTGTGGCTTAAAGAATACTGACCCTAAAGCGGCACGCTGATGTGCTGGAGCGTCTCAAACATATCGAGGCAGCACTGCCAGCTTACCGACAGTCCCCTCGCAGACCTTATCTTTCTCCAGCAGTGGTCCAGGCTCCGCGAGTTCCGCTTTTCCGGCTGAAACAATACAAATCACGGCGTCCTCTTCCTCTCGCGATTGAACCCGAACTCCAGGGTCCCGAAAGAATCAGGTCTCACGCGAAGGGCACGGAGAAATGAGGGAAAGCTTCTGAGCTGCCCACTTTTGTGATCCTCCGCGCCTCCGCGTGGACTTCTGTTTCCACGCTAAATCGCCTCGTACCG
>CAMCYN010000212.1 GCA_945883955.1 Akkermansia muciniphila
GATTTGGACTGGTTTTGATCCGAAAACAGGGCGAAAACTTGAGCGCATCGTTTTGTGTAAAGGGTGAGGTTGCGTTTGTGTTGCAACTCTCTTCAACCAAGCCCTTACCCACAGAACGATGCTTTTCTAATTTAGGAGTTCGGGCTAAACAGAGCCGCGCTGGGCCTGCGCCTGGATTGCGTGTTGTTCCCGTTCGGCGCGTAACCAGTGATCGAGCGCGCGCCCCTGCGGATACCCCTCATTCTGGTAAATGAAAAAGGCTCGCACCTGCACCGCCTCATGCGAGACCGGAACGACCATCTGTGGCCCCACGCTCCTCTCGCTCCCCTTGGTCTGGCGGGTGGCCTTGGCCTGCTGCGCCTCATGCACCCTGGTCCACGCCGCCTTGGCCGCCTCCCGGACTTCCTCCCACGGAAGCGGCGCATCGGTAAGCTCGTATTCGTGCCGTAAATTGGGCTCCGCTTCGTCAAAACTCCGCTCCTGACCCTTGAACTGGAAATAACGTTCATATCCAAGTCGGTACGCCGGCGCGAACGCGTCATACTCCACCCCCTCTTTCGCATGGGGCTGTGTGGGATGGCTTTGGCGCCAAAACTCGTCCTCTTCGACCGGATCGATGAGCTCTCCGATGGCACTGCCGCCCCACCCACCCACAGCAACCCCGATCAACGCCCCCACCACCTCACCAAGCGGTCCGCCTACGACCAGCCCCAACGTGGCTCCGGTGATGCCACCAGCGGTGGCCCCTATCCCGGTCGAGACCGGATGCGCCGCGACATCCTGAACAATGGATTCTTTGGAAGGATGATCCTCGGGATGATGAGTGGTTTTTCGAGTAGGCATAAAAGTGGGCGTTTTTGGTGAATTCAATGGAGCGAGCAACTCAGGCTATCCCGCTTATAACTAATTCGCGGAGAGTGGCATAAACGGACGTTTAGCGAAGTTTCGCCTAATGTTTTACTGGCGCTCCCACCCGAACCAAATCTCACCCCCAGACTCCCCCCAGACCGGCTTCGTTCACACCATACCCACCCACCTCGCAGACACAAACCCGGCCCATTATCCGCCTGTCCCGCCTGTCCCGCGATAAACATTGTCACACCCTGAACCTACGCCCTCGAAAACAAACCACTCCGCACACGTAGCCGCGTGCAGAGTGGCCTTGTCCCGGGAGCACGCTCACTAGGCACTCCCTCCGCGACCGTCACACCATTCCAGGCAATCGCCTAGTGTGTCGAAACGGCAACCTCACTGGTCGAGGCTATATCCTCCGCTTTTTCCGCCCGGTAGATCTCTTTTACCCTCTCAATATCGCCGTCCGTATGGGTGTGGACAGCGATCAGAAAGTTACCGTTCTTGAGTTTCTCTTCGTAAATCTTGGCTTCGATTTCCGGAATCCCCAGGCCAATCAACCCTCCGACCACTCCGCCAGTGGCCGCCCCAATGGCAGCCCCCGACAAGGCACTCAGAATAGGTCCTGCGGCTACAAACGGTCCAACGCCGGGAATGGCCAGCGCTCCCATACCTGCGAGTAATCCAAAGACCGAACCCGCAATTCCTCCAGTAGCGGCTCCCGTAACCGAGCCTTCAGGCGCCTTGGTCGCCTTGATATGCCCGATGTCCCGATTGGGCTCATTATCCGACATAATTGCCGAGATGTCCGAATACGCGAAGCCGGACGTATTGAGTCGCTCAATAATACGTTCGGCCTGAATCCGGGATTGGGTGATACAGAATACGGCTGTTTTAGACATGATGATTTAGGTTTGAGGTGGGGTGAGTGTTTTTCTGGGCGGGCTGCACTTATTTCGCGCCCGCTTTGATTTCCAGCTGGTTGTCCACGGGGATCTGGCCTGCCGCCCCTTTGGCGACGTCCTGGATTTTGACCTTTTCCTCCGCTGTATTCACCGGGCCCCGCAGAGTGACCCGGTTGCCGGCCGTAATAATCTTAATGTTCTTGGCCGTCATACTCAGCGCCTTGTCCTTCATGAGGGCCTGGCGGATGGACTGCGTGACCTTGAGATCCTCGGGGCGCTCGGACTGGTCGCCGGGCGTGAGTGTTCTGTTGTCCCGGTCGCGCTCATTTTTACCGGTGTTGTCCGGGGCGTGTTTAGCGGCATTAGCGGCATTCTCAGCCGCTTGTTTGCCGTTGTTATAGGCGGGCTGTTTACCGGCATTGTCAGGGGCGTTTTTGTCCTGCGCCAATACACAGAGTGGAAGGGCGAGGGCGGCGGCGATTACAAGTTTGGTGCGTTTCATGAGATGTTCGGACGTGGTTGCAGTGGTCGTAGCGGTGTGGTCGTAGCGGTGTGGTCGTAGCGGTGTGGTCGTAGCGGAGGGCCGGCAGTCGTCATTTGGCTTTTCGCTCCCACATCTAAATCATCGCAAGCGGAGCCTGAGACGGACGCCAAATGAATACCCCAACTGCATTCTGATGAATTGCTTACGCGGTTAACGCCCCTGCCTACGCTCCCCTCAGGCAATCCACCAGAGGCACCCCCTTCCGACCCATAAAACAAAACCAGTACCGCCTCTCTTCCCAAAGCGTCCCCGCCCCCAAGCCTTTGTCCCACTCACACCGCCCCCCGCTTTTTCTAAAGCCCTCCGAGCCTGTCCCCCCTCTCTCTCTGCCCCGTCCAGCCGCACCCCAGCTCCGAGGCCGTTGCCGCCCGCCCTGTTCACACACCCCCTCCACGGACCCAAGGCCCCTCTCTACCCGAGTGTGACCACTCCATGCCCCACTTCACTCTGAGTCCGTGTACGCTCGCCGTTGACGTAAGAACGAGCCGCTTCCCACAAATGGGACACCCGATTCATCTCATGGTTCTCCCAGTACTCAATACGCTGGGGGGTCACGGTGATCAGCACGAGGTGCGGATCCTCCTTTCCTTTCGGAAACCAGACGAGAAATGAATCGTCCCAAACCGCCTCAATACCCTCCCGCTCATGCACTACTGACGCCGCGCCAGCAATGGAGAGGTAGGAACTGTGCTCCTTCTGGCATACGACGTATACGTGGCTGTTTGTCTGGATCTCCTGCATCTTCGGACTTTCGTCATTCGTAATAAACCGCAGCCCGCAACCCACCGAGAGATCCGCGATAGCCATCGGCCGCGCATGTAAGGTGCCATCCCCCTGGTAGGTGATGAGCATCGCCGTGGAATACTCCCCAAGAAGGGCATGCACCTTTTCGAGCTGAACAGAATTTGTCTCCATGTTCGCAACATCGGCCGCCGCACACGCGACGGCCTCATAGCACCCACCCCGCCCCAAAGGCCCCTGCCACCCAACCTTTTAGAAGGCGAAGAAATCCCTGCGTTATCTCCGCCAAGAAACCCTGCTCGTGCTCGGCACTTCCCCGTCTGACCCTTGCGATTAACCCGAAAGCAGGGCCGGCTGCAAATGTCTCGCCGGAGACAAGTGGCCCCCCTCTAATCTCATACCGAAAAGAGCCACCACCAGCCGGTGCAATTCCGCTGACTCAAGTTGTATAGCCCGAAGTTGTTTTATGAAAAGTGTACGTCTGGCCTTTGGGGAAACAGGATACGAACTGGAATGGGACGAGCGCCGGATCGAGGCGGACGTGATCTTACCCGTGGACCTCGAGACGTTGGAGGATGCGCACGGAGCCTTTCTGACTGCGGTGCGTGAACCCTACGGGAGTGAACCCCTGGCTGAGGTCGCACGGATGACCGTGGACTCTTTGCAGCAGGCGAGGCGGCACCCAAAAGTGGTTATTGTCATTGCCGATCATACGCGGCCAGTACCGGACCACTTGTTAGTGCCCTGGTTAGTGGCCGAATTGGGGGTGCCAGACGAGGCCGTGACGATTTTAGTGGGAACAGGAACGCATCGAGGATCTACGCCGGAGGAGCTTCGGAAGATGCTTGGAAGTGCGGCGGAACGGTTCCGAATCGTGAACCACTTTTGTGAGGCCCAAGACTTGGTGCAGGTGGGACGTTCGTCCTGTGGCGGGGAATGTTGGTTAAACCGGCTGTGGGTAGAAGCGGATTTGCGAATCGCGACCGGCTTTATCGAACCACATTTTTACGCGGGATTTTCCGGGGGATCGAAAGCGGTGGTCCCCGGCATTGCAGGCTTACGAACAGTGCAGCATTTCCACCGGGCGTCTTTGATTGCCGATCCCCAGGCCACTTGGGGGGAGGTACGCAATAATCCGCTGCAAAAGCTCACCCGCGAAATGGTGGGGTTCTGTCCTCCGCACTTTATTGTGAATGTGACGTTGAACCGCGCGAAGGGAATTACCGGCGTATACGCAGGAGCGGTGGGCGCGGCTCATGACGCCGGGTGTGAGGCTGCCTTACACGAAGCCATGATCCCGGTTGGAAAACGCTATCCGGTCGTGGTGACGACGAATGCGGGGCACCCGCTCGACCAGAATTTTTATCAAACGGTGAAAGGAATTTCGGCAGCAACACGTCTTGCGGCGCCGGGCGGAATGGTGCTTTCCATTTCGCGTTGCAACGAGGGTTTGCCGGATGAAGGAGCGTTTCGCGATATTCTGGCGACGCCGTGTCCGAGCGGGGAGTTACATGAAAGGATCCGGGCTGCGACCAAAACGCGGCACGATCAATGGCAGGTCCAGACGCTTTTGCAGTGTCTGGAAAAGGCGCGGGTGGTGTTGTTTTCGGAGCTCACCGAGGAACAACGCCAGGTGACTCGGACGGAGCACACGGACGATCCGGCAGCACTCCTGCGCGAGTTGGCGGGATCGGAGGGAGAACGTCTGCCGGTGGCGATTTTGCCCCTGGGTCCGCTGACGATTCCGATGGTGTAACCGCCCCCCGCCGCGTGCTTCCATGCGCGGGTTCCTCCGGCAAGCAAGTCCGCGACTGGAAAACATCCAGTCGCTGAAATCGGATGCGTCGTGGCCGGGCACTTACCGAACCGGGATCCCGCCTTACGCCAACACCGCCTTCAGCACGTCGCCGTGTACGTCGTTGAGCCGGAACTGTCTGCCCTGGAAACGGTACGTGAGCCGCGTGTGATCAATCCCCGTGCAATGCATGATCGTCGCCTGCAAGTCGTGGTGTGCACCGGTTGTTCCGCCACGTTAAACCCGAAGTCGTCCGTGGACCCGTACGTCATCCCGCCTTTGATCCCGCCCCCGGCCATCCAGATCGAAAACGCTTTCCCGTGATGATCGCGTCCGCAACTTTCCCAGTTCGCGCCTCCCTGGGCGTAAGGCGTGCGGCCAAATTCGCCGCCCCAGATGACAAGCGTCTCCTCCAGCATGCCGCGCTGTTAGAGATCCTTAATGAGGGCGGCACTGGCCTGGTCGACGTCTTTGGCGAACGGGACGAATCGTTGTTAAAACCGTGAGTGTCGGCGTAAAGCGCGCCATCGAGCCAGTCGAGCGCGAGGCGTTATCCGAAGTGTTTGGATTTCAGAAGCCGGTCCGTGGCGTCGTTGTAGGCCTTTTCTCCACGGGTGGCGCCTGAGACGGTAAGGCGCTATGGTGTTTCTACAATCAGGGTGCCCTGCATGATCCGCCAGTGACCGGGAAAACTGCAAAGGTACGGATAACTACCGGGCTCCCTGGGCGCATCAAACTTCAGTTCCGCTTTGCCGTTGGGGCCTACGAGAGCCGTGGCGAACAGGATTTGTTTGGAATCTGGAATGTAATTCTTAGCCATTCCATCCGGTTGTGCGGCGAGTTTATCTGAAAGCTGGCCGACCTCCTCGAGGGAACCTGGACGGACCACAAGCAGGTTGTGGAACATGAGGTCTGGGTTTTCAAAAATCAGGCGTACGGGTGCGCCCGCTTTGTCGAGTAGGAGCAGCGGGTTACTCCGCCGCCCCTCTCTCAGAACCGGACTTGCGGGTCACGCATCCGGCTCTTTGTTTGATCGTCTCTAGAACGCGAAGCTCATTTGGCTTTCGCTAGAGACCAGTGGAGGTGGGTTGAACCTCACC
>CAMCYN010000213.1 GCA_945883955.1 Akkermansia muciniphila
GGGGGGCTGGGTTAGTCCAAATGTCTTCCTTGCCGGGTAAGCGTCGTCGGGTTTCAACGATCGCAGCCTGCTATCCGCGCGTTTGCTTTTGGCTTTTGCCTGCAAAGCGCCAAATGACTGATTCGGGTCGAGGAAAGGGCGCGGTACGCGCCGGTCTCACCTATCAATTAGACGCTTCGAGAACGCCCAAAGAATTTTCCACACGCGCGACATTCAGCGGGGAAAGTTTTACGGAAGATTTAAGCGGGCCGGGTTGCCACAGGATCATTCGCAATACCATTTCCACAAGCAGCGCTCTCACGCGGGGATTCCCGCGCTCGTACCGATCCAGACGCTGGCATAACGCGGCCGCATCCAGCCGGTGGTTCTTCACGCCTTTGCCGCGTTCATCCAGTCCCGGGGTGGCACCACATAGCTCTGGATACCGAGTTCCTCGAACCGGCGATGCAGATGGAATCCGAAGGCGCCCGCTTCATAACAGGTCACGACTTTGCCTGTGAGCTTCTGTTGCTTGACCACGAACAAGAGCAGTTCGTCGTAGGTCATCTTCTGGACCGGCTGCGGAGTCGCGCCATCGACCTGACGGCTCACCCAGTAACATTTTGCGTGGGCGTCGATCCCGAGTTTGATCGCTTCGCAAGAGGGACTGGCTTGAGGGGATGTGAAGGTTGTCATCGGTTTGAAGATCGCGGGATCTCGCGTCGCTCAACAACCTCATGTCATCTATCCAGTCGGCACTGCGGAGATTTGTGCCAGAGATCGTTAATCGGGCCCTCCCTGGCGTAACTCATGATCCCCAGAACAAGCCATTTTGTGTCAGGGATCGTGAAACACAGGCCGACACCATTTAATCCGCAATACTGATTCGGCCCTTTTCCCCATACGTACGGAAAAAGGGGATTCTTCAGTGGGCACGACTTTGGGCGAACGAACTCTTTGGCCCCAAGGGCCCAAACGACGGTTTTGGAAAGTGGCGTCGCTATTCGTGGGGGAATGCCCCTTTTTCAGGGGCTGGGCCGCCTCGCCACTCTGATCCGCCGGATTCCCTGAAGCCTTTTGCAGCGCCGCGGTAAGATCTCGCTGCAAAAGCCTGATCAGTCAGAACCCTGGGACAAAGCGGCATCGATTCACTGCCAACCGCCGCGCACCTCAGAAGCTTCCTTCAACCAAAACTCCATGGGTATGCGGTTTGGCATGCACGTGGGCCGTGCGCTGGGGTGCAGTCGTTGCACAACCCACACACAAACTCCCCACCGCCAACACTAAGAGGAAACGTAATAGAGTCATCGGATCTTCACCTCCTTTCAGCAGCAATTGCTGCTATTCGCCTCTTAGAGCCTTCCCGAGGCGTGCCAACTAAAAGGGGCCATTTGTCACAATTCCGTGTAAAATGTAACAATTGAGCGTCACCAGAGCCGGAGTATCCTTCCCCAACCAGGGCGCAGCCGGGTTCGTCGGCGCCTCCCTAGCGCGGCATTCACAGGGCCCAAAAGGGGCGCCCCCTCACCGCCTGCACAAACGCCAGCAAGACCCACATCGCGTAAAACCCACTCCCGACCCAGATCGCCCGCCGCGCCCCTTGGAATCCCAGCCATCGCGCCACAACAAACCCCGCGATTGGAATCATTTGCAATGCGTGCAGCCCGAGGAAATGAGCCACGCGAAAGTCTCCCACCACGCGCGACCACCCCAGGCCGGGGACGGTGGCTCCCCCGGAGGCGGCATGCCCAAAATGACCCGGTTGCGCACTCAGTACCACGCCCGCCACTCCACCCAAAAAACACGACAGGCTGAGTCCCAGCACCACTGAGAGAGCCCATGGCTCGAGGGGGGTCCGCTTTTGGGTGCGGTGATGATTCAGGATTCCGGACGCGAGCAGTTGCGGACAAAAAACGAGGAGTAGCGCACCGAGTCCCATCGCGGCATAGAGGGCGCCGTAGAGGGGCGTCGACATGTTGTAGTGGGAGGCGATTCCCCTTCCAGCCTGGAGCGCGATGTAGAACAGCTCGAGGGTTCCAGCGACGAGTGCCACCCACACCACCAAGCGGCCCTTGCGCGTCTGACGGAAGGTGGGTCCGGCCAGTGGGTAGAAGGCGCTCAACGTCAAAAAGAACGCCGCGAGGGAGGCCTCAAACTTGAGGGGTTTGAGCCACACGGGAATACCCTCAAGAAGACGGTCGTCCATTCCATAGGCGACGAAGGTGGGCAGCAGGAGCGCCACCATTCCCAGGCCTCCGGCGAGGAGAGAGGGTTCCCACGCCCTGATTTTGTTCCACAGACCTCGCGGCGAGCCCGGAGCGGACTCGCACCAAGCCCGAAGTTTCGCGGCCGCCCGTTGGGCTTGAAAGAGGAGATAACCCGCTGGGCCAAAGAGAAAGGTGAGCACCAGAGCGGGAGCCACCGGACGGATGTTTTCGCGCTCGGCCTTGCGTGCAATCCATGCGCCGACAAAGAGGTCGAAGGCGAGGTAATGAAGCCAACCCGCGAGGAGCAGATTTTTTTGGCCAAAGAGTGCCGCCACCTCGTCGAGAGAACCAAAACCGCCTTCGGATCGGGACCACCCTGCCATGAGCAGGCCCACGTAGGTCATGGCGAGGAAGAGGGGGACGAGGGTTTGGGCGGTGAGTTGGGCGAGGCCGCACCAGCGGGGGAGGAAGAGGAGGAGGATCCACGCGAGGAGCGCGGCGGTGTTTGCAGCGGAGAAAACGAGATCGGAAAGCATGAGATTTGCGTGAGGTTTAAACAGCGTTTAGATAGGAGGTCTGCCTAAATCTGAACACCATCAAGATTTTCCCCGCTTTTTGCCGCATGTCTTCTCCCGCCCGACCCAAACCACGCGCCTCCTATCATCACGGCAACCTCAAGGCCGCCCTCCTTGCAGCCGCCGAAGAACTCATTGCCGAATCGGGTTCCGCCCAGCTCACCCTGCGTGAATGCGCCCGGCGCGCAGGCGTCTCCCCGGCGGCTCCGGCGCATCATTTCGGAAACCTTCTCGGGCTCCTCGAACACCTTGCCACACTTGGCTTTGAGGATTTGTCCAGTGCCATGCAATCCACCCAAGCCTCGCTGCCTCCCGCCGCACGCTTGCGGGCCATGGGCGAGGCCTATGTCCGTTTCGCTCTCCGTTCGCCGGGGCGGTTCCGGGTTACCTTTGGGGAAAAAATCCGGCCCTCGGAAAGTCCAAACGAAAACCTGCGAGCGGCGGCGGAGCGAGCGTTCGGCCTGTTGCAAAGCGAGGTGGCAAGGTTACCCGCCAGCATCCGCAAACCGGCCCAAGTTTTGCCGCAAACGGTCCTGCTCTGGTCCACGGTGCACGGCCTGGCCACGCTGCTGCTCGACCAGCGCCTCAACACATTGGTGTCGGCGTCCGGAAGCGGCGCGCCCTTTGACTCCCTGGGATGCGAGGTACTCGATCAACTCCAGCGGATGTGCGAAGCGGTGTAGGAGGCGGCTCCGGGTAAACTGTCCGTCTCGCCAAGCGAGCGGAGGGCTTCCGCTGCGGCCTCGCAGAAGACCGGGTCACACAGTGCGCTGTGGAAGCAACCGCGCGTCGACTTTGCCGGGACAGCCTACGACACGCGGCAGCATCCAATCGGTCGTTCTTCACGCCTTTGCCGCGTTCATCCAGTCCCGGGGTTGCACCACATAATTCTGGATGCCGAGTTCCTCGAACCGGCGATGCAGATGGAATCCGAAGCCACCCGCTTCATAACAGGTCACGACTTTGTTCGTGAGCTTCTGTTGCTTGACCACGAACAGAAGTAGTTCGTCGTAGGTCATCTTCTGGACCGGCTGCGGAGTCTCCCCGTCGACCTGACGGCTCACCCCGTGATATTTAGCGTGGGCGTCGATCCCGATTTTGATCGCTTCGCAAGAGGGACTGGAATGGGAGGTTGTGGAGGTTGTCATCGCTTTGAAGATCGCGGGATCTCGCGTCGCTCAACAACCTCATGTCATCAAATCAAAGCGGAAGTTGACTCCGGGAATTGCGGTGCGGCTGGACCAGCAGGACCGGCTTGTGGAGGTGATGTTCGCTGCCAAGCAGGCCGAGATGCCGGGCGAGATCCGGGTCGTGAGGAATGCACGTGGGGAAATCACCGACGAGGCTTTTGTGAAGTGGAGCCTGCGCCGCCATGACTGGGTGCACCAACAGGTGGCGGGGCAGGCGGCGGGTTTTCTGAGTGAGGGTCAGATGGAGACGCTGAAGACGTTGCAAAAGCAGTACCATTTGGAGGAGGAGACGAATCTGAAGGTGTGGATGGCGAGTAAGCTCCAAAACGGAAGCCACAAGTGACAGGCTTTTTACTATCGGCAGATCAGACCTTCCTCTGTGGGGGAACCCTAGGAGAAATCCTTAAGGGACAAACCGGAATGGCAATTAGTTACCACGGTGAATCGGAGAGACTCCCACATTTCAAAAGAGGAAGCTGCGACGGGGACGCACGGCCTCCGGGCGGGGCGCTTTGATGCATGGGGTGCGGAGCAACCCATCGACAATACGCCGGAACAGAGCGCCAGGGCCCATTTGCTCGCAGGACCTTCCGATCCAAGTCCGAGCAGGGTCAAAGGCCCCGCGTAATCCCAGCCTAGGGGCCGCGCCCCAGGCATCCGCAGGCGTTTGCACGAGCCCTGAACGGGCGGGCTCAGAGCGAAGAACGCAGATTGGCACGCCCCTTCAGCAGAGCTCACCGGCGGGCCGGACTCTGTGAGTGGGAAGTTGGCGAAAAAAAACGCCCCGTTGCAGCATGGTTGCGCTGCCCAGCGGGCGGTCAAAAACCCGTTCGCCCAGTGGTAATGCATAACGCATCCCGTCTTTCAGCGTGGGGACTGGAGCCTGCGACCTCTGATCTGCCTACCAATTTTGTATTGTGGCACGGAGACGAAAGACAGCTCGCGAGCGTTCTAATAGCCTCCTGTCGCGTCACCTTCATTGAAGTCATAGCGACTATAATCAAATAACTTTTCAGCTCAGTAGCCATTCCCGCCCCCCGAGAACTCGGGGGTATTGACCCGCTAATGAAGCCCGCACAGTGGGATCTTCCTTGTAACTCTCCATGACTCCCATCTTTCGCTTTCACTCGTCATTCGCTGCCGCGCTGCATCTCACCGCCAGCCTTGCCTTGTCTGGTGCCGTCCTGGCGGCGGAACCGTTTGAAGGCTTCCTGGAGAAGCATTGCATCCGCTGTCATGGCCCCGAAAAGGAAAAGGGTGACCTGCGCCTGGACCGGCTCTCTCGCGATTTCAAATTGGGTGCGGACAGCCATCACTGGGCCGAGACAATCGAACAAGTGAACAGTGGCGAAATGCCCCCCAAGAAAGATAAGGAGAAGAAGCCAACGCAGGAAGAGATCGCGGAGTTCGTCTCGAACCTGGACGCGCGCCTCAAGGAGGGGCGGGCCTCGCGGATGGCGGCTCGGCCGTCGGTATCACATTATCGCCTGAGCCGGAAAGAGTATCAGAACACGGTCTATGACCTTCTAGGCGTGCGCTACGATCCCGCAAAACCGGGGGAGTTGAACGAAGATACACTGTGGCACGGTTTTGAGCGTCTTGGGTCCGAACTCACCCTTTCGCCGTCTCATGTCGATCGTTATTACCGCGCTGCAGAGATCGTGCTCGACCGGGCTTTCCCAGCAGTTTCCGGCGAGCCTCGCAAAGTCCGCAAGACAGCTGCGGAGTTGCGTTACGGGGGCGGGAAAGCGGCACAGGAAACCTTGGACCGCTTCGGGATCAAGCGCCCGCTGCGTTCCCTCCTGTTTCCCGGAAGCTCCGGTTCCCGCGCTCTCGAGCCCAATTGGTTTGGGAAAACGGGACCGGAGCACAGCGGGTTTTACAAGGTGCGCATCCAAGCCAGCGGGATTCGTCCCCCGGGAGGACAGCCAGCCCACTTAAGCGTTGGAAAAACAACGACCGAGGAGACCGTCGCC
>CAMCYN010000214.1 GCA_945883955.1 Akkermansia muciniphila
GGCGCGCTGGCAGCCGTCCTGTCCGATGCGGATTAATTTTAGCGCCGCCGCGCAGGCCCCGGCCAGTGTCTGGTAAGCGTAGGTGCCGAGTGCACCTTCCATTGGAATCCCTTCCGTGATCGCTTGCACCGCACAGGCGCTGAGGTGATGTCCGAACGCCTCGTTGCGGCTTATCGCCGTCTCAAATTCTAAGAGCAGCGGGGCGGTGGAAATGGCCCGGAGCGCCTTCAGACGGCGAGTGCCGATCTGGATACTCGCCTCCCGGGTTTCGCGCGCCAATTTCCAGGAGTGAATTTCGCGGTCTAGCGCGCAGAACTCCCCCAAATCGTCTCCGGCTTCGACCAAAAACCGCAGGTAAGGGAGTTCCTGATTCCGGAGGTTGGGGAGCAGGTGGCCGGTCAAAAATTCCCCGAGGGTTTCCTCGTTTCGCACGGCCCCGAGTCCGGCCATTTCCTCCAACCCGAGCGAATGGGCGTATGCTCCCGTTGGAAACAGGGCGTCGGCGGTTTGCAACAAGGCGGGCAACCAGGCCCCGATTCCCGCAGGCTCAGTGGGCATGGGAATGCGCCCCGGAGATCGGGTGGAAGGTGCCTTCGGTCAATTCGTGCAGGATGTGTTCCCGCTCCAGCAACTGGCGAACCGCCGGGTCGTCATTGACGCGCAGGCAGCCGGCATGGAGTTCCACAGGGAAATGCAGGTTGCCCAAAAGCCATCCGATCCGGGCGGCAGACGTCGGATTACTCGGCAGGGTCACGTCGATGACTGGTTCGGGCAGCTGTTCGATACGGTAAACGTCAGTGTCCTTGGCGAAGAACACACTCCCGTCATGGAGCGGGTGTTCCAGGTCAAACCCGAACTCCTGTCCGTCGTCCGCTACGCCGCGCCAGCGCCGTTTGGCCAGTTGCAGGCGGTCCACTTTGAGATCGATCCGGATAGCATTGGGGGCGACGGAATGAATGGGGCCGTGGATGAGTTGCATAGGGTGATGGGGTGGGAGAAAGCGGGTTCAGTTCATTCGAGTCCAAACCAGAGTTTACCCACAAAGGATGGGTTAAAATAGAAAGTACCGTTGGGCCATCGGAAGCACAGCGACCGGGGCGCATCTCAATTCGCGTCCGTCGGCTTTGACGACGTAGGTTTCCGGGTCGACCTCGATCCGGGGCAGCGCGTTGTTCCAGATCAGATCGTGTTTGGTGACGCTGCGGGTATTCCGCACGGCGCTCAGCCGTTTGCCGAGCCCGAGCTCGGACAGGGTACCTTCGCGCAGGGCCACTTCGCTGACAAAGGTGGTGCTGGTCGAATAACGCGCCTTTCCGTGGGAGGCAAACTGGGGGCGGTAAAAGGTGGGTTGGGGGGTGGGGATGCTGGCATTGGGATCGCCCATATTGGCCGAGGCAATCATCCCGCCCTTTAAAATCAGCTCGGGTTTGACCCCGAAGAAAGCCGGCTTCCACACCACCAAATCCGCCAGTTTACCCACCCCAATGGAGCCAACCTCGTGCGCAATCCCGTGGGTGATCGCCGGGTTAATCGTGTATTTGGCAATATAACGCAGAGCCCGGAAGTTGTCCGCAGCCGCATGGGCGCTGACGGGCGAGTCGAGCTTGCCGAATTGCGTGCGCATCTTGTGCGCCGTCTGCCAGGTCCGGGTAATAACTTCGCCTACGCGCCCCATCGCCTGGGAGTCGCTCGACATCATCGAAAAGGCGCCCAAATCGTGCAGCAGATCTTCCGCCGCGATCGTTTCCGGCCGGATACGCGACTCGGCAAACGCGACGTCCTCCGGGATACGCGAATCGAGATGGTGACACACCATGAGCATGTCGAGGTGTTCGTCGATGGTGTTGACGGTGAAAGGCCGGGTCGGGTTGGTGGAAGACGGCAGCACGTTGGGCTCGCCGCAAACCCGGATGATGTCGGGGGCGTGCCCACCGCCGGCTCCTTCGGAATGATAGGTATGGATGGCGCGCCCCTTAAACGCCTTCAGCGTATCCTCCAGATAGCCCGATTCATTGAGCGTGTCAGTGTGAATGGCCACCTGGACGTCGAGTTCGTCGGCCACACCCAGACAGCAGTCGATGGCGGCGGGGGTAGTGCCCCAGTCTTCATGGAGTTTCAGGCCGATGGCACCGGCGCGGATCTGTTCGCGGAGCGGTTCGGGTGTTGAACAATTCCCTTTCCCCAGAAAACCGAGGTTCATCGGGTATTGATCGGCGGCTTCAAACATGCGGAACAAATTCCAGCGGCCCGGGGTGCAGGTGGTGGCGTTGGTGCCGGTGGCGGGACCCGTGCCTCCGCCGATCATGGTCGTGACGCCGCTGGCCAGGGCGTGCTCGATCTGTTGGGGGCAGATGAAATGGATGTGGGTGTCAATTCCCCCGGCCGTAACGATGCTGCCCTCGGCGGCGATGACTTCGGTCGCGGCGCCAATGGTCATCGAATGACGCTGGCCGGTGAGTGGATCGCTGAACGCTGATCCCAGACCGTTCTGGATGCCGGGATTACCAGCGTGGCCGATGCCTACAATCCGGCCGTATTTGACGCCGATATCGGCTTTTATGATCCCCAGAATGGGGTCGATGACGAGTGCATTGGTGAGGACCAGATCCAGGCAGTCGGCGTCCAAAACCAGTGAACATTGGCCCATGCCGTCCCGGATGACTTTACCCCCGCCGAATTTGACTTCATTGCCATATCCGCCGCCCTCGGCAATGAGGTCGCGTTCGACCTGAACAAACAGTTCGGTATCGGCGAGGCGAACCTGGTCCCCAACGGTGGGCCCGAACATATCGGCGTATTGGCGGCGGGTAAGGCGGAGCGACATAAAAGGAGAAGAGTCTTACGCAGTGGCGTGAAGCCGCGAAGGGTTGGAACGGGACAGGGAAAGATGGAAGGGCGAGCCGGCCGGAACGGATACCCCGGAGGCCTGCGGGTGGGCGGGGAACGGTGCGAAGAGGGGAAAAAACAGGTGGTCTCTTCGTGGCGCCTTCATCGGAAAAGAACGGAGTTTAGTCCAGGGGACCGTTGATCTGGCCGTTGAGTCCGTACACCTGCCGGGTGCCGGCCAGAGCGACCAAATCCACCTCCCGGGTGTCTCCGGGTTCAAACCGGATGGCGGTTCCCGCAGGAATATTGAGGCGAAAACCGCGTGCGGCCGCCCGGTCGAAGTGAAGGGCCGTGTTGACTTCCGAGAAATGGAAGTGGCTGCCGATTTGGATCGGCCGGTCTCCGGTATTGGCCACCAGAAGAACCTTTTCCTCCAGGTTTTCGTTGGCCGGCAACAGTTCGGAAGTCTCGGCTAGTCGGTATTCCCCGGGAATCATCGGATTGGATTGTGAACGGTGACAAGTTTGGTGCCGTCGGGGAAGGTGGCCTCGGCTTGAACCTCATGGATCATATCGGCCACCCCTTCCATCACATCCGCCCGGGTGAGCAGTGTGGTGCCGTAGCTCATCAGGTCGGCGACCGAGCGGCCGTCCCGGGCGCCTTCGAAAATCTCGTAGGTGAGAATGGCCACGGCCTCGGGGTAATTCAGTTTCAGCCCGCGTGCCTGACGTCGTCGGGCCAGGTCGGCGGCGACGACCACGAGGAGCTTTTCCTGTTCGCGGGGTGAGAGGTGCACGGCGGTTTAGCGGCGTTGGAAGGAACGGATTCCCTGGTAAACCAGGCCGAGCACCAGGCCGGCGGCGACTAAACGCAGATCCACACTGTTGAAAATGGTGGGAGCGCCGGCATGGAGGTGTAATTCCGAGGCTTCGTGGCCGGGATGGGCCAGGGCTACGGCTGGAGACAGGGAAAGAATGGCGAACAGAAGGCGTTGGATTTTCATACGGAATGCAGAGTGCGGAACAGTGCGGTTACGGGCAAGCGACTTGGTGTGTCGTTTGGATGGAAAATGACGGGTTAGACGACCAGATATTTCTGAATGACAGAGTCGGACAGATCGGCGACGGGGCCAGCCGCCACCACCGCCCCGCGATCCATGATGGCGAAGGTGTCGGCCAGTTCGCGGGCAAAATCCAGGTACTGTTCGACGAGCAGGATGCTCATTTTTCCCTCCTCGCGCAGCAGCCGGATGGTGTCGCCAATCTGATCAATCACATTGGGCTGAATGCCTTCAGTAGGTTCATCCAGAATCAAAATCTTCGGTTCCGTAAGCAGGGCCCGGCCAATGGCAAGCTGCTGTTGCTGGCCTCCCGAAAGCATCCCGCCTTTGCGCGGAAGGAACTCCTTGAGGATCGGGAACAGGGTGAAGATCCGTTCCAGCCCCGCGTCGGCTTTGCGTCCCCGGGCCACACACCCGATGTGCAGGTTTTCCTCCACGGTCAGGTGGGGGAATATCTCGCGTCCCTGGGGGACATACCCCAGGCCAGCCCGGGCCCGGTCTTCGGGCGACAGACTGGAGAGCTCCACTCCGTCGAGCTGGATGCTGCCCGAGGAAGGTTTGAGCAGTCCGACGATGGTTTTGAGGGTGGTGGTTTTGCCGACCCCGTTGCGTCCCATCAGGCAGGTCACACTTTTGGTGGGGACGTGGAAATCGACCCCCCGCAGGATCTGGGAACCGCCAATGGAAACCTCGATATTGGAAAGTTTAAGCATACTTAGCGAGCGTGTTTGCGGCCGAGATACACCTCGATGACGCGTTCGTCGGACTGGACCTGGTCGACGGGTCCTTCACACAGAACCGATCCCTGATGCAAGACGCTGACCTTCCGGCCCTGGGCGATCTGGCGCACAAAAACCATGTCATGTTCGATGACCACGATGGTGTGTTTGCCGGCGAGGCTGAGTAACAGTTCTCCGGTCCGGGCGGTTTCGACGTCGGTCATGCCTGCGGCCGGTTCATCGATGAGCAAAAGCTTGGCTTCCTGGGCCAATAACATGCCGATCTCGAGCCATTGTTTCTGGCCGTGAGCGAGGGTGCCGGCCTTGCGGTGGGTATGTTCGGAGAGATTGATGGTTTTTAAAATCTCCTCAATCCGGTCTCTCTGCGTGCTCTTGAGTTTAAAGAAGAGCGAAGCAAACACTCCGCGGCTTCCGGACAGGCTCAGGACCAGGTTCTCGAATACCGTGTGGTCGGTATAAACCGTGGGCGTCTGGAATTTCCGTCCAATGCCGAGTCGGTAAATTGCGTGCTCGGACAGGGCGCTCAGGTCGTGGACGCCCTGGAACTCGATTTTTCCCGTGTCCGGCTGGGTACGGCCGGTGATGAGATCGAGGAAGGTGGTTTTCCCGGCGCCGTTGGGGCCGATGACGGTGCGTAACTCGCCTTCTTCGAGGTAAAAATTCAGGTCCCGGATGGCCTTAAAACCATCAAAGGACTTGTTCACGCCTTCGGCCGCTAGAAAGAAAGGTTTCTGGGTCATGCAACGGGGACGTTGGGGGCCGGAGTTTCCGCGGGAGCGGGCTGCGGTTTGCGCCAGCGATTTCTGAGGTCGCGTAGCTGGCCGGGAATGCCGACGAGCCCCTTAGGCATAAAGAGCACAACCACGAGGAAGAGGCTTCCGAGCAGGATGAGCCAAAGATCCGGGATGGCCCGCGTGGCCCAACTCTTGAGCGCATTGATAACAACCGCCCCGAGTACCGGCCCGACCAGTGTCCCACGACCGCCCACGGCGACCCAAACCACCGCTTCGAGTGACTTGTCAGGGGTCATTTCGCTCGGGTTAATGATGCCGACCTGGGGCACGTAAAGCGCTCCGCCGATGGCGGCGATGATTGCGGACGCCACAAAAACAAACAGTTTGTAGTTCGCCGCAGCGTATCCCGAGAACAGGACCCGGGTTTCGCTGTCCCGGATGGCGCGTTGCACGAGACCGAACTTGGTCCGGGTCAGCCAGCGGCAGCCAAAGTAAATGGCCAGCAGCATGACGCCGGTGAA
>CAMCYN010000215.1 GCA_945883955.1 Akkermansia muciniphila
GTGTTCCTGACGGGTTACGGTGGGCCGTTTAATCCGGATGTGATCTCGCGGATGGTATCGGCGATGATGGAGAAGGCGGGATTATCCGGACGGGGAAGCTGCCACATGCTGCGGCACACGTGCGCCACGCACATGCTCGAAGGCGGGGCGGACATCCGGTACATCCAGCAGTTGCTCGGACACGAGAAGCTGGAGACAACGGCGATTTATACGGAGGTGAACATCCGGCAATTACAGGAGGTGCATGCGCGGTGTCATCCGAGCGGGTTGCTTGCCGTGAAGGTCGCCAACGATGGAGGCGATGCGGTATGATCTCGAGCGTGCGTACACCGGTTCTTTACCTCGATACTTCTGTTTTAGGCGGCTACTTCGATGAGGAGTGGAAGGTGGCGACACAGGAGCTTTGGCGGCAAATGGAACTGGGACTGTGGCAGTTCGTGAGTTCGGAGGTAATCGTTAAGGAAATCCAAGGGGCCCCGGAGCAAGTGCGGCAACTCTTTGTCAAAGCGTTCCCGTCTGAAACCCTCATGGATGTGACTGACGAGATGGAAGATCTGGCGGCGGCTTATGTGAAACACGGGGTTGTGCCACCCAAATATCAAGACGATGCGTTGCATGTGGCGGCGTGCACGATTGCGCGGATCGATCACCTTGTGAGCTGGAACTTCCGGCACTTGGTGAATGTGCAGAGGGAGACGGGCTTTAATGCGGTGAATCTTTTGCAAGGCTACAAAACAATCCGTATAGTGAACCCACTGGAGCTGATCTATGGACCCAAAAACGAAGACGTTTGATGCGGTGGAAATGTCGCGGGAGTTGCGCGAAACGACGAGTCGCCTGCTTGCATCCATGAGCCGAGAGGAACGGAAGGAAACCTTCCGGCGTGCGCGTGCCCAACACGAAATTGAGCGCGCTGCGTATTTGCTGAAGAAGAAGCAGGAAATGGCAACGGCTTCCTAGCCGTTACTCTGTTGGGGTGGTTGGCAGTGGTCGCGCTACACTTTGCGACCCTGTCTTTTGGGCTGCTTGTCTGTGGTCCACAGAAGGAGTAAGAGAGTTCTGTGCTCTTGCTCGACGAAACTCCTTCCTTAGCTGCTTTTGAGCGGCGGGGTCGTGTCTTGAAGCAAAGGGCGACCTGCTCCTTCAAAAACCGCGTCTGGGGTTTTTCGGCGACGGGATCGGGTCGCATATCGAGCTGTCGTCCTTTACGGAGAAGAACTGCAACAGGTTATCGGGGCTGTGGGTATAAAACCGTGTCGGGTCGTGCTCAATGGCTATCCAGAGACCCTATCGCAGAAGCAGGCGGAATTAACCTGTATGGCTATGTAGGCAATAACCCCATCAACCTAATTGATCCACTGGGGTTGGCGTGGGCAGAAATGAATCCATCCGCTCGAGAAAACTATGAGCTGGCAAAAAGGTATGTCTCTTTAAAGTCAAAGGAAGGGGCTGATATGTTTAATAGAATTGAGGTCTCACCCATAGTTTATCATCTTGCGATAAATGATCAGAAAATAAACCATTTCGATCCCTATGGAGACGTTAATCTTGTTCAGTGGGATCCTCACTCTGCGTTAATGACGGCACAGTGCGGTCGCCAAAGTCCTGCGCTTGGTTTAATACATGAAATAGATCATGCGCTTGCGTGGAGTAATCCACGTGCGGTTGAAGATCGAAGGAAGATATCAAATTCATCATTTAAGGATGATGAGGAAAGACGAGTTATTACTGGTGCTGAGCGAAGAATCGCAAACGCATTAGGAGAAAATTCCAGAGTGAGCTGGTACAGTCGCGGTGAGTATCGGGTAGAACAGCCTTGGATGCGATGAATGTGATTTATAAATGCGTAATTTTATTTGGTGCGCTCTCCTCGCTTACTGGTGCGTTTTCCGCTGAAAGTCCTCCTATTTTATTGCCCGAGGCTAATGCGATCGAGCTGTTGATTTACCCCGAGAGAATCGTTCCGAAGACCAATGTGATTCCTGAACTGCTGGAGCAAATTTTAAGTAGAGCCGAGAGCGACCCAGGGTTTTTAAAGCGGGAAAAACTCGAGTCTTTCCAATATAAAAAGATTGTTTCTGGGAATAATAAAGAATGGGGGGTTGCTGTTGATGCTTTCAAACGCACAAAGTGGTCGAAGTGGAGCGGTCATACGGATTATCGCTATGGGTTGCATGTAAAGCGTGATTCCGTGTGTATCCAGAAGTTGTATGTGGATAGAATTAATGGGGCGCTTTTGGTTGATGGGAAAACGTATAAAGTGAAAGGTGGGATTTTGGATTGGCTTAAGGGAATTGCTGGAGTTGATTAGTTGTATGTAGTGCCCCCCTCACGGCCACAATTAACACAAGGAACCCAGTAGGTCGTAGATTGCGTCTATTTAATTGGAAGCCAAAACCGGCATCTTTTTACTCAGGGCAAGTGTCGTGCGCTAGTCGTCTTTCAATTTTCCGCGAGAACACCCCAACACATGGCCTATGCCAAATAGAATCACAATGGCGTAGTTTATAAGAGTGTGCGGCCTGTTGATTTTGGGCCGTTATAGCAATGCAGAGTTGGATGCATTTGCTGTTGTGTTTATTTATAACTATCTCGTCTATGGTTGTCGCGTGCTCCCCGCTCAACCGTGCTCCTTAACCGTTCCGTCACGGGTGCTGCTAACGGCAGCTCCCGTGCCGGCACTCGGGCCGTGGTAAGTTTACCGGCGTTTGTGTCTTAACCGCCCGGCGCCCGCTCTCCAGTCACCGATCCCTTTGGGTTCGCGGGGCGCTCACCTTGAGGGCGGGCCTGGGCGGGGTTAGGGAATCAAGTGGCATTTTGGCGTGCTTCTCTGCGGGACAGCGGAGGGTTTTTGACCTTAGGGTGTTCACATGATTCCCGATTCCGTGACCGACTCCCGTAAGGAGACCAAGCGCCTATTACTTGCGGCGCTTGTGGTGGCAGGGTTGGTGGCGGCACTGCATTTTACTCCATTGAAGCAATGGCTCGCAGAGGCTCAGAATCTCAAAGCTCGGGTGGGCGAATACGGATGGCGTGCACACGCCCTGTTTATTGGGGGGAGTATTTTGGGCATTGCTGTCGGCGTACCACGTTTGGCGTTATGCGGATTGGGCGGGATGCTGTTCGGCTTCGTTGAAGGTGTTCTAGCCTCGCAATTTGCGGGGGTTTTAGGCGCTTATGCTGCGTTTCTGTTAACCCGGTGGTGGGCACCTAAAGAATGGATAAGGAGACGGTTAGCCAACAGTGAAAGGCTCCGCAGCATTTTAGGGCAACCGAGCATAGGCACGATTTTTGTGGCCCGTCAGATGCCCGTACCCGGGATCGTTCCCAATGTTTTACTCGGAGTGCTTCATACGCGGCACGTGACGTTCCTCTTGGGGACATTTCTGGGCTATTTACCCAGCAATATTCCGGTGGCCCTGGCCGGGAGCAGTATGGCTAAAGAATCACTCTCCAAGGCCATTGCACAGGTGTCGCTCAGCATGGTGGCTTTAGGGGTGTTCAGTGTTCTGATCTTATGGATACGCCGCCGGGTTAAGGTGTAGCCGGGGTAAATTGGGTTGACTCCCGCTTGCGCGGCATGGTAAGAGTCGCTGCTGTTCTTTGACAGCGGCTATTTTTTAACGGATATCCGCGTTTAGTAATCAGTGAAAAAGTGCCTCTTACTACGGTTTGAGGAGAATAGGGAAGCGGGTGGAAATCCCGCACGGTAGCGCCGCTGTAACGAGCGACGAAAGCTTCACAACAGACCTTCACCGGTATGGCCACTGTTTCTTCGGAAATGGTAAGGCGAAGCGAGTAGGATGACCTCGAAGCCAGAAGACCTGCTTTTTCATACTCATCAAGTCTTGCTGGAAACGGCAAGCAGACTGTCTCGCTAAAGACAGGATGGGGGAAGGATGCTCTGTTCTGTACTGTGTGGTATAGGTGGTTGCCTCTGCGCCCTCTTCGGGGAGCGGAGGCTTTTTTATGTCTCTGTAATCAGTGTCTACATTCTTTGGTCTATTCGATAGAGCAACGAAAGATACTTTTAAGCCGGAGAGGAGTCCCTCGGTAGGTTCACGATAGCGTTCTGCTATCTCTTACGAAGGAATATAAATGAAATACACTGTAAAAGCCGGAGTTAAAACTCCGGTGTTCTTGTTAACGAATTGGATCGCCCCCTCTGTCGCTTCGACCCTGGCTGCATTAAGTGTCGTGGCGGGTGCCGAGCCAAATTCTCCGTCGGTCCTTAGGGAGATCGTCGTAACGGCCGCAAGGCTCCCTGACGGGACTATTCCGCTTAATGAGTTTCCCGCAAGTGTCACCGTGGTCACTCGGGAGCAGATCGCTCAGTCGCCGGCATTTTCCCTCACCGAATTGCTGCGTCAGCAGTTGGGATTCTCCTCTTTGGACACCGCCGGATTTGGTTCCGGAGCCCCGCAGTTTAGTTTTCGCGGATATGCGGATAAGGCGGGCACATTGGTGTTGGTCGATGGGCTTAAAATAAATGATTTCGGTGGCGGATTCTTTTCAGCGAGTTCGATCCCTCTTTCCGCCATTGAGCGGGTGGAAATGATTCGGGGCGGCGCTTCGACAACTTATGGGGAAGGAGCCGCTGGCGGCGTGATTAATATCATTACCAAAAAGGCGGATAATCGTCCGCTGGCTGGCAGTATTGGAGCGAGTGTCGGAAATTTGGGGTACAATCAGAACAATTTTACATTAAGCGGTAACAAAGATAATTTTAGTCTACTGTTAGCTGGGAGTCGCGGGGAACGAACCGGGTGGCGTGATAATTCGGCCTTTCGTGGCCGAAACTTTTTGGCCAAACCGTCCGTAGAAACACCGATTGGCCGGTTTACCCTGGGATACCAATTCTCAGACGAGCAAAGCGAAGCCCCCGCTAACCTCACGCCCGCCGAGTTTGCGGCCAATCCGCGTCAAAGTGGGACCACCCCTGTTTCTGGGGAACAGGAAATCCATCGCGGGTGGCTGGATTATCACCATTTACTTAACGATGCGTGGACGGTGAATGGGAAGGTTTTCGCCACTAAAGACGATGCCCGATCGCATTCGCGATTGGCTACGGTACTTACCTCGCAGCCGAGTTATGGGCTGACATTACAAACGGACTATAAAACTCAGCCTTTTGGTCACGAAAATACACTTACGTTAGGTGGGGAGTATGTTCGCCAGGATTTCACACAGATCGTTTTAAGCGCCTTTGGAAATTCCACTACCATCCATGATTCCACGACATTCAGCTTATTTGCACAGGACGCCTTTAAGCTGACTCCCAAACTGACCTTTACCGGAGGGACTCGCTTTGACCATCGTAGATCCTTTCTGAGCGTCCCATTTCCTGCTTTTACAGGGAGCAAAAAGAACGAGCTTTGGAGCCCCAAGGGTAGCTTAAATTATGAATTCGCCAAAAAGAGTTCCGCATGGGTTTCCCTTTCCCAAGCCTACCGGTTGCCGAGTGCCAGTGATGCGGTTAGTGCAGATCCGCGTTATGCGAGTAATCCATCGCTTGTTCCGTTAAATGCACGCACAATCGAAGTGGGAATGCGCAGTGGCCGGTTTGAATTAATCGGAGCCAGCCTCAGCGCTTATCGGAGTTCTGTAAAAGACGATATATATTCTGACCCCACTGGAAGCAGTAAGAATGCAAATGTCGTACGCCAAGGGGCTGAGCTGGCGTTCGATTTACATCCGGCGAAATGGATGGATTGTGATGTCAGCACGGCTTACACCGACGCTCATTTTACAAACGGCTTATATCAGGGGCAGCGTCAGGTGCTGGTTCCGGATTGGGAGATCAAAGGAGGCGTGAATCTCCGGCCGGTGCATGGGTGGACATGGCGGGTGGAGGCGTCCCATTTGACAGG
>CAMCYN010000216.1 GCA_945883955.1 Akkermansia muciniphila
ATCATTCAAGCCGTCCGGAACAAAAATCCACAGACCCTGATTGTGCTGGCCGGGGTGCAGATGCCCGAAAATTTAGGAGCCGCCTTCGTGAAGACTTTCGCGGCGGTTTTCCCCCGGGTCGCAGCCCAAAACCGGGTCGCGCTCATTCCGTCGCTTCTGGAAGGTGTGGCCGGAGTGGCCGAACTCAACCAACCCGACCTGATTCACCCCACGGCCGAAGGCCAGAAGCGGGTGGCCGAAAACGTCTGGAAGACCCTGCAACCCCTGCTCCGCTAACAGCCTGTCGGGCCTGAGAATCGCGATCCTGCGGGCGGAATGAAATTTCCTTTTTACGTACGTGTGGAGGGAGGGGCCGAATCAGCATTGTGCGTTAGTCTCTTCATTCTGCTTCCGCGGGCTTGCTTGCGATCGGACTCAAAACAATGAATCCAATCGTTAAACAGTAATTATTTACGAACCAAAACAAGCCCTGTTGCCCACTTAACCCGGTTCGCTGTTCCACTGCGCCCAAAACCCCAACCCGTCTCCTAACGAACAGATCTCACTCCATAAATCGCGTTTCGATAAATTCTTCTGCTTTTGTTGGGCAATTTCCATTTGATCGGGAGTGTTAGAGGCAAGGCCCTCCATCTTACTTCATGAAACCCGTCACCTGCCTCATCGCTCTCTTCCTGCTCGGCGCTCGGTTGCCTGCCGTACCATCCCCGCCGAACTCGGGCGATCGCCAAGGCGTCGGGGTCCTTTGGCGCGAAGACTTCGCATCACCGGATTCGCTGTCCCGCTTCAGTATAGATGAAAAATATCGTAAGCCGGACCGCTTGAGGGTTGAGGACGGAGCCCTGCGCGGCCAAAGCCACAAAGTCGACGGCCATCCCACCATTCTCACGCATAACATCAAGGGCAAGGATCTCCGGATGACGGCACGGGTGAAGATCCCCGCGAATTCCTACGCCACGTTCATCTTCCTCGGCGCGAATCCAGTGGCCGACTGGGGCGTGCTGGTGCGCGCCTACATCAAGCCGGACGGCATCGCTCTGCGCGAAGACCGGCATGTTGTCCGGCCTGGCACCGCAGAGGCCGAGGCCCTGGCCAAACGCGGGGAGTCCAACCGCCAAAAGGGGGTCTCGCTCGCTGAACGCAAGGTCGAAATCACGCCGGATGTCTGGCACGATGTGGTACTGGAGACTCGAGGCAACCTAGCCACTCTCACCGTGGATGGCGTCCACACCATTACGGCTAAGGCATCCGCCGGCGATGCGGATAAACGTCAACTGATGCTCGGTGTCGGGATGGGCGACGCGACGTGGTTCGACGACGTGAGTGTCGGGTCCATCGCGGAGACCAAGTGACCCCACACCTTTGGTTATTAACGTACAATGCTGATTTGGCCCCGCCCTCCACACGTACGTAAAAAGGAAATTCCTGCCATTTCTCGTGCTCATACAGTGGGCCGCCAGCCCGCCATTCAGAAGCAACCAAACCACAACAAAGATCTTACGAGGCCAAACCCTAAACAGCACAAATGCCATGAAATCAGCACTCGCAACTCTCGCCGTCACGGCCTTCATTTCCTTCCCCCGCTCGTACGCGGCGGATGAGACGAAACAACCCGCTGCGAGCCAGTCGGCTTATGCCGTCCAGGTCGGCGCGACGCCCCTGACGGGTGCTGGCGCAATCACCACTAAGGAGCAGAAGCCCGCGGATCCCGAAAAGCAATTCCAGCTCATCGGTTCCGAAATGCTGCGATTGGATGGGCGGTTTAAAGCACAACTGCAGGAGAAAAAATGGGAAGAGGCCGGCAAAACGGCCGATGCGATAGCCAGACTCGTCCCAAGCCCCCCGGCGGGGTATGAGGTGGCAACCAAAGATGACCTTGAAATCGTCAGAACGGAATATCGCGTAAGAATTTTGATGGCCAAAGGCGATGCCAAGGCGGCGATCCAAGAGGTTGCTGGGAGGTGGACTGCTTCCAAAACAACGGGCCCGATCCTCTTTTTTGGAATGGCAGAAACCTTGTTAGCCGATCCCGAACTCCCCGGCGACGGTTTGGATCTGACAACGGAGATCCTCTCTTCAATCAACCAAAAGAGCGCTGTAAAATCGTTTGCGACCTTGGCGGCCCTTGCCCGGGCCACTTTCATGAAAGGGGACAAGGAGCAAGCTGTGGGACTTCAGGAGCAGGCCATCAAGATCCAAGCCCCGTACGTCACCGAAGAGCACCGGCAGAAGCACGGTGACAAGTATCACAGCATCAATGTAGGCAACCAAAAACGGCTCCAAGCGCAGCTGGCAAGTTACGCTGCGGGCAAATTGCCGCCTAGCGAACGGTAGGGGGCTGCGCAACTCGCGAAGCCCGTGTCTTAACTGGCGCCTCGGCAATGCAGCCTTCCCCTCCACTCCTACGCAAAAGAGGATTTCAGTTCGCATTACCGGGCCGCGAGTGGCGGAACTTCAGCTCGCAGGCGCCGCTTCTCGAGGGGTGGAGGGCACCGGCTGCTTCACCAACCCGAAGTTCCGGGACGTTGCGTGGTGATGTGCGGGTTGGTGTGGGTGCTTTCCTCATCGGGGACGCCGCGACCGGCCATGTTGCACTGGCCGAGGAGGACGTAGAGGTGGAGGTTGGGATCGGGAGCGGCCGGGTGGTGATGTTATATCGAGGTAGAACTGTCAGTTGCCCGACAGTCCCCTCGCAGATCCCGGCGCGCGGATTTCCCGCACCGGGCTTCTCTGAAGAACACGCACCGTGACGCAGGGCTTGGGTGGTAAGTATGAGGTGTCAGTCATATCGGAAGGAGGCGTTGCGGGTCATGCAGGGTCTCCACGATGCGGGGTTTGGGTGCTCCCCAGCTATCCCGGGTAGTGCGTCACTTCTTTTGTCGCTCCCCGGCTTGAACAGGCGGCTCCCATTTCGCCGGTGCCGGATTCGCCACCACCAAAGGCGCAGCATCCCCGTACGCCCGCATTTCACGCTCCAATAGCGCCACCATTTCCTGCGCTTTTGCGGCGTGCTCCGGGCGATCGGCAAGATTCACCAACTCGTGAGGATCAGCCTGCAAATCAAACAACTGGGTCACATTCACCAATGGATAGCGCATGAGCTTCCAGCGATCGTCGCGAACCGCCCTTTGGCACGCCTTATAGGCGGTATAAAGCACCTCCCGAACTTTCGTTTTTTGACCTGAGATAATGGGCACCAGACTCTTCCCCTCCACTCCCTCAGGCGTTTTGGCACCCGCAAAATCCGCAAACGTCGGCAGCAGATCCATGAGGTAGACAAAGGCGTCCGTTTTCCCCTTGGGAATTCCGGGCCCAGCGATCACCAGCGGCACGTGCATCCCGCCAAACTCGTATAGGTTTTGTTTCCCGAACAACCCGTGTTCGCCAAGGGACAGACCATTGTCCCCGCTAAAAATCACGATCGTGTTCTCCAACTGCCCTTCTTTGCGAAGCCTTTCAATGATCCGTCCAACGTGATGATCCAGCCCAGTGACACACGCATAATAGTCTGCGTTCTGCTGTTTCGTATCCGCCTCGGTTCTTGGCCAGGGAGCCAGTTGTTCATCCCGGACCTGCATGTCCCCGTTATCGAAGGGATGCAGCGGCATAAAAGCCGCCGGCAAGGGAACCTCTTTTGCGTCGTAAAAATGGTGAAACTCGGGCGCCGCAACGCGCGGGTCATGCGGCACAGGCGGTGCAACATAGACGTAAAACGGTTTATCTTTCTGACGTTCATCCAGAAACTTCAGCACGGCGTCTGCGTGGCGCTCGCTCGATCCACGCCGTTGGCCCGGAGCGTGATCATCCATCAGAATGCTTTGATCAAACGACTGGAGCCCGGGGGTAAACTCATTGCCCCCTTTCCCCACATGAAACGTCTGGTATCCGGCAGCTCCAATCACACGGGGCAGTAAGGTGGACGCATCCAGATCTTTGAGCGGCACCTTGGCAGCCGGAATACGAAGCCATGATTTTCCAGTAAGCATCATGGTCCGGCTCGGCTGGCACACAGCGCCGCTCATCGACCCCATCGTGTAACAATGGGAAAAAGTCGTTCCCCGCTCCACCAGAGCGTCCAAGTTTGGGGTGCGAAGCAGTTTGTTGCCGAGCGCATTCAGTCCATCCGCCCGGTGATCGTCGGCGTGAATATGCAGAATATTCGGCCGTCTTGCCGGCAACTCCGCCGCCTGTAAAAAGGCAGCCGGAAGGAGTAGAATCGCCGCAACTCTGGGTATGACACTTAGGTTTTTCATGTTCTGGGGGGTTAACGAATGGAACTCGACAGGGGGGCAATATAATCGGGATCCCCCCACTCAAAATGACGCCGAACCTCCTCAGGTTTCAGCGCCCGGCTGAACAACAAGAGCTCGTCGATTCGACCATTAAAATTCCTCACCGCATTGGAAGCTTGTGCGATTCGAGGCGTCCAATTGCCGATATCCGCAGATCCAACCCGCAAACGGATCCCTTTAGTCACCTCGCTTTCACTCACCTTTTGGCCGTTCAAGTAGTGGCACACCTTTCCATTCAACCCGTCGAAGGAAGAACATAAGTGCAGCCACTGACCAAAGAGTTCCGGCGTGACAATGCAGGGAGACAGTCCCCTTTCACGCCCCTTGCCTTCCCCCGGCGCTCCCAATTGCAGGCAACCGTTCCCCGTGATTTGCCAGTGCAAATTCGCCGCACCATCCAGCACCAACGCATTGAGAGCGTTTGGCAAAGCATCCACCCGGACCCATCCCATCCAGGTCACGGCATCAAACTCTCCGGGAACCTGTATCCTCACCCGATCCGAAACACGTTTAAAATCCAAAGCCGCCTTCTCTGACCATCGTCCTTGGGCCCATTGACTTCCAATGATCACCCCGTTGGTTCCCCCGTCGCGACTGGCTCCCTTGTTCTGCAACTCCGATCCAGATGCCTTTTCAAAAGTATAATGCAAAACGAGATCCGCAGGAGGAGCATCCTGAATTCCAGCTTTCCACAAAGCGAATCGCTGCATCCCACCTTGGATAAAACGATCCTCAAGACCTTGCGCTCTCAGAAACTTGTCGGGGGCTATGTCCATGGACGCCACTACTCCAGCCTGCTCCACCCTGAAGCCTGAACCTTGCGCCAAAGCCTTTCGTTCTGAGAGCTCGCCGACAGCCACATCCAAGCCACCTCCCAATGCATGGACTTCAGTGGTCCCATTCCTCTCAACCTCGAGCCCGAACGAGCCCTTCGGCTCGTGCACACCGGCCACTGAAGACCTCAATTTGAAGTCTCGGGCCTGCGCTGGAACCAGCCCATAGACTTTGCCCAGGGCGCAAAAGCCCTCAACGCTTGAAACCAGCTGCAACTCGGCTGGCCCCTCGAGAATCACGTTTGCGCCGCTTAGAAATGCGATCTGCACCATGCCGGACTTCAATTTCAGCCACCCGGGAGAAAGCACTTCCCCCTGACGATACGCCTGCGCCCCCTCCGCCCATTCAGCCCCAATACAACGCGACAAAACCGCCACCCCCGGACTCATCCGTTCAATGGCTGTCGCTTGCTCCCGGCCGCTTTGCGGGAACCAAACCGCAACTATTCCCATAAACGCCAACAGGGCTGCCGCAATAGCCCAGAAACGAGATCCCGAAAAGTGGTCGCGCTCAGCCAACGGAGGCTCCGGGAACATCGGCTCTTGTGAATCGAAAAAATGCTCCACCCGTGTCGCTCGGAGTTCTTCGGAAATCGCCACGTCATTTTGGAGGACTCGGCGCGTGTATCGGCGGACCGCTGGATCACGCCGCAGAAGCTCATTAAAAGCCTCCCGATCCGCTGCAGAAAGGGTGCCCAGCCTGGCTTCCAGAAGCCATTCCTCCACACGAGATGCCCACGGCTCTTT
>CAMCYN010000217.1 GCA_945883955.1 Akkermansia muciniphila
GGTGGAGCCCAAACCCGAACCGAAAAAGCCTGAGCCCAAGGTGGAGCCGAAGCCCGAACCGAAAAAGCCTGAGCCCAAGGTGGAGCCGAAGCCCGAACCGAAAAAGCCTGAGCCCAAGGTGGAGCCGAAGCCCGAACCGAAAAAGCCTGAGCCCAAGGTGGAGCCCAAACCCGAACCGAAAAAGCCCGAGCCTAAGGTGGAGCCCAAACCCGAACCGAAAAAGCCTGAGCCTAAGGTGGAGCCCAAGCCCGAACCGAAAAAGCCCGAGCCCAAGGTGGAGCCGAAGGTTGTGACCAAGAAGGTCGACGCGAAGGTGGACCCGAAGCCGGCTGTAAAAGGCGAAAAGTCGGAAGCCAAACCCGATAAATTGGTGGCCAAGGCGGATCCGGTGGCGACCAAGGCTATCCCAACCGGGGCGCAAAAATCCGGGGACGAAAATGTGCCTTCTGCACAGCCGGTCTCGGCTCAACCGGTAGGTGCCGGGACGGGAAATGGCCCGGGCGATAAAGGCGCCGGCGGGGACAAAGGTTCGGGCGGCACTGGCAAGGGTGGCGGAAAAGGCACTGGAACAGGAAATGGCGGCGGTGGCACGGGTACGGGGACTGGAAATGGCACCGGGGCCGGAAAAGCCGGTGGCGGACCCACCGCCACGGAACTCGGGGCCTATCACCAGATGATCCATGACCGTTTCTATGGCCGGTGGGAACAACCCATCGGACTGGAGCGGGCGGACCAGAACCTTGTGGTGATCCTCAAAATAAAAATTCGCAAAGATGGCACCATAGCCGGTCGGGAAATTGTGACCCCTTCGGGCAACGCTCAGTTGGATGAGTCGGTTTTGAATTCGGCTCAGAAGATCCATCAGATCGAGCCTCTACCAAGCGGGCTTTCCGGAGACACCTACGACGTGAAAATCGCCTTCAAGCTGGATCAAGGTTAAGTCCAGCTTCCGCTTGCGAGGCCAGGAGCCTTTTTTTCAAAAACGTTGTCACCATGCTGCACCATTTTCCCGCCATCCATGACACGGTTCCGCCCCAGGGAACTCCCATCGAGTGGGATCAGGCGCATGTGTGGCATCCGTTCACCCCAATGGCCGAGTGGGCCGCCACCGATCCGCTGGTACTCGAGTCGGGACTGGGGGCGAAGCTGTGCGACACGGCTGGTCGTTGGTATATTGACGGCAACGCCTCGATTTGGACCAATATCCACGGCCATAGGCATCCAAGGCTGGATGCCGCTTTGCGCCGGCAGCTGGATCGGGTGGCGCACACGTCGTTTTTGGGATTCACCAACCCGGTCGCCTCACAGCTTTGCGCCGAACTGAGCGCCCTCTGGCCACCGAACACGCTGACGCGTGTGTTTTTGTCCGATGATGGGTCGACGGCTGTGGAGGTGGCTTTAAAAATGGCCGTCCAATTCTGGCAACAGACCGGCCACGGCCAGCGGCGGCGATTTGTGGCATTCCGCGGCGGGTATCATGGCGACACGATGGGGGCGTCGAGTTTGGGCGGGATCCCGCTTTTCCATGAGCGGTTTGCGGCCTGGCAGTTTCCCGTCGAGCATGTGACGGATTTGGCGGGGCTGGAGAGTCTGCTGTCGGACGAGATAGCGGCTGTGGTGATTGAGCCCCTGGTGCAGGGGGCCAATGAGATTCGGCTGTGGCCTGCGGGGCTTTTGGCGCAACTGCGCGCCTGGTGTGACCGGACCGGGGTGTTGCTAATAGCGGACGAGGTGATGACGGGGTTTGGGCGGACGGGGACTCTATTTGCGTGTGAGCGGGAAGGGGTCGTGCCGGATTTTGTGGCGCTGGCCAAGGGGTTAACCGGCGGATACATGCCGCTGGCGGCAACGTTGACCTCGGAGCGAATTTTTGAGGCGTTTTTGGGCGGTCGGGAACGGACTCTTTATTACGGCCACTCGTATGCGGGGCATCCGCTGGCTTGTGCTGTGGCGCTTGAAAGTCTGGCCATTTTCCGTGAGGAGCGTGTGCTGGAACGGCTTCAGGGGCAGATTGTGCGGATGACTGAGTGGCTTGGAGCCCTTATTCGACCGCTGCCCTGGGTGTACGAGATCCGGCAGTGTGGCTTTTTGGCGGGGATCGAGTTGCGCCAATTGGACGGAACGGTGTTCCCGGTGGAGTCGCGGGTTGGGGCGAGGGTGTGTCTGGCTGCCCGACAGGGCGGACTGCTCACGCGGCCGATTCGGGATACTTTGGTGTTGATGCCGCCGTTTTGCATCACAGATGCGGAATTGGAAGAGGCGGTGCGGATTCTGGCGGAGGCAGTGGTGGCATGCCTTGGTTTGCCAAGTGACGCAGAGAAGGGGATACTCGGACGCTCCTGACAAAAGAGGGGCTGCCGTAAAATTCAGAAGCTTATGCAAAGTTGGAACGGACTAAAGGAAGCTGCCCATGCGGCGCTTTCACAAAGAAACTACTCGGCTGGCACGCTATTGGAGCGTCTGGCTACCACAGGAGTGACTGCGAGTGAATTGCTCGGAGGGGCACGCGCGACGTTGGAGGCGGGCTGGATTCCGGGCGTTGAATTTGTGCCCCGCAAGATTTACCGGCAGCGGCACCGGGGTTTTTTTGGCGAATTTGCGCGGGAACAGGAAGGGATTTTGGGCGAGTTGGGAATCTGGCCCAAACAGTGGGCGACCGCCCGGATGTTTGCGGGTACGGCCAAAGGCTTTCATATTCATCCCCCGTATATACCGGAGGGGATGGAGCCCGCCGTCTGGTTCCAAAAACTTTTCGGGATGAATCCTCCGCCGGTTACGGAGCGGCATTATCCGTTGGAACAATGGGATGTGATGTTTTTTGTGCAGGGCAACGTGGAGATGTTCCTGGTCGATGAACGCGCCGGAATGGAGCGGCGCGTGATGCGTTTTTTGATGGAAGGCGATGACAGTGGCGGAAATCACCATTGTGGGGTCGTCATTCCTCCCGGGGTGGCTCATGCGCTGGCGGTGGAGGGGTCGGTGGATGCGATTATGGTTTATGGAACCACCACCCGGTTTGATCCGGCTGCCGAGGGGCGGATCGCTGATAGCGTGGAGCGAGCGCCGCTGCCTCCGGAATGGCAGGCTTACCTTGCCGGAACGGCTTAATCCTCCGCGCGTTTTCAGCCCCTTGTTTATGCCCATTTACGAATACGAGCCCTGCTCCGGAGACTGCCGGATTTGTAAGGGGAGCTTTTCGTTGAACCGCTCGATTTCGGCGCCGCCCCTCGAGAAATGTCCCCTTTGTCGCAAACCGGTGCAGAAACTCATTAGCGGCTTTTCGACTCCCAAAATCGTCAAACCGCTCTCGGTGTCGGATGCCAAAAATGCGGGTTTCAGTGTTTGGAAACGGGTCGAGAAAGGGGAGTACGAACGCCAGTGAGCTCCGTATTTATGCCTGAAACACCCCGCATCCGGATTGAGGTCCAGGTGATGTTTTTCGACACTGACTGCGCCGCCGTCGTGCACAACATCGCGTATTTGCGCTTTATCGAAACGGCCCGGACTTTGTTAGCCGAGCAGATGGGCATGGGCCTCACCGACATGGCCTGTAGCGGGCTGTATCCGGTGGTGACCCGGACGGAAATTGACTACAAAAAGCCGGCGGTTCTGGGCGACAAACTCTCGGTGGACGGCTGGCTGGAGTCGCTGGACCGGACCCGTTTCTGGTGCGGGTTTGAAGTCCGCCGGATCAAAGACGGTCAGCTTATGGTGGCCTCGCGGCAAATGCTGGCCACGGTGCAAATGCCTCCCGGACGGCCCGTGCGGTTGCCTGCTGACTGGCAGGACAAATACGCTCACCTGCTGACCCGGAATGTCGGCGCCAGCAGCCAGTAACCTTTTCCTCCGACCAAGGTTTTGGCGGGCAGGAAGCCTCTGGGAAGCGGGCTTAAACGGAGGCGGTGCTGAGCAATTCCGCCGCGGGTGCCTGCGGGGCGGAGTTCATAAGCGTCTCCCGCCGTTCGTGGACCAGCCGGACCACCAAAGCGGTCCATCCGGTTTGATGGGAAGCGCCGAGGCCTTCGCCGGTTTCGGCGTGGAAATATTCGTGGAACAAAAGCAGATCCTTCCAGTGGTCGACGTCGCTGTAACGTGTGGCTTTGCCGAAGCAGGGGCGATAGCCGTCTTCATCAGGGATGAAAAGCGAGATGAGACGGTCACAGAGATCGATGGCGATTTCGCGCAGTGTGGCCAAGTGTCCCGACCCGGTGGGGTACTCGATCTTGAAGGTATCGCCATAGAAATAGGCGTACCGTTCGAGCGCTTCGATGATGAGAAAGTTGGTGGGAAACCAGATCGGGCCGCGCCAGTTGGAATTGCCCCCGAACATGTGGGTGGTCGCTTCTCCCGGTGTGTAGGGAACCTCGTGGCGTTGTCCGCCGTGCATGAAAACAAAGGGCTTCTTGCCATGGGCCTTGCTCAGCGAACGGATCCCGAAATCCGACAGAAATTCGTCGGAATCCAACATGTAGGCCAGGCACTTGCGCAGACGTTTCTCGGACGGGATAGCCAGCAGGCAGCGGCCTGGATTTTTGTCTCCGGCCACCCGGCGGACCATCACGTATTTCAGCAGGTCGGGCCGGGTGACCAAAAACCAGTCCATGCGTTTGCGGAAATTGGGCAGCGCATCAATGGTGGTCTGCTTGAGCACTGTTACCGCACACATCGGGAGCAGGCCGACTAGGGAGCGAATCCGCAACGGGATCGGGTCCTTGTGGTTAATGATGAGTTGATCGTAATAAAATCCGTCGTTGTCGTCCCAAAGGCCGGTGCCACCGAGGGAATTGATGGCGTCGCAAATGTTGACGAAATGCTCGAAGAACTTGGAAGCGATGTCTTCGTAGGCGGGTTTTTCGCGAGCGAGTTCCAGCGAGATAGACAACATGGTCAGGCAGAACGAGGCCATCCAGGCCGTACCGTCGGCCTGGTTGAGGCGGCCGCCGCCGGGAAGGGCGTGCGAGCGGTCGAACACCCCGATGTTATCCAAGCCGAGGAAGCCGCCGCCAAAAACGTGGCGGCCTTCGACGTCCTTGCGGTTGACCCACCAGGTGAAATTCAGGAGCAGTTTCTGGAAGGCGCGCTCGAGGAAAAGGATGTCCCGGCTCCCTTTGGAGTCGGAGATTTTGTACACGCGCCAGACCGCCCAGGCGTGCACGGGCGGGTTAACGTCGGAGAAATTCCATTCGTAGGCCGGCAACTGGCCGTTGGGATGCATGTACCATTCGCGCAGCAGCAACAGGAGTTGATCCTTGGCGAAATCCGGATCCACAGCCGAAAAGGGAATCATGTGGAATGCCGTGTCCCAGGCGGCAAACCACGGGTATTCCCATTTGTCGGGCATCGACAAAATGTCGCGTGCGAAAAAGTTGTGCCAGTCGGAGTTGCGACCTTTGGCTCGAGCCTCGGAGGGAGCCGCGGCAGTGTCGCCTTTGAGCCAGTCTTCCACGACGTAGTAAAAGAACTGTTTGGTCCAAAGAAGACCTGCATAGCCCTGGCGGCAAATCATGCGTTCGGCATCCGAGCTGTCCTGGGGAATCACCACGTCGTAGAACGCGTCACTTTCGGCGATGCGTTCGGCAAAGGTTTGCTCAAAGTTCTCGAGGCCCGAAAATCCGTTGTCCTCCTTCAGGGAATGGAGCCGGCAGCGAATGGTCACCGATTTGCCCGGCGGAACCAGAAAGGTCAGATGCGCGGCGGCCTTGGTGCCTTCGGCAACCGGTGAAACGGCGTCTTTCTCCTTTTGGATGAGATAACGGTGGAAGGCGTCTTTGACGAAAGGTGTGGGATTTTCGGCGCCCGAAAAGCTGCGGAAATTGGTGTCGTT
>CAMCYN010000218.1 GCA_945883955.1 Akkermansia muciniphila
CACCAAGCCTGATCCCCGCCGTCACTTCGGTTTGGATTTACCATTTCCGTCACGGGTCGCCTTCTTTTGCGCAAGCCCTTTACAAAGGGCTCATAGCAATACATCCCGTCGTTCTGGGCGAGTTGGCCACGGGAAACCTCCTGAATCGCCCCAAGACTCTGGTCGCAGCGCGTCTTTCCGGAAACCTCTTATGGTCTATGGATCGTCGACTGGACGAAGCCGCCAAAGAATTGGGCAGCGCTTATCCGACCCAATAATTCATAGCCGCCGCTCGGCTCTGGCGTGCCTCATTCTCGCCCGATGAAACGGCACTCCGAACCCTCAGTCCATTGCAGCAAAAAAGCCCGGGGTGAAATTCACTCCGGGCTCTTTTGATTTTTTGAATTCGGAGGTTTCCCTGCCGAAACAAACGGCTTCGATTTACTTAATCGAGATGAGCTCGACTACGAAAATGAGGGTCTCATCCGGACCGATATCCCGGCCTGCGCCACGCGAACCGTAAGCGAGATCCGAGGGAATATAGAGTTCAGCCTTGCCCCCGACCTTCATCAGCTGGAGACCTTCGGTCCATCCCTTGATAACACCACGCAACGGGAAACTAATGGTTTCGTTGCGTTTGTAAGAGCTATCGAACTCCTTCCCGTCCAAAGTCGTGCCTTTGTAATGCACCTCCACGGTGTCGGTGGCCTTGGGCTGTTTGCCCTTTCCTTCCACAAGCGTCTTAATCTGCAGACCGCTTGGAAGGGTCTTCACGCCTTCAACTTTTGCGTTCTGTTTGAGGAAGGTTTCGCCTTTGATCATAGCCGATTGTGCCATTGCGTAGATAGGGGTGAGAAGAATTGCTGCGGATAAGCCGAGTCTAAGTGACTTTGACATCTCCCACCTCTATTCGCGGAAGCCTTCGGGTCAAGCGACCGCACAATCCACTCCGGATCCTCCCCCAGCCTAAATCCAGCTTCCGAACTTTCCCGCCACCGGCCATCATCACCCCTTTTTCCCATGGACCTTTTTGACGAACTCCAGCAACGCGTCCTCCCCTGCGACGGCGCCATGAGCACTTTTTTGATGGAACGCGGCGTCGCTTGGGAACGCTGCTTTGAGGAGCTTTGCGCCTCGGAAGGCCCCTTGGTTGGTTCGGTCCACACCGCTTATCTCGATGCCGGCGCCCGGCTCATTGAAACAAATTCCTTCGGCTCCAACCGGCTCAAACTCGCCAAACACGGCCTCGAACACCGCACCGAGGAGCTCAACCTCAAGGCGGTGCAAATCGCCCGCGAAGCCGCCATGGGCCGCAATGCCGTAGTCGCCGGAAGTGTCGGCTCTTTGGGCATTACAGCCGAACAGGCTCGGGACGGCGGGATCGATCGGGAATTGGCGTTCAGCGAACAACTCCGTCCGCTGCTGGCCGGCGGAGTCGACCTGGTTTTCCTCGAAACGTTTCTGGATCTGGAGGAAATGCTGCTGGCGCTGCGGATCAAACAATCTCTCAGCGAGACTCCCGCGATTTGCTCCTTCGCCTGTACCGCCGACGGCAAACTGCGCGACGGCACGCCCGTCCTGGCAGCCTTCCGCCAGCTCCTGGAGGCCGGAGCCCAACTTGTCGGGCTCAACTGCGCCCACGGTCCGCAGGCAATGCTCCGGATTGTGGAGAGCCTTCCAGCCGACCTGCCCCTGGCCGTTTTCCCGAACGCGGGTTATCCCAAATTTAGCGAAGGCCGTTATCAATACGGGACCTCGCCGGAGTACTTTGCACGGATCGGCGTCGAACTGGCCCGCCAGGGTGCCAAACTCATCGGCGGCTGTTGCGGCACCGCCCCCAGTCACATCGCGGCGCTGGCCACGGCGTTGGCCGGACGGGAACCGGTCCGTTCCAAACCGGCCACGTCGGTTCGAATCGAAGTGGTCCTCCCCGAGCAACCCCAACCCGCAGCCGAAATGGGCGGCGTGGAAACTATCCTGCAACGTCTCGCCAACGGAAAGACGGTGATTGTCACCGAACTGGACACACCCAAAACCCTCGATATGGAGCCGTATTACGAGGGCGCCCGCGCGCTGACGGACGCCGGGTCGGACGCCATCACTCTTGCGGACAATTCGCTGGCCATCCTGCGCGTCAGCAACCTGGCCGTCGGGGCCGCGCTCAAACAAAAAGGCATCACCCCGCTACTTCATATCGCCTGCCGCGACCGGAACATTCTGGGTCTCCAAAGCGAACTGATGGGAATGGCCGCACTGGGTATCGATCACATTTTACCGCTCACCGGTGACCCGGCCAAAGTCGGCGATCATCCGGGTGCAACTTCCGTGTACGACGTCACTTCGATTGAACTCCTCAAGATTGTTCAGCAGTTTAATCAGGGGCTCAATTCCAACGGAAAATCGATCAAGAACGCCACACGGTTCGTCTCCGGGTGCACCTTTAATCCCAACGCCCGGAATATCGACGCCCAGCTAAACCGGCTGGAACGCAAACTGGCCGCAGGCGCACAGTATGTTCTCACCCAGCCCGTGTTCGACCTCGAACGGCTTCACCTTCTGGCTGAGAAAACCAAACGGTTTGGTGTGCCGATCTTCCCAGGGATCTGGCCGCTTTCCGGCGGACGCCAGGCGGAGTTTCTACATAACGAAGTGCCCGGGATTCTCATTCCCGACGCCGTCCGGGAACGGATGCGTGGAATGGAGGGACCGGAAGGCCAGGCACTCGGAGTCCGAATTGCCCGGGATTTGTGCGAGGAAGCGCTTCAGCATTTCCGTTCGATTTACCTCATCACCCCGTTCCTGCGTTACCAGACCACGGCGGAACTGGCCGCGTTCATCCGCGGACAAGGCTGATAATGCGTACCGAGCCGGCCCTAACGCTTGACCGGGGCGATGGTTCCGACGAGAAGCACAGGACTGCCACGGCGCACTCTGCCTCTGTGGCTTCTGCTCAACCTCACAAAACCAAAAACCGTCTCCCCCTCTATGCGTTTCGGAATCAACTCCTTCCTGTTCGTCTCTCCCTTCGTCACAGACAGCGTTAAGTTATTTAAAAAGTTCAAAGACTGGGGGTTCGACACCGTCGAGATTCCCGTCGAAGCCCCCGAGCACATCGATCCGGCCGTCCTCAAGGATGCCGCCGCCAAGGCAGGAATTGCCATCGGTTCGATCTGCGCCTGTATGGGGCCGGGACGCGATCTGCGCGGAAGTGCTGCCGAACAAAAGACGGCGCTGACTTATATTAAGGCTCTTGTGGACCAGTCGGCGGCTATGGGGTGTCCGAAAATTATCGGCCCGCTTTATTCCGTTGTTGGAAAGAAAGGCCCCGTGGCTCCCGACCAGCAAAAGGTGGAATTCGCCGCCGTGGTCAAGAACCTCAAGGAACTCGCCAAATACGCCGCTTCCAAAGGAATCGAACTCATCGTCGAACCGCTCAACCGTTTCGAAACCGACTTCCTCAACACCACCGAACAGGGCCTCAAGCTGGTCAAAGCCGTAGGTGCCAAAAACCTCAATCTCCACCTCGATACGTTCCACATGAACATCGAGGAAAAGAATCAGGGCAAAGCCATTCTCAATGCCGGCAAATACCTCAAGCACTTCCACGCTTGCGGCACTGACCGCGGAACTCCCGGGAACGATTCGCTCGACTGGAAACCGATCGTAGCCGCTTTGAAAGCCGTGAAATACGAGGGAGATGTCGTCATCGAGTCCTTCACTCAGGACGTCAAAGTCATCGCCGCCGCCGCCGCAATCTGGCGCAAGATGGAACCCAAACGCGACGACATCGCAGTCAAGGGTCTGGCGAATCTGCACGGTTTCTTTGGTAAGAAAGCGGTTCCCGCAACAAAAGCCCCGGCGCTTAAAGTTGCAAAATCCCCGGTCTCCACTGCAAAGGCACCCGTCGCGAAAAAGACGGCCGCAGCGAAAGCCCCGGCTGCAAAAAAGAAACCCGCCGAAGCCGCTCCGGCCAAGAAAGCTCCCGTCGCAAAAACACCCGCGCCAAAGAAGGCTCCCGCCAAAAAGAAGGCTGGTAATTAAATAGCCTGCAACGGCTTGTTACCCTCAAAATCACTCCGTCCGACTCGTCGTCCATCAGCACGGTGACGGACGGAGTGATTTGCGGCGTTCCCGCACAGAGACCTGCTCCGGAAAGGATTTCCGGCTGTTATTCCGTATGAAATCCACTTCTGTCGTTCCCGCTCCGACGCTCCGTTCGGCAGCCTCCCAGGTTCCCGCCCTCCAACGCGGTCTGGCACTTCTGGAACTGCTCGCAGCCACCCCGACCGGAGCCACTCTCGCGGAATTGGCTACCACGCTGCACCTTTCTTCGGCCACGGTTTTCCGCCTCGCGGGCGCTCTCGAAGAACTCGGCTATCTGCAACGCGAAGAGCGCACCAAACGCTTCAGCCTCACGCGTAAACTTCTGACCCTGGGCCAGCCGCATTCAGGCGCCAAAAGCCTCCTCGAATGCGCCATCGAACCGATGCGCTCCATCCTGGCAGCTACCGGCGAAACCACCCAACTGGTCATCCCTGCCGGAAGCGAGTGTGTGCTCCTGGAGCAACTTCCTTCCGTACATTCTTTTAAGTACATCGTTGACCTGGGATCACGCGTCTCCGTCCATTGCTGTGCGCCCGGAAAAGCCATCCTCGCATTTGCCTCGCAGGACACCCTCGATCAGGCCCTGGCTGGTTTGTCCTTTGAAAGGTTCACACCCCATTCCATCACGAGTCGCGCGGATTTTCTCCTCGAACTCGAGAGCGTCCGCGCCTGCGGATATGCCACCGATTTTGGCGAACACTTCGAGGGAATCCACTGCCTTGCCGCTCCGCTTCTCGACCAGTTCGGCCACGCTTTTGCCTCCATCACCATCGCGGGTCCGTCAACCCGGGTACCCCAAACCCGCTTCGCCGAATGGGGCGCCCTTATCCGGGAATGCTGTCAGCGAGCCGCGCAGAATTTCCTCACATAAAAGGCCCGTTTGGAGTCCGTTAACCGCGTCATGGATTTAGCAATCATCGGAGGAGGCCCGGCGGGTTTACGTGCCGCTGAAGTCGCCGCCCAGGCCGGAATCCAGGTTCAACTGTGGGATGCCAAACCGTCCGTGGGACGAAAGTTTCTCGTGGCCGGAAAAGGCGGACTGAACCTCACCAAAGCCGAGGCACTTCACCCCTTCGCGCTCCGTTATTCTCATCCCGGAAAATCCGCCACTTTCTGGGAGGAACTGATCGCAGACTTCGACGCGGACGCCATCCGCGCCTGGGCCTCGGGTCTGGGCGTGGAGACGTTTGTGGCTTCTACGGGGCGGGTTTATCCCAAGGAACTCCGGGCCGCTCCCCTGCTCCGCCGCTGGGTCGAACGGCTCCGGTCGTTGGGAGTAAAATTCCAGATGCGCCACCGTCTCGTGGGCCTCCGCCGGGACAGACGTCTCCAGCTCGATTTCGCAACCGCAGACGGTCCCGTGACTGCAGAAGCCGACGCCGTCATTCTCGCGCTTGGCGGCGCCTCCTGGCCCGAGACGGGTTCAGACGGCCAATGGACCGGCTTCCTCAAACAGCTCGGCGTCGGAGTGACCGACCTCGTTCCGGCCAACTGCGGCTGGGAATGCCAATGGCCTCCGGAACTGCTTCCGCGTATCGACGGCAAACCCCTCAAAGCCATCACCGTCAGCGCCGGCAGTTCCGTGGCCAAAGGCGAATTATTGATCACCCGGTACGGGCTGGAGGGAGGGGCTCTCTATCAACTCGGGCCAGCGCTGCGCGCCATGAACGCTCCCGAGATTGCGATCGATTTTAAACCGCACTCCACGATTGCCCAGCTTGTGGC
>CAMCYN010000219.1 GCA_945883955.1 Akkermansia muciniphila
ACGCCGGGCGCCGACTTCAAACTTCCGTGATCCCCCCGGCAGCACTTTAATCCGGGGATGTCCGCAAAAATTTCCCTCAAACCCAATATCCAGCTCGGCGTCGTGCCGACCCATCTGAAATTTGTCGGCGCTCTCGTCCCTGACGCCGAAGGCAAGTTCCCCCGCGATGCCGATGGCTCCCTGGTGCTGCTCTCCGGAATGAAGGCCCTTTGTGAGGCCTCGCCGGTGAAGCTCACCTGCGTGCAGCTTCCTTTCTTTGCCACGGCCGATTCCGCCGAGGTCCAGGAACTCGTCACCGGACTCCGGGCGCTCAATCTGGAAGTGCACTTCATTATCATGGTGGGCGGAGTTAATCCGATGAACCCGGCGGATGAAGACGGTGTAGTTCAACAGCTTGTGGTGAGCCTCAAGGCGGCCGTGGCGCACGGCATCCGCCATGTGTCGTCGACGTCTATCGAGGAATGGATGAGCGCCAACGAATCCCGCCGGGACGGAGCGGCGTTTGAGGCGGCGATTGCCCAAAATGTGAAAGTCCACCTGCGGGTGTACGAGGAAGCGGGCCTGGCCGGTTCCTGCGTGGAAAACTGGCACATCGAGTTCCTGCGGCCCGGCGAATTCAAAACCTTCACCAACGTCGAGCGCGGCTGGGCCTTTGTGAAGGCTGCCAATAAGGCGTTGGGGAAGAAGTTCTTCAAACTACTCGTAGACGCCTCGCATTGTGGCGACTCCGGACTGTCGATTGTGGAAAACGAAGCTTTGATCGCTAAGATCGCAGCCGCCGGGGAGTTCGGCATCTTTCACGCCTCGGCCAAAACCACACGCGGCTGTTTGTCCACCGATGACGGCTGGATTGGTGCGCTACTGACGGCGGCCGCTCGCGGGGGCCAACTGCGCCACGTGTTTGTGGAGGTGTTCCATCACGAGGACGCCGCTCTGGAGCCGATCCGCAAGATGGATTCCGGCCATGGAATCGATACGCGCGATGGCCGGACTTACACGGAAGTCACCGCAGACGGTTTGAACGACGTGGCGCGCCGCCTCAATAATCTGCTGGCACGCGGAATCCTGAAGGCCTGAGTCGTTTAAGCCCCGTCTTCTCTTGGCGTTTCCTGGGGCCCGGCGCTTCAGGAAACGCTCGGGATCGCGCGAAGGGTGGTTTGAGCCATGGCCAGCTGTTTTTCGTGCACAACAGCGCGCGCCTTGAGCGCTTTGAGTTTTGCGGCGGCGGGATCTTTCGCCAAGGCCAGTACAGCGGGTACGAGACCCCGGATCGCCTCTTCGTTATCGAAATCAAAGAGCCATTCGCCCAGGCCGATATCCTGCCACATGATTCCTTTGCTGGTCTGCTCCGCCCAGCGGCACACGATGGCCGGAATCCCGTTGCCGATACACATGATCGGGCTGTGCATTTCGTTGCCGAATAGCCCGGCCGAACGCACATAAGTGCTCAGCGCCTCGTCGGTCAGCCAGTAGGTTTCCCGCCAGACGACCTTCGAACGCACGTCGTCGGGGAGTTTGTCGACGAGCATTTCCTTGCCGATTTCCATCTGGCTGGAGTCTTCGGGACAAACCAGGAGCCGCATGTCGGTCTGGCGCGCCACGGCCACAATCGCGTCGCGTAAAGGTGCGTGGTCGTGCTCTTTCATCGCTTCGTTACGTGCGTGTTTCTGGGCGTCAAAAGGCTGGTTTTTGATTCGCCAGTACGGGGTGAACCGCAGTCGCGGTATCACACACAGGAATTTCCCCTCCTCAAGCCCGTTGGCTTTGAGAAAAGTCGTGGCCGCTTCTTCGTGGCGCAGATCGACACCAAACGCGCCGTCGGGTCCAAACTCCATAATTGGACAGGTGCAGCCGTGATCTTGGGCAAACTGCAGCGAAACTGAGTCCCGGAAATAAACAAAAGCCGCGCCGCTTAGCAGTTTGATGGAGTCCGGGTTGGAAGAAGAAAAGGTGATGCCTTCCACGCCGTAGGGTTTGCCGGTTTCTTTGCGCCATTTTTCCACGTGTTTCTCGGCCACAAGCGAAGGGCCGGAGCCGTGCAGCAGAAAGTCGCATTCGGCAAAAGCGGCTTTGATGGCTTCGGCATCCTTTACGATGACCAGCTTGGGAAAACGGCGGCGTAACATGTCCTCCACCCCGTGGCTGACATCACTCGGCCAGAGCCGGACTTCCACCTCGGGCAGATGTTTTTCCAAAAGGGCCAGCATGCCGGGAGTATGGCCGATGTCGCCGATGTTCACCGTTTGCCAGGACGAACGCAGCAGCAGCCGTCGGGGCCGGCTGGTGGCCGCTCCTAAAGCTGGGCCCGCGCAGGTGGCGAAGATTGCGGTGGCTAGATGCGAAACAAAACTACGACGGTTCATAAAAGAGGGGGGTGTACCTGAAAGAGTCCGGATCCTGTGATTTTGGACAAATTCGGGCCGGAATTATTCCTGCCCGCTCCCAAGACCCGGCTCTGGGGTTCTGGGGGGTTCTGGGGGGTTCTGGAGACTGAGTTTCTGCGGGTTCTGGGAATGCGTTTAGGGAGTCGGAGTTGGTTCCGGTTGGCCGAGAAGTTCCGCGAGCGAAAGACGTTGGCCGTCTCCAAAGAAGAGACCGCCGTCGGGGCTCTTTTTCAGCACAAGCTGGCATTCGGCCAGGCCGGGGCGTCCGGCGAGTTGCACCCGTTTGAGGGTCCAGGTGTCGGGCGAGCGCACGAGGATTTCCTCGGCCATCAAGCGTGGGGCCGGATCGTGTTCGGTGCGAAAGCAGAGGTGGCGGAGTTCGAATTTCTCGATTTTGGCCAGAGCCTGAATCGTCTCCTGGATATGTGTGAGGGACTCCGCTTCGGGCCGGTAAAAGGTGACGGTAACCCCATTGGCGACAAGGATGGGCAGCATGGCCACGCGGAAGAACCCGCGTTTTTGGGAACTCTGGACGATCTGGGCGACCAAAACTCGGGCGGCGGGGTTTGCGCCGGAACGTTCGCCGAGCGGAAATTGGAGTCCTTTTACCGTGGGTTCGGCCGCCAGAACCGCCGGGGAAAGGGCGACGGTTTGGAGCAGGGCGACGCTGAGCAGGACGATCGAACGGGTTCTCATGAGCAGGGAACAAAAGTGGCCAGGCCTCTCCGTGGAGGCGCGCGGGCAAGTGTACCCGCATGTTGGCCAAATTCCGCTCAGAATCTCCCAAAGGCGTCCTTTGAGGCGCGATCAGCGGCGCCCGGTCGAGTGACCCTGTGTACTGGGTCTTCGGCAAAGCCAAACCCTAAGGGGTGATGCGGCAGCTCCCCGGGCCTCCGTTCAGTGGGCGATCCCTGATTGTGGGCCTACCCCGAATCGGGAGTTGCGTGAGGCCGCCAAAGCGCAAAGAAGAGGGTATGAGCACATCGGATCCCTCTGTTTCCCCAGCGGCACGTAATTCTTTGGATCCTCTTGTGGAACGGGTGGAGGTGTTTGCCCGTGAAAAGCCCACCAAGGCCATCAGCGCCGCCTTCGGGACAGGCCTGCTTTTGGCGCTACTGCCGATTGGCGGTGTCGTGACCGGCATACTGCGGCTTGTGCTGCTGCTGTTGCGGCCCGTGCTTCTAGTGCTCGGGCTGGTGCGGCTGTATGAGGAATTCGGCGGATGCTGCCGCAAGTCCGCCCCGGAAAACGCGGAACCCGTTAAGGAGTAGCCGGAGTGTCGCCCATCTGGGCGGGTTGGCCCGTGGTTTCGAGCACACAGCGCCAGAGGTCGCCCTGAGTATCCACTCTCCGCCGGCCGCTGGCAACGACCGCCGCAGGAAGGTGGACAAACCGTTGGTGCCAGAGAGCGACGACCATGCCTGTTTTCCCGGCCATGGCGGCATGAACGGCGTGCCGGGCCAGTTGCAGGCAAAAAACACGATCCTCCGGCGTGGCGACGCCGCCCCGCAGTTCGTAGCTCGGATCGATGTATTTGATGTTCAATTCCAGATTCTGGCGCGCGAAATGCGCCTGAATCTGGCCTTTCAAAAATCCGCCAATATCGCCAAACCGCCGGTTGCCCGAAGCATCCCGGTCTGAAGGTGTGTTCGGAATGAGTTCCTGACCGGCTCCTTCGGCCACCACCACGACGGCGTGTCCGCGTTCCCGGAGCCGTCTTTCCAGAAGGGCGAGCAGGCCCGTGTCGCCTTCGAGTTCAAACGGAACTTCCGGAATTAGAACGAAATTCACCTCACTGCTCGCCAGAGAAGCGGCACACGCAATAAAGCCCGAGTCGCGGCCCATGAGCTTTACCAAGCCCAACCCGTTGCGGGATCCGCGGGCCTCGGCATGGGCGACACTGATGGTTCTAAACGCTTCGGCACAAGCAGTATTATAGCCGAAGCTCCGGTCCATATAGAGCAGATCGTTGTCGATGGTTTTGGGAATCCCCACCACCGCGATCTGGAGTTTCCGGCGTGTGACCTCCTCGTAAATCTTCAACGCCCCGTGCTGCGAGCCGTCTCCGCCGACCACAAACAACACGTTGATTCCCAGCGCCACCAACTGGTCCACCATCACCGCAGGATCCTGTTTGCCGCGCGAGGTTCCCAGATGCGACCCGCCCGTGTGATGGATCTTGGCCACACGTTCCGGAGTTAATTCCAGCGGCACATGGCCGAAGGCCGGGTTCAGCGATTCGAAGCCGTACGGCAGGCCCAAAATCCGGGCCACCCCGTACCCGAAATGGCCGTGCATGACCAGTTGGCGGATGACGTCGTTTAATCCCGGACAAATCCCCCCGCAGGTCACGATCCCGAACGTGGTCGTCTTCGGGTCAAAATAGATGCTCCGGCGCGGCCCGGCCATTTCCACGGTGAGCGGCTGTTGAGCGGCTTGCTGACAGGCGGTTAAAGCCTCGGTGCGATCATCGACCAGAATCCGGTTCGATTCTTCCACCCAGGTGCTGTGGGCGTGCCCCCAATCCCGTTGCAGGCCAGGAGAAGGAACCCGGCAGCGTCCCAGATTCGAGATTTGAAGGTCGTGAAGGGTGGGTGGCATGGGAGAAAGAAGCTTCCGAGGTGCCTCGGGAATCGCACGCCGGAAGCTCGATGATAGCAGCCCTGAGGCGGAATGGCACTCGTGCCTCCACAACAGCACACCTTCGCCGGGCCCGTCAAAGCCCCGACTATAACAATCGTGTGACTCGCTCTCGGCACCGTTTCCGGCGCTTTGTCCCGCCAGTTTAGGAGTCCTCGCCGGGTTCCTCGTCCACTTCGCCCCACCACTGGGAATTGTCCCACCACTCGGGTTCTTTGGAGGTCGGGGCGTCGGGCAGGGGGCGTAGATCCATGAACTCCGCCACTTTACTCGCAGACACTCGCGTCGTCGGCAGCGCCAGCACCGTCAGGACGCAACGTCGTTTGACCCCGCGTAAACGGCCTTCGACTTCCACGGTTTGTCCCGGGCTGACCAGAGCCGCCGCCTTGGCCGGGCGCCCGTTGATGGACACCTGTCCGCGCCGGGCAGATTCGCCGGCGAGAGTCCTGCTTTTAAAAATCCGGACGGCCCAAAGCCATTGATCCACACGCATGGACTTCTGCTCTCGCTTGCCCCAGTCCTTTTGACAAGTCCGAGCCGCTTCCTCATCGCACCCCGCTGCGCTATATTCCGCCCTCTATGTCCGCTTCTACTCCCGAACTTCTCGCTCCAGCCGGCAACTGGGATTGTGTCCGCGCCGCAGTAGCCAACGGGGCGGATGCGGTTTATTTCGGTCTCCCGCGTTTTAATGCGAGGGTTCGGGCGGACAATTTTACCGAGGCCGAGTTGCCGGAGGTGGTGGAGTTTGTGCA
>CAMCYN010000220.1 GCA_945883955.1 Akkermansia muciniphila
GGTCTACTCCTTCAAACCACACCATCCTTTCCTCCCCATGAAAAAGTATAACGTCGGTATCGTCGGATTCGGCTGGGTTGCCACCGCGCACATCCCTGCGATCAACCAGTCCACTCAGGGCCAAGTGACCGCCGTCTACTCCTCCCGCCTCCAGAACGCGGCGGAGCTAAGCACCCGTTATGGCAGTCCGATCCAGACCTACGACAGCTTTGAAGCGCTCCTGGCCGACCCGTCCATTCATGTGGTGTCCATTTGTAGTTTGCCTCAGGAGCATGCCGATCAGGCAGTGAAGGCGGCCGAAGCGGGCAAACATCTTATTATTGAAAAACCCCTGGCTCTTTCCTGGGCGGATTGCCAGCGGATCGAGGCGGCGGTGCGCAAAGCCGGGGTCCACGCCTGCGTGTGTTTTGAAGCGCGATATTCCGGCCAGTACCTCTCCACTCGCGCCCTCATTGATCAGGGGTTGCTGGGGACTATCCATTACGGCGAAGTCGATTATTACCACGGCATCGGGCCCTGGTACGGCCAGTTCCGCTGGAATGTGCAGGAGCGTGCGGGTGGCAGCGCCCTTTTGACTGCGGGGTGCCATGCGCTCGACGCCTTGCTGCTGTGTATGGAGGGCGAGGTGGAAAGTGTTTCAAGTTTCGCGACCAAATCGGCCAGCCCGATTTTCGAGCCCTACGAATACAACACCACCAGCGTCACTCTGGTGCGGTTCAAGGATGGGCGGGTTGGGAAATGCGCCGCGGTCGTGGATTGTCTGCAACCCTACTATTTCCACACCCACCTGTGTGGAAGCGAAGGCAGCCTTCTGGATAACAAATTTCACTCCATGAAGCTGCACACCAACAAATCCGCCTGGAGCGAGCTTTCCATGAAGATGATGGATTCCGGGGACGTCTCCGATCATCCCTACGCCACCCAGTTCCAGACCTTCTTTGACGCGCTCGACGGGAACCGTGAAATGCCGCTCACCGGCCTTTCCGATGCCATGCGCACCCATGAAGTGATCTTTGCCGCTGATGCCTCTGCCAAAACCGGTCAGCCCGTTTACCTCTAACCACCCCCCGACTGATGCCCTCCGTACTCGCGCTTTTTGCGCATCCCGACGACATCGAGTTTCGTGCGGCAGGCACCCTCCTGCAGTTGGCAAAACGCGGCTGGGAGCTTCATTACTGCAACCTGGCCAATGGCAATCTGGGCAGTGCGCAGATGAGCACCAAGGAAACCGAGATCGAGCGCCGGCTCGAATCGCGTGAGGCCGCAAGCCTGCTTGGGGCCACCTGGCATCGTTCCTTCTGCAATGACCTGCAGATTTTCTATAATGACTCTCTGATCCGGCGGGTTTGTGCGCTGGTGCGGTTGACCAAACCGTCCATTTTGCTCACCCATCCCGTTCAGGATTATATGGAGGACCATATGATCACGGCCCGGTTGGCGATCACTGGAGCTTTTGCCCGGGGGATACCCAACTACCGGAGTACCCCTCAGCGCACCCCGGTTCTGGAGCCGTTAACGATTTATCATTCCATGCCACACGGGCTGGTGGATCCGCTGCGCAAACCGGTCGAGCCCGAGGCCTATGTGGATGTGAGCGGTGTTCATGAACAAAAACGCAATGCGCTGAGCTGTCATCGCAGCCAGAAACATTGGCTCGATTTGACTCAGGGGCCCGACAGTTATCTCCACGGTCTGGACCGCGACTCTCTGGCACTGGGCGCACGCTCCGGTCTCTTTCCTCATGCCGAGGCCTGGACTCGCCATCTGCATCTCGGGTTCGGCAGCGAAACCGACAACCCGCTTCAGGAGGCTTTGGGAGAAACCTACGGCCTCAATCCCCGCTTCCATTCCTGATCCGCTCTTTCGACCCCCTCCCTACTTGTAAAATTATGTCACGCAAAACCAGTTCCCTCGCTCCTTCCTGGTGGGATTACACCACTCTTGATCGTGAACTCATTGATGCCGCCGCCGCGCTGACTCCCGAACAGCTCCTCGGGCTCTCACGCCCGGGGTTCCGGATTCGTTTCTACGACACACTCCAGGAGTTCTACTGCGCCGAAGCGCTCGAATACATTCACGCCTGGAAACAGGCCACCCCTGACAATCCGACCGGCATCTGCGGCCCAATCGGTCCGACCGAACAGTTGCCTCTGGTCGCGCAGATGGTGAACGAAATGGGGATCTCCCTTCACAATGCCCATTTCTGGGGCATGGACGAATGGGTCATAGACGGAGTCTCGGTTCCGCCCACCCATCCGCTTTCTTTCGAGAAATGTGATCGCGAGATGTGTTTTAACCGCATCGACCGCTCGCTCGCGATGCCGGAGAGCAACCTGCATTTTCCCTCCTCCGAGATCGCGCCCTTTGCCAACACCTGGAATGCCGGAGTGCGTTGTGTGCTCATGCAAGGCGGGCAGGGGGACATCAAACACTGGGCCTTTAACGACCCACTTCCACGCACGGGCCTTCATACTGACGCGCCGCCGTCCCCTGCGGAGTACCTTGCGCTTGGCACCCGGATCGTCGATTTGCACCCGGTCACCATCGCCCAGAACGCGCGCACTTCCGGCGGCGGGAACGTGTCGCTTGTGCCCACACGTGCCGTGACGGTGGGGCCACGGGAGACTTGGCTGGCGGAGAAGGTGTCGATCTGGCACGCGGGGCAGCATGACAATCCGTTCGGGCAGAGGCTTACCGCTTACATGATCGCCAACCGGATCGTGGATACGTCCGTGCCGATGTCGCTTCTTGCGGAGCACCCCAACGTGGAGTTCCACTATTTCCGGGGCGGAATCGGCTCCTGCGTTGTGCAGATGCGGTGATCCGGCCGCTTACCCTTCTCGCGCCACCCTGACGTTCTCATTCATCCCAGCTCCAAACTCCCTCCCATGACTCCCCCAAACCTGCCTCTGACTCACTCCCGCCGCGATTTTATCCGGGCTGGCGCCGGCGCGGCTGCGGCTGCGACCCTCACCTTTCCTGCCGTCCTGCGAGGCGCACCGGATACCCGCAAAATGAAAATCGGCCTGATTGGCTGCGGCGGACGAGGCTCCGGAGCCCTTCTCAACGCACTCAGCGCGGATGCTGATACCGAGTTCTGGGCGATGGGAGATGCCTTCCCTGAGCCTGTCGAGCGGGCTTACGCAGGCATTGAGGCAAAGTATCGGGCGACACCGGGCCGAGTTAATGTTCCAAAGGAAAGGCAGTTTGTGGGGCTCGATGCCTATCAGAAGGTTCTCGATAGCGGCATCGACCTCGTCATTCTCGCCACCCCAGGAGGATTCAGGCCGATGATGTTGCGGGCGGCAGTGGAGGCTGGAAAACACATCTTCTGCGAGAAACCGATGGCGGTCGACCCCGTGGGTGTGGTGTCGGTGCAGGAATCCGTCCGGATGGCAAAGGCCAAGAACCTGGCGATCCGTTCCGGGTTTTGTATGCGATATGAACCGGCGTACGTCGAAGCGATGAAACGGGTGCACGGCGGAGACATTGGCGACATCGTTTCGATCTACTCCACGCGGATGAATGGGCGCCTCTCGCGTTTCAATGGCGAGCGGCTCCCAAATCAAAGTGACCTCGAATGGCAGATGCGCAACTGGCATCATTTTACGTGGCTTTCAGGCGATCTGATTTTGGAAATCAGCTCTCATAGCGTGGATAAAATCGCGTGGGCTCTCGGAACGGAACCCCCGGTCAAATGTGTGGGGAGCGGCGCTTTCCATCAGCAGAAAATCGGGGACATCTGGGATCAGCACGACGTGACCTACGAGTGGTCCAATGGAGTGATTGCGGTGCTCAAGAGCCGTTATGAAAACAACTGCCACAACGAAGGGCGCGATCTGATCATCGGCACCAAGGGCCGTTGCGAGCTCAGCGATTCGGGCGGTTATTCCGCCAAGATCACAGGGGCCAATCCCTGGAAGTATGCCGGCCCAAAAAAGAGCATGCATCAGATCGAGCACGACACTCTTTTTGCCGAAATCCGCGCGGGGCAAAACCCCAATGACGGCGTCGCGATGGCCCAGAGTACCCTGATGGGGATCATGGGCCGGATGTCCGCGTACACTGGCAAGGAAGTGACGTGGGAAAAGGCGCTGGCCTCGAAGCTGGATACGATGCCGAAGACCTTGAGCTGGGACATGAAGCTGGAGACGCCTGTACCGGCTCTCCCCGGGAGCACTCCGCTCATCTAATCCGCCAGAGGGAAGGTCGCGCCGGCGAAGGCATCAGGCTTCACAAAATTTGAAAAATAATATGAAACCACTCCTCCTGTTCCGCTTCTGGGTCATGGTGTTCCTGCATTATTTTGTCTGGGGGGCGTGGTATGTGACCATGGGCACCTACGTGACAACCAAGCTGGGTTTTACCGGCGCTCAGGTGGGGTTGGTGTATGGCACCACGGCGGTTGGGGCGCTGGTATCCCCTTTGATTGGGGGCGTCATCGCGGACCGCTTTTTTGCCACCCAACGGATCCTCTCCTTTCTGCATCTCGTGGGCGCTGGGCTGCTGTATTGGGTGTCCACATTGCACGAATTCGGCGTCTTCTATCCCGTGCTGCTGGCTTACACGATCACTTACATGGGCGGACATGGGTTGACGAATGCGCTCGCCTTGCATCATTCCAAAAACCCGGCGAAGGAGTTTCCGGTTATCATGCTGATGGCGAGTGTGGGCTGGATTGTGGCTGGCCTTGTGGTGAGCGGCATGAAGCTGGAGGATAATGCGGGGATGTTCCGGCTAGCCTCGGGGGCGGCGCTCCTTATGGGGGTCTATTCGTTGACTCTGCCCCACACCCCGCCCAAACGCTCCGGCGCACCGGCTTCTTTGGGGACCCTTCTGGGCCTCGATGCGCTCAAACTTTTTCGAGACCGCTCCTTCGCAACTTTCATGGTGTGTTCGTTCCTCATCTGTGTGCCGCTGAGTTTTTACTTCAGCTGGATGAACGTCTTCATGAACGAGATGAGTATCCCCAACGCGGCCGCCAAGATGACGCTGGGCCAGGTGTCGGACGTGGTTTTCCTGCTGCTGCTTCCCGCTCTGCTGTTGCGGATTGGTGCCAAGGGTATTCTCCTGCTCGGCATTGGCGCCTGGGCCGTACGCTTCGGACTCTTTGCCTTTTTTCACCAAGCCCCTTCCGCAATGTGGATGCTCTACACCGGCATCCTTCTGCATGGCATGTGCTACGACTTCATCTTTGTGATGGGCCGCATGTATGTCGATAAGCGTGCCGGCGATGATATTAGAGGGGCCGCACAGGGGCTCCACGCGATTGTCACCCTCGGTGCCGGGATGTTCGTGGGGTCGTGGCTTTCGGGGATCGTGGCTCAGCATTACACCAACGCGAACGTACACCAGTGGCAGGCCATTTGGCTGGTGCCCGCCGCCATGGCCGCGATTCTCGTCGTGGTGTTTGCCCTTTTCTTCAAAGAAGAACGTTCTTAGGACACTGCCGCCTGAGGCGGTTCGGTGGCACCAAACAGCCCACTCTAACAGCCCACCCTTACTCCGGCGTGAGTTCGCCTGCACTGCGGGCTGAGCGCTGTTGTGGAGGTGTAGAATGGACTGTGGGCCAGCGTAAGACCACGACTTGTCCCGCCCTCTCACCCCTCCATTTCCACGCTGTTGGTGGCTTGGGCCGGCGTACCGACAAGGCCGCCATGGAACGTTGGGGCAGAAAAGCGGCGGGCGCATAACGCCGGCCGG
>CAMCYN010000221.1 GCA_945883955.1 Akkermansia muciniphila
GAATGGCTTCGCAACCGCCTCAAAGCTGAAGGGGTCGACACCCGGTTTGTTCACCGTGTGGAAAGTCCCACGGGCCATGCGATCATCCAGATCAACCCGAGTGGTGAAAACGCCATCTTTCTCTTTGGCGGCGCCAACCGGACAATCAGTGAGCAAAGCGTCCGGAACGTCCTGTCGAAGTGCCAACCCGGCGAGACATTGCTGCTGCAGAACGAAACCAGTGCGGTACCGACCGCCATGCAAACCGCCGCGGAACGCGGGATGAAAGTGGTCTTTAATCCTGCGCCCATGACCCCCGAAGCACTCCAGTACCCCTTGGGGCTTGTCGATCTATTCATCCTCAATGAAACCGAAGCCGAAGGACTCACCGGCGAGACCGTTCCCCGCAGTATCCAGACTGTCATGGTACAGAGATTTCCAAAGGCTAAAACCGTGCTCACCCTGGGCGCACAGGGTGCGATCTACTTCGACGACTCCCGCTTCCTCCACCAACCCAGTCCGGCCGTGAACGCCATCGATACCACGGCCGCCGGAGATACTTTCACGGGATATTTCCTCGCCGAGTTCTTTCACAGCCACGACCCGAAAAAAGCACTGGCTCAGGGTTGTCGTGCCGCCGCCCTTTGCGTGACACGCCGGGGAGCCGCCGATTCCATTCCCTATCTCAGTGAACTGGGAGGACCGGAATAAGCCTGCAAAATCCTCCCCCTAACGATTTCACTGTCTAAGGGTGTTCCTTCTGTGTCGCCCCTCCACGTATCCCTTTTCCATCCCGCTCCGATACCACCCGGACCAACCGTCAAGTGGACCAACCGGGACGGGAAAACGCCTGCGTCCTGTAGCTTCACCACACTTTCCATGACTCTGTTCCAAAAAGGAACGCTCCTCGCACTGATAGGGTGTCTGTCCTGGGGAATCGCCGGTCGCAGTCATGCCGCTACCGAACCGGATACCGCCTTCGCCGCCGCCCAGGACTCCGCCAAAAAAACTTATCGCGAAAGGGTCGCGCCCTTTGTCACGACCTACTGCGTCGAATGTCACGGAGAGACGAAGCGCAAGGGAGGGATCACCTTCCAGTACGCGAATAAAAATCCTGCAGGGTCGGCATTCAGCAAGATCTGGAAACAGTCGGGCGTGAGCGTCAACGGCCATGACATGCCCCCCGAGGAGGCCAAAAAGCAGCCGACCGACGAGGAACGCAAAACCTTCACCGACTGGGTCGCGCAGATGAAATATCTGAGCCCAAAGGATCCCGGCCCGTTTGTAATCCGGCGTTTAAGCAAAATTGAATACGGCAATACCCTGCACGATCTCTTCGGGGTCCCCACGGACGTCGTCCGGGAATTGCCCGATGAAGTCTTGGGCGCGGGATACCTCAATTCCCTCTCCCCCCTGCTCATGGAGCAGTATCTGGCTATCACCAACGACGTGCTCACCCGGATTCTGGCCCCGGACGGAGCGCCGCCCACCGCCATCCAACAGCGTTTATTCGGCGATACTCCCGGTTCAGGCACCGATCTGCGGGCCGCCGCTCGAGACGTCGCCCGGACCCTTGCCACCCGGGCCTACCGCCGGCCCGCCTCAGAACCGGAAATCGACGTCCTCATGCAGGTGTTTGATCTGGCGACTAAAAATGGACGCGCCTACCCGGCCGCAATGCGTCTGGTCCTGAAGGCCGTCCTAGTTTCGCCCCAGTTTCTTTTTATCACTCCGGGCGCCGCCCCCGATCCCGCCCAGGCCATCGTGCCTCTCGACGACCATCAGCTCGCGTCGCGCCTTTCTTATCTGTTGTGGTCGACCATGCCCGATCCCGAACTGGCAGCCCTCGCCGACGCCGGCACGCTGCATGATCCAGCGATTCTGGCCGCTCAGGTTCGGCGTTTGCTCGGCGATCCCCGCTCACGGGCGCTCTTCGACGGGTTCGGTGCCCAATGGCTCGGGCTGGGCAAACTGGCCACCAAAACCTTCGACGCCGCCAAATTCCCGCAGATGACCGCTGAGATGCGCTTGGCAATGTACGACGAGGCACGCCTGCTTTTCGAAAACATCACACGCAACAACCTCAGTCTGATGACCTTCATCGACTGCGATTACACCTTCCTCAACGGCACTCTGGCGAGTATCTACGGCCTTGAAAAAAGCGTCACCGGCCCCGAGATGCGCCAGGTCAAGCTCACCGATGCCAATCGCGGCGGCATCCTGTCGATGCCCGGCATCCTGGCCACAACCTCCTTCCCCAACCGCACCAGTCCAGTCAACCGCGGCGTCTGGGTACTCGAACAGTTGTTGGGCGAACATGTCCCGCCAGCCCCCCCCAATGTTCCCACACTCGAAAAACAGGACCAACGTAGCGTCGCCAATTTGACCCTGCGCCAACGGACCGAGCTGCACCGCACAAACCCCGCCTGCACAAGCTGCCACAAAACACTCGATCCCATCGGCTTCGGCCTGGAGAGCTTTGACGCTATCGGTCGCTGGCGCGAGCAGGACGACACCGGTGGTGCCATTGATTCCAGCGGAGAACTCCCCGGTGGAAACCGGTTTAGCTCTCCCAGGGAACTTAAAGCGATCCTCGCCAAGCGAACCCAGGACCTCTGTCGCAACCTGACGGAAAAACTGCTGGCTTATGCGCTCTGTCGTCAGCTGGAAGGTTACGATGAAATCATCGTCGAGCGGCTGGCAGAAAACATTGCCCGAGATGGCTACCGCATGCAGACGCTCATCACCGAAATCGTCACCAGCTATCCCTTCGTCCACCGTCGCATCCAGGAAACCCTCGTCACCTCCCATGAAAAATAACTGGCTAATGGATCGTCGCACCTGTCTGAGAGGACTGGGTGCCACCCTCGCTCTTCCCCTGCTCGAAACCATGGGCTGGGCCGAGCCGGCAAAAAAAGCCGCCTACAAACCACCCGTACGCCTCGGCTTCATGTACATGCCGCACGGCGTGATCATGGAACAGTTCTGGCCCACGGATCCGGCCAGCTTTTTATCCACTCCGCCCGCCTGCCTGGAGTCTCTGCGGGGTGTGCTCGATCAGTGTCTGTTAATGAAGGGAATCTCAGGTGTTCCCATCTCCCCCCTCAATGGCGCCCCTCATGCGCTCGAACTCTCCACCTGGCTGACCGCCACTTTGCCCGACTCCAATCGGCGTCATACCGTCAATATCGCCATCTCCGCCGACCAGATCGCCGCCAACTATATTGGCGCCTTTACTTCCCTGCCCTCGTTGGAGTTGGCCACGATGCCCCAAACCCACAAGGAGAATCAGGAGGGACTCAACGAGGCCTATTATTCGCATTGCAGCTTCCGGTCGCCCACTCAACCCCTCCCGGCCGAAACCAATCCCCGCAGCGTGTTCAACCGGTTGTTCAAAGACCAGAATCAGAACGGTCGCCCTGACAGATCCGGGGCACAGTCCCAGGCGGACGCCCTCGATCGCAGTATGCTCGATCTGGTCCTGGGGGGCGCGAAGGATCTTCGGCGCAAACTCAACCAGAACGACCAGCACAAACTCGACGAGTACCTCGACAGTGTGCGTTCTCTCGAACGGCGCATTGCCTCGATCGAATTTCGCCAAAAGGAAGCCGCCCTGGAAGCGGCCGGAGTCAGTTCGGCCAAACGCAACACCAGCGACTCACCGCCCATCGAGATCGCTATCCCCAAAGGCGACAAACGCAGCGAATACATGCAGGTGATGTGCGACCTCACCGTGCTAGCCTTCCAAACCGACACCACCCGCGTGAGTACCTACATCGGCTCCACCCCAAACGGGGTCTCCTACCCGGAGCTCGGCTTCTCCGACCAACACCACTCTTTGACCCATCACAACAATCAGGCGGACAAGGTTGATAAAGTGTCTAAAATCAACCACTTCAACATCTCCCAATTTGCCTACATGATCAAACGGTTGCACAGCTTGCGCGAGGGCGACGGCACCCTGCTCGATAATTGCATCATGATGTGGGGCTCAGGCCTGGAGGACGGCAACAGACACACCCGGGAAAGTCTCCCCTTTATCATCGCCGGACGCGGCGGCGGCAGCCTCAAGACCGGCCAATTCCTGCCCTCAGTCACTGGAAATCAGGGCGATCTGCTCAGCACACTGCTCACCTGCGCCGGAATCCCCCTGGACCGTCCCATCGGGAACGCCACCAAACAAATGACCGAAATGATGGCCCGCGCCTAATCAGGTGCCGCAAAACGTCCGGTAAGGAGCCTCCCCCGCAGGTGCCGGGGAGCAAAACTCCGCCACGTTCCGGGTACGATCAAACGGTGTCGCGACCGCTTCTAGCAGTCGCTCCATTGGGCGGGTGTCGCCCTGTTGGGCGGCAAAAAGCGCCGCCTCAACCCGATGGTTTCGGGGAATAACAAGCGGGTTGCACGCACGGCGAAGCTCGCCGGACTCCGCCGCACATTGCTCCTGGCGTCCCAAACGCTCTACCCAGCGCAGGTGCCACTCGGCGAATCGCTCGCCCGCCGCCCCCTCGCCGGCAGTTGGGGCCGCCGGATCCAGCGCCAAAAACGTGTTGGTAAAATCCGCCTTCGCGTTTTGCATCCAGTCCAGCAGGTCTTTGGCTAGTGCGGCGTCTTCGGGTTCGCCCTGGAACAAACCCAGTTTCCGGCGCATCCCGGCAAGCCAATGGAACTGGTACCGGTCCTCGAAGTGGTCCAGCGCTCCCTCGGCCAGATCAATCGCCTTGGTTTGTTCCGGATGAAGCGTCTTCAACAAGGCTTCGGCCAGACGAGTCAGGTTCCATTGGGCAATCCCGGGCTGGTTCCCATAAGAGTAACGACCGTGACGATCGATCGAACTAAACACCGTCGCCGGATGGAAAGTATCCACAAACGCGCACGGCCCATAATCGATGGTTTCGCCTGAAAGCGCCATGTTGTCGGTGTTCATCACGCCGTGGACAAACCCCACCGTCATCCACTGCGCCAAGAGCACCGCCTGCCTCTCGATGACCGCCTCAAGCAGAGCCAACGAGCGGTTTTCCGCCCCCGCAAGCTCCGGATAATGCCGGCTCAAGGTATAATCCACGAGTGTGCTGGTAGCCGAAGCGTCTCCGGCCGCCGCCGCCCACTCAAAGGTTCCAACCCGAATATGGCTAGCCGCCACCCGCGTAAGCACCGCCCCCGGGAGCGGTTCCGGCCGGAAAACATCCTCCCCGGTGGCCGTCACCGCGAGACTCCGGGTCGTTGGAATCCCCAGTCCGGCCATGGCCTCGCTGATGATATATTCTCTTAACATCGGCCCTAAAGCGGCCCGCCCATCGCCCCGCCGGGAGTAGGGTGTGGGTCCGGAACCCTTGAACTGAACATCAAATCGTTCGCCCCGGGGCGTAATTTGTTCCCCCAGCAAAATGGCCCGTCCATCGCCCAGGGCGGTGAAATGCCCGTACTGATGCCCGGCGTACGCCTGGGCAAGAGGCGCCGCACCGGCCGGCAGTTGATTACCCGAAAAACACAAGGCGCCCGCGTCACCCTGCAAATGCTGAACCCTTAGTCCGAGCGATTCGGCAAGGGAACGGTTGAAAATGACAAGCCGGGGCGCACGCACCGGGGTCGGGGCGATGGCGGAATGAAAAAGGCCGGGCAACCCGGCATAGGAATGTTCCAGCCGCCAACCGGCTGCGGGTGAAGTGCCTGAATTTTGAGAGTTCATGGTGTCGCTCA